>NZ_LT900021.1:615931-923897 GCF_900198835.1 Thermococcus henrietii | reverse complement strand
CTACGAGGGAACGTGCTCGATATTCTACAAGTACGGGGCGTTGTTCTAACACCAAAGGTTCAAAACTCCACTCTCGTTTTCAACTTTTGGTTTTGGAAACCTATAAAGGCCCTAAAAGTGGAAAGAAAACCGGTGGGTGGGCATGAAGGCTTACCGTATTCACGTTCAGGGCATCGTTCAGGCCGTTGGATTCAGGCCGTTCATTTACCGCATAGCGCACGAGCACAACCTGAGGGGCTACGTCAAGAACCTCGGCGATGCCGGAGTCGAGATAGTCGTAGAGGGCCGGGAAGAGGACATAGAGGCATTCATCAAGGACATCTACCGGAAAAAACCTCCCCTCGCGAGGGTTGACAGGCTCGAGAAGAAGGAAATCCCGCCCCAGGGCTTCGACCGCTTCTACATCGAGAAAAGCTCGAAGGGCGGAAGCGGTGGGGACTCGATAATTCCGCCCGACATAGCCATCTGCGAGGACTGCCTGAGAGAACTTTTCGACCCGACGAACAAGCGCTACATGTACCCATTCATCGTCTGCACCAACTGCGGGCCGAGGTTCACAATCATCGAGGACTTGCCCTACGACCGCGAGAACACGACGATGAAGGAATTTCCGATGTGCGACTTCTGCGAGAGCGAGTATAAAGACCCCCTGAACAGGCGCTACCATGCTGAACCCGTCTGCTGTCCCGTTTGCGGGCCGAGCTACCGTCTCTACACGAGCGACGGGGAGGAAATCACGGGCGACCCGCTGAGGAAGGCGGCGGAGCTGATTGATAAGGGCTACATAGTGGCCATCAAGGGAATCGGCGGAATCCATCTGGCGTGCGACGCGACAAGGGAAGACGTCGTTGCCGAGCTGAGGAAGAGAACCTTCAGGCCCCAGAAGCCCTTCGCGATAATGGCAGATAGCCTTGAGACGGTCAAGAGCTTCGCCTACGTTAGCAACGCTGAAGAGGAGGAGCTGACCAGCTATAGAAGACCCATCGTGACGCTCCGCAAGAGGGAACCCTTCCCCCTGCCCGAGAACCTCGCGCCCGGCTTGCATACAATCGGCGTCATGCTCCCCTACGCGGGAACGCACTACATACTCTTCCACTGGAGCAAGACGAAGGTCTACGTGATGACCTCGGCGAACTACCCGGGAATGCCGATGGTCAAGGACAACGACAGGGCCTTCGAGGAGCTGAAAGGGGTGGCCGACTACTTCCTGCTCCACAACAGGAAGATACTCAACCGCGCGGACGACAGCGTGGTTCGCTTCGTTGACGGAAGGAGGGCCGTTATTAGGAGAAGCAGAGGTTTTGTGCCCCTCCCGATAGAGATTCCCTTCAGCTACCGCGGTTTGGCGGTCGGTGCGGAGCTGATGAACGCCTTTGGAGTTGCTAAAAACGGAAAGGTCTACCCGAGCCAGTACATCGGCAACACCGGAAAGGTCGAGGTTCTTGAGTTCATGAGGGAAGCGATAGGGCACTTCAAGAGAATCCTAAGGGTTAAGGAGTTCGATTTAATCGTTGCCGACCTCCACCCAACCTACAACACGACAAAGCTCGCTATGGAGCTAGCGAACGAGCTGAACGTCGAGTTGCTCCAGGTTCAGCACCACTACGCCCACATAGCGAGTGTCTTAGCCGAGAAGAACCTCGAATCAGCTGTAGGAATAGCCGTTGACGGAGTGGGCTACGGAACCGATGGCAACACGTGGGGCGGTGAGGTGCTCTACCTCGGCTACGAGGACGTGGAGAGGCTGGCTCATATAGACTACTACCCGCTTCCCGGCGGAGACCTGGCGAGTTACTACCCTCTCAGGGCTCTGATGGGAATCCTGAGCAAGGTCTACAGCGTTGAGGAGCTTGAAGGGGTCATAAGGAAGTGCTGTCCGAAGGCGATAGGGAGCTTAAAGTACGGCGAGGTGGAGTTCTCAGTCGCCCTGAACCAGCTCGCCAAGGGGATAAACCTCGCCTACGCTTCATCAGCCGGAAGGGTTCTCGACGCCCTGTCGGTTCTGCTCAACGTGGCCTACAGAAGGCACTACGAGGGCGAGCCGGCGATGAAGCTCGAGAGCTTCGCGATGAAGGGCAAGAACGACCTCAAGTTCGAGGTGCCTGTGGAGGGGGAACTCCTAAAGGTCGAGGAGCTGTTCGTGCAGGCGCTGGATCTCCTCGAAAAGGCCTCGCCGGCGGACATCGCTTACTCGGTTCACCTGGCCCTCGCCAGGGTCTTTGCGGGGGTTGCCATCGAGAAAGCTAAGGAGTTCGGCGTGAAGGACGTCGTAATGAGCGGTGGTGTCGCTTACAACGAGCCCATGGTCAAGACCGTGAGGAAAGCTGTTGAGGCGTCGGGCCTTAAGTTCCACGTTACAACGGAGGTCCCGCGCGGGGACAACGGGATAAACGTCGGCCAGGCCTTCCTCGGCGGGCTGTACCTGGAGGGCTACCTGACGAGGGAGGATTTGATGCTGTGAAGGTTTAAGTGGAAAGATGGAAAGTTATCTGAGGGAAAAACGATGCCCGTAATCCCGAGGGAAGAGCTCCTCGAAATCCTGCGCGAGGTGAAGGAAAAGCTCATCGAAATCCTCGGCGACGACTTAGTCGAGGTTATCCTCTTCGGCTCGTACGCGAGGGGCGAAGCTAAAGAAGACAGCGACGTTGACGTGATTGTCATGGTAAGGAGAAGGCTAACGCTCGAAGAGCACGACCAACTCAGTGAAATCACAGAGGAATACGTTCTGGAGAAAGGGTTAGTTGTCTCGCTCATCGTTTACCCGATTAATCCCAGAATGGAGCACGACCCGCTGATTCAGAACGTTTACGCGGAAGGTGTCAAGGTATGAGCGGGTACGAGGAGATCCTGAAAAAAGCAGAGAGGAGCCTTGAGGCATCAAAGACGTTGCTGGAGAAGGGGTTTTATGCCTTCGCGCTCTCAAGGGCGTACTACACAATGTTCTACTGCGCAGAGGCTATTTTGCTGACGAAGGGGATAAGGGTTTCGAAGCATTCCGCAGTCATAGCGCTCCTCGGCAGGGAGTTCGTGAAGACTGGAGAAGTTTCCCACAAGTTTTTCACACACCTTCGAACCGCGTTTAATCTCAGGCAGACCGCGGATTACTCCTTCGTGGTTGATATAACCGAGGAAGAGGCGCGCGAAAACATACGGCGCGCCGAAGAGTTCCTCGAATTTACGAGGCGCTATCTAACTTCGAAAGGCTTTCTGGAGGGTTGAAGATGGGTGAAAAGATAAAGCTCGAACACGGTGCGGGCGGAGAAATAATGGAGGAGCTCCTGAGGGACGTTATACTGAAGACCCTGACCCTCAAGAGCGCCGGGGGAATAGGACTCGACCAGCTCGACGACGGGGCGACGATACCCATCGGCGATGAGCACATAGTCTTTACGATAGACGGCCACACCGTCAAGCCACTCTTCTTCCCCGGCGGTGACATAGGCAGGCTCGCGATAAGCGGAACGGTCAACGATTTGGCGGTGATGGGCGCGAAGCCTTTAGCCTTAGCAAACTCGATGATTATCGGGGAAGGCCTTGACATGCAAGTCCTTGAGAGGGTTCTCCGCTCGATGGACGAGACGTCTAAGGAAGTCCCCGTTCCAATCGTCACCGGCGACACGAAGGTCGTTGAAGAGCCCATAGAGATGTTCGTGATTACCGCGGGAGTTGGAATCGCGGAAAAGCCGGTAAGCGACGCCGGGGCGAAGGTAGGAGACATAGTCCTCGTCAGCGGGACGATAGGAGACCACGGAATAGCGCTGATGAGCCACAGGGAGGGCATAGCCTTCGAAACCGAGCTGAAGAGCGACGTCGCGCCGGTGTGGGAGGTCGTTGAAGCGGTTGCAAAAGCCATCGGCTGGGAAAATATACACGCGATGAAGGACCCCACGAGGGCCGGGCTGAGCAACGCCCTCAACGAGATAGCGAGGAAGAGCAACGTCGGAATCCTCGTCAGGGAGGATGCAATACCCGTGAAGCCCGAGGTAAGGGCCGCGAGCGAGATGTTGGGAATCAGTCCCTACGACGTGGCGAACGAGGGGAAAGTGGTTATGGTCGTTGCCAGGGAGCACGCGGAAGAAGCCCTTGAGGCGATGAGGAAGACGAAGAGGGGAAAAGACGCGGCGATAGTCGGCGAGGTAATAGAAGAATACAGAGGGAAGGTCCTCCTCGAAACCGGAATCGGCGGAAAGCGCTTCATGGAGCCCCCTGCCGGAGACCCCGTGCCGAGGATATGCTAACGCATCTCGAAGCCTTCCAAAGCTTTTTTCACTTCTTCCACGCTCGCCTCGTCTTCCAGCGTTGAGAGGTCGCCGAGGCCCTTTCCGCTGGCGAGGGCCTTTAGAACGCGGCGCATTATCTTCCCGCTCCTCGTCTTCGGCAGTTTGTTGACGAAGAAGACCTCTGCCGGGGCCGCTATCGGGCCGAGGGTTTCCCTGACGTAGTCTATGAGTTCCTTCTTCAGGCCCTCCCTCGGGACGCAGTTCTCCTTGAGGATTACGAAGGCAACGGGCACCTCGCCCTTAATCTCGTCGGGCCTTCCTATCACAGCGGCCTCGGCAACTGCCGGGTGGAGGACCAGAGCATGCTCTATCTCGGCCGTCCCAATCCTGTGGCCCGAAACGTTCAGCACCTCGTCGGCCCTGCCGAATATCCAGAAGTAGCCCTCGTCGTCCTTCATAGCGTAGTCAGCAGGGTAGTAAATCCAGATTCCCTCGTCGGGCCTGCTGAACCTCTGCCAGTAGGTCCGGATGTAGCGCTCGTCGTCGCCCCAGATTCCGAGGAGCATTCCCGGCCAGGGCTTCTTTATCACGAGGTAGCCGCGCTCGTTCGGCTCCGCCGGGCTTCCGTCGGCCCTGAGAACGTCTGCATCGACGCCGAGACCCGGAAAAGTAGCCGAGCCGGGCTTCAGTGGGGGCAGCTGTATTCCTGCCGAGGGATAAATCATGTAGCCACCGGTCTCGGTCTGCCACCAGGTGTCGATTATCGGGCACCTTCCACCGCCAACGACCTCGTAGTACCACTTCCAGGCCCTCGGGTTTATCGGCTCGCCGACCGAACCGAGGAGCCTTAAACTTGAGAGGTCGTGCTTCTTCACCCACTCGTCGCCGTAGCGCATGAGCATTCTGATTGCCGTTGGGGCGGTGTAGAATATCGTTACCCCGTGCTTCTCCACCAGCTCCCAGGGCCTGTCAGGCTTTGGATAGTTCAAGGCACCTTCGTACATCATCACCGTAAGGCCGAGCGTTAAGGGTCCGTAAACGAGGTAGCTGTGGCCCGTTATCCAGCCAACATCTGCGGTGTTCCAGAAGAGGTCGCCCTCGGTTATTCCCCACGCCCACTCCATCGTTTTGGCCACGTAGACGAGGTAACCCCCGGTGGAGTGGACGATTCCCTTGGGCCTTCCGGTGGTTCCGCTCGTGTAGAGGATGAACAGCGGGTGGTTGCTCTCGACCGGAACGGGCTCAACGTAGCGCTCGGCCCCGTCGAGGAGTTCGTTCCAGTCGTAGTCCCTGCCCTCAACCATGTTAACGCCGTTCTCTTCCCTCCTGAGGACGACGATGCTTTCGACGCTCGGCGTTTCGAGGAGGGCCTTGTCCACTATCCCCTTGAGGTTGAGCTTCTTACCGCGCCTGTAGAGGTAGTCGGCGGTGATGACAACCTTGGCTTTGGCGTCGTTGATTCTCGTTGCTAATGCTTCCGCCGAGAAGCCGGAGAAGACGACGCTGTGAATCGCCCCTATTCTCGCACTGGCGAGCATTGCTATGACCACTTCTGGAACGAGGGGCATGTAGATGACGACCCTATCACCCTTCTCGACACCGAGGTTTTTCAGCGCTGAAGCAAAGAGGTTCACCTCGCGGTAGAGCTCGTAGTAGGTTAACGTTCTCGTCTCACCGCGCTCGCTCTCCCAGATTATCGCGGCGCGGTTTCTCTTTCCTGCCTTAACGTGCCTGTCCAGAGCGTTGTAGCTCGCGTTGAGCTGACCCCCAACGAACCAGCGGAAGAAGGGTGCCTTTGAGTCATCGAGGACCTTCTCCCAGGTCTTGAACCAGTCGAGAACCTTCGCCTGCTCGGCCCAGAAATCCTCGATGTTCTCGATGGACTTCCTGTGCTCTTCCCTGAAGGCCTCCAATGGCAGGTACCTCTCCTTGAGGAACCCTTCGCCTATCTGCATAACACCACCTCGCTTCTCAGAAATGAGAATTAGGAAACCTTAAAATTCTTTCGTTGATTGTCAAAGTGATAAACGACAAAAGTCGAAAAAGAATTAGGAAAGTCTAATTAGCCGAATGCCGAAATCAGAATAGCCGTTCGTCGAAACAAGGGTGTGAGGAGCCCCAATTGACAAAGAACCGCCGAAAGATTCCGAAAAAATCCCGCAAATGTTTACAGAAATGTGTAAAAACACAAGAAGGCAACGTCAGACTGCCAAAAGCTCTCCGAATGTGTTCATCCGTTGATTATCCTCCACAGTTCCTCTATCTGCTCTATCGGCTCAACTTCCTTGCCCTTCAGGCTGTCGAGTATGAAGTTCTGGTCGAAGGGAATCACCACGTCGGGCTTGACCGGCAGTTCCTCCTCGACGCCGGGCAGAGCCTTGTTGAGAACGAAGACGTGCTTCAGGCCGAGGCTCTCGCTCAGCGCTTTTATCTTCTTCGAAAGCTCTATGGACTCGGCCGATGGCTCTGCGACGTCGATAACGACGTCAACGTACTTGTCAACGCCCCTTCCGAAGTGCTCTATGCCCGCCTCGGTGTCGACGATGATGACCTCGTCCTCCTTCAGCTTTATGCCCTCGAGGAGCTTTCGGGCAAGGAATCCGTAGGGGCAGGCACAGCCCTCTTCAGCTTCTTCAATCTTTCCTATTGTCAGAACGGCGAGGTTGCCCTTCCTGGCCAGAATCTCCTCAGGAATCTCGTCGAGCGTCCAGTTGAAGAGCTCCTCGTCGAGTTCGCCCTGTCCCTCAGCCGCCATGAGGATTTTGGCCCGCTTCTTCCCTCCGAGGTGCTCGGCGAGAGTTTTCACCTTCGGGAGGCCGAGCATCCTGTAGAGACCCGGGTTTGACTCGTCGGCATCTATTATCAGCACGCGGTAGCCTTTTCCGGCCAGATACTTGCCGAGCATCGCGCTTATCGTGCTCTTTCCACAGCCGCCCTTACCGCTCACGAGAACCTTCATTCGTATCACCATTGGGCAAAAAAGTAACACGCCTTATAAATGATTTGGTTCATTCTTGTTTCCAACCTCAGGTTCAGGAAAGCGGTATAAATGCTCCCGCGAAGATAAAAGCGGTGGTGAAGGGTGATTATCTCGAAACCCTGCGTCACGATGAAGGGCGTCGTTATAGGGGCCTACTCGTGGGAGAAGAGGATAAAGCTCGATCTAACCAAGACAGCCCAGTGTTTGAAGGAGAGGGGCTACACCGTCAAGAAGCTCCTGTCCGGGATGATGCTAATCCTGGAGATGGAGGGCTACGAGGTCAGCGTTTACCCGAGCGGGAAGATAATCGTCAAACTCTTAGAGGATGCAAAGAAAGGAGAGGAAATCGCGAGGATTGTTTACGACTGCGCCGGGGTTCTGGAGGTGGTAGCGTGAGGATTCCGGAAGATGTTAGGAAGGACATACCGCTGACGAGCGAGGTTATCTACTTCGACAACACGGCAACCTCGCTCACGCCGAAGCCGGTTGTAGAGGCCATGGACGAGTACTACCTTAAGTACAGGGCCAACGTCCATCGCGGTGTGCACAGGCTCTCCCAGATGGCGACGCACAAGTACGAGGAGAGCAGGAAGGTGGTCGCGGACTTCATCAACGCGAAGTTCGAGGAGATAGCGTTCACCAAGAACACGAGCGAGAGCCTCAACCTTGTTGCCCTCGGCCTTGAGGGCATCTTCAAGCAGGGGGACAAGATAGTCACGACCCCGTACGAGCACCACTCGGATTTACTTCCCTGGCAGAGATTAGCTAAAAAGCTCAACCTTAGGCTCGAGTTCATCGACGGGGACAACGAGGGCAACCTCGATTTGGCGGACGCCGAAAAGAAGATTAAGGGAGCCAAGCTCGTCGCGGTTCAGCACGTTTCAAATGCGCTCGGTGTTATCCACGAGGTCGAGGAGCTCGGAAAGATGGCGAAGGAGGAAGGAGCGATATTCGTCGTCGATGCGGCACAGAGCGCCGGGCATATGGAGGTTGACGTTAAGAAGCTCCACGCGGACTTTCTGGCCTTTTCCGGCCACAAGGGGCCGATGGGGCCGACTGGGATAGGCGTCCTTTACATTAACGAGGAGTTCTTTGACGTCTTCGAGCCGCCGCTAATCGGCGGTGGGACGATTGAGGACGTTGATTTGGATTCCTACAAGCTGACCGAGCCACCGGAGCGGTTCGAGGCCGGAACGCCGAACATAGGCGGTGCGATAGGATTGGCTGCAGGAATAAGGTACATCGAGAGAATTGGGTTAGACAGAATCGAGAGGCAGGAGAGGAAGCTCGTTAAGAGAACTACGGAAGGCCTTGATGAGCTCGAAATTCCCTGGTACGGGCCGAGGAACCTCGACAAGCACGCTGGAGTCGTTAGCTTCAACGTCCCACCGCTCCACCCGCACGATGTCGCGGCAATACTCGACGAGAACAACATAATGGTTCGCTCCGGCCACCACTGCGCCCTGCCGGTGATGAAGAAGTTAGGAATAAACGGGACGGTGAGGGCTTCGTTCCACGTCTACAACAGCCTTGAGGAGGTTGAGACGTTCCTCGGCGTTCTTGAGGAGCTGGTTAAGGGACTCAAGTGAGCAGGTGCACTTTGATTGTTTCCCAATTAGTACCCCGGAAGGTTCAAAAACCGTCCTGGGTAGTTTGATGGGATACGAATGTGGAGCAGGGAAAGGCTGGAAGAGCTCGTTCGGGAAATAAGGCTTGAGCACGGCCTTCCAGAGAGCCCCTTCAGAATAGACGAGGTTCGCTACGACCCAAAGGGGGACAAGCTCTTTATCATAGCCCACGATAGAACGGACAAGAGCGTCGTCATCGGCAACAGTCTCGTCATCGGGAAGCTCCGTGAGAGGCTTGGAGTCAGGCAGGTTACGGTCTATTCAAACCTCGACCTTGAAATAAAGCGGAAAAAGCTGGACGAGGCTGAAAGGCTCCTTCCCAAAGAGCTCGAGTTCCTAACGCCGATAATCGAAGCGGAGCGTAGGTTCCCGCCGAGGGAGTGGCCCGAAGTTACGGGAAACCTGAAAACGCTCGTCTTCCTGAGCTTCTCCGCCAAACCGCTCCTCGGCTTTGCTAAAGCCCTCAAGCTCCCCTACGAGGCAATCGGGCTGAGGTATATCTTTCCAAGGCTCGAGTACGAAGCCGTTGAAGGGGACCTTACGGAGCTGTTCTTCCCCGACGAGGACAAGCTTGTGAGAATCGCCAGGGAAAGGGGTGCAAAGCTCGTCTTAGCGGATTTTCCATTCCCGCTGGACGAGAGGGATGGGGTTTACCTCCTCAACCCCTTCAGGCTTCTCCACATCGGCTTCTTCGAGCTGAAGTACCTTTTTGGCTTCGAGTTCCCCACGATGGTCGATGAGAAGGCCCTCCTTGAGTTCGTCGCCAAACTCACCTACGACGGCCTCATGGAGTCAACAGATGGGGCCAAGGTTGTATGGCGATACTGGAGGCGAAGAAGATGATAATCGGGGTCGTTGGAAAGATAGCCGCTGGAAAAACTACCGTTGCCAAGTTCTTCGAGGAGAAGGGCTTCTGCAGGGTTTCCTGCAGTGAGCCGCTGATTGACCTGCTGACCCACAACGTTTCAGACTACTCCTGGATTCCGGAACTGCCAGAGAAGGCAGAGCCGACGCGCGAGAAACTCATAGAGTTCGGAAAGTACCTGAAGGACAAATACGGCGGGGACATATTAATTCGACTCACCGTTGACAAGAAGAGGAACTGCAAGAAGGTCGTCATAGACGGCGTCCGCTCGCGGGAGGAAATCGAGGCAATAAAGAGGCTCGGCGGAAAGGTCATCTACATCGAGGCGAGGCCGGAGGTAAGGTTCGAGCGCCTGATGAGAAGGAAGGCCAGCAAGGACAGGGGAATCAAGACATTCGAAGACTTCAAAGCTATGGACGACGCCGAGGAGCGCCTGTATCACACGAGCAAACTCAAGGGTCTGGCTGACTACGTCATAGTCAACGAGGGAACCTTAGAGGAGCTGAGGGAGAAGGTGGAGCGGATTATCGAGGAGCTGAGCAAGGCTTAAAGGGAGTCGGGAGTAAGGGAAGTTGGTGAGAAAATGGGCGAGATAGTTGTGAGGATACCCGACGAGATTGAGAAATACCTAACCCCAGCCCTCAGGAAGAGGATAGAGCTCGAGGCCATCAAGGAAATCGAGGAAAGAATACGAAAGGCCAGCAGGTTCATCAAACTGGCAGAAAAGAGTGAGTTACGTGAGGAGGACGCCGAGAAGCTCGCCGAGGAGCTCAAGCGAGACCTCGCAAAGAGGTATAGGTAGTTTAGATGGAGTCAGTTCTCGACTTCAACCTCGTCTTCTCGGCACTCCACAGCAGGGGCAAGATACACTTGATTTTCGCGTGGAATTATGTGGTGAGGAAAGTGAGGTTTCTCGTTCCCGAGTTCTTCTGGAGAGAAATCGACGAGAAATGGGACAGAATTCTCAGTCTCACAAAACTCAAAGAAGATGAACTCCTTGAGATGCTCGAGATTATCCGAAGTCAGACCGTAACGTCCCTAAAGAGGAGCTGAGGCCTTATTTGCCTCGGGCAAGGGAGATAACGCCCGACCCAAAGGATGTGCCCTACGTAGCGCTTGCTTTGGCTTTCAACGTTCCACTTGCAACGGGGGACAAAGCACTGAGGGAAGGACTAAAAGGAAGCGAGGTTCAAGTACTAACGCCCAACGACCTCGCAAAAATCGTGCTGGGTGAGTAATCACGAAAAATATTAAAGGACCACGGAATCAGGAACTATTGGGAACTGGAATGGCGGAGATTATAGAGGCGGTTTACGAGAACGGCGTGCTGAAGCCCCTGAAGAAGCTCAACCTGCCGGAGCACGCGAGGGTGAGGATAGTAGTAACTCCCGACATTGACGAGATACTTGACTCCATGCTCATCAGAAAGGTCGAAAAAATCGACTACAAGCGCCTCAAGGAGGCATACTATGAGTCGCTCTGAGGTCTTCGTCGATTCCTCCGTTCTGGTCGGCCTCCATCTCGGAGACCCTAAGGCCAGAGATCTTGTCAGAGAGACCATAAATCAGGGAAATATTCTTGTCATAAATCCCGTTGTGTTTTCGGAGACCGTGTACAAGGTCATGTTTACCCTCGCAATTCAGGACGGCCTGAAAGGACCCCGCGACTTGAAGAAACACCTGAGCGAGTACCTCTTTGTGTATAAAAAGGTGGGCGAGTCCCTCAAAAAGCTGAGAGATGCCGGTTTCCTCAGAATCCTGCCCATCAGCGAAAAGACGATAGAACTCGCCTCCGAGATTGGGGAGAAGTATCAACTGCTTCCCAACGATGCCCTCATCGTTGCAACCTGCGCGGAACACGAAATTGAGCGCGTTCTAACCTTTGACTCGGATTTCGAGAAGGTTCCTCTGATAAAAGTTATCGGGTGATTACCGTGAACCTCCTAATAGTAGCTCCCTGCCTGTTGAGCCCGTTCTACGTTTACAGAGGCCCCAAGGAGAAGGAATACTGGACGGCAGGAGAGCTGAGAAAGCTGATTGGCGAACTCGGCGAGGAATGGCAGGTTCTTGCATACCCCTGCCCCGAGTTCGAGCTAATCGGCTGGCCGAGGCCCCCGATGGGAAGGGAGAGCTTTGAGAGACTCGGCATGCGCGAGAGGGTTCAGGTCATAGCGGACTTCATAGGAAGAATTTTGACTGAAGAGAAGCCGGAGCGGGTGGTCTTCGTCGGCGTTAAAGGCTCCCCAACCTGCGGTGTCTTCCACACGACCTCGAACGACCCAGATTCCTTCGATTACGGCCTGATTCCAGCGTTCTTCTACATGGACAAGGAGAAGAGGCTTGAGGATAGCAGGAAAGTCGTTGAGAAATTCGGATTTGAAGTTAAGGAAGGGCCGGGACTGCTCTTCGAGGAGCTCATGGAACGCTTCCCAGAGGGAGAGTTTTTAGAGTTCGACAAGGACGACGTTGAAGAGAGTGTTAAAAGGCTTGAAAAAGCTTTAAAATCCTAAAGGGCTACCAGAATCGCGCCGAGAACTATGAGGAGCGCGCCAACCGCTGTTTTCACGTCCATCCTGCTCCCGAGGATGAGCCACGAGAGGAAGATTGCCAGCGCGACGCTCGTCTTGTCTATCGCAACTACAGCGGGAACACGACCGGCTTTAACAGCCATGAAGTAGAAGAGCCACGAGAGCGCGCCCGCTATCCCCGAGAGCGCTATGAAGAGCAGCGCCTTTCCGCCCAGCGGTTCCCGAGTTACACCGCTCACGAGGGCGACGCCGACGAGGAAGACCGCCATTATGACGGCCCTCACAGCGGTCGCGAGCGTTGGGTTGACGTCCCTGAGGCCGATTTTTCCAAAGATTGGAACGAGGGAAGCGAAGAAGGCCGCAAGGAGGGCGTAAAGAAGGTAAGTTTTCATTTCAAGCCCGCTCCACCGCACTCCTGACGAGCTTCTCAGCCTTCTCCATCAGCTCCTTCGCCTTCTCTTCGGTGTGGGCCTCAAGGGTTATGCGCATTATAGGCTCGGTTCCGCTCGGCCTGAAGAGAACCCACCAGTCCCCATTTTCAATCCTTATTCCGTCGATGTCGATGAGCCTCTCGTAGTCGAAGCTCTTGAGCGCCTCGCGTGCTATAATCTCCATCGCCTTAGCTTTCTTCTCGTTGGGGCAGGGTATCTTAGCCCTCAAAGTTACGTAGCGCGGGACCTCCTTTGCGAGCTCGCTTATCGGCTCGAGCCTGTCAATCATCTCGAGGACGAGCGCCCCCGCGAATATCCCGTCCGGAGTTAAGTTCCACTGGGGGATTATCCACGTCCCGCTCGGCTCGCCACCGAAAATTCCCCCGTGTTTAGCCAGTTCATCGGCTACCGCTACATCGCCAACGCGCGTCCTTATCACTTCCCCGCCTAAGGGCCTGACGTAGTCGTCCAGAGCGAAGCCGGCATCAACGGTGGTGACTATTTTGCCCTTCCCGAACTTCCTGAGCATGTAGCCCGCTATGAGCGAGAGCATGACCTCGTACTCGACGAAGTTACCCTCGTCGTCAACGACCCCAATCCTGTCGGCGTCCCCGTCGTGCGCTATTCCAACGTCGGCCTTCATGACCCTAACGGTTTTCGCCAGTCCTGAAAGGCTCTTCGCGTTCGGCTCGAGCTCCCTTACAAAGAAACCGCTCGGGTGAGAGTTGAGCGAAATAACCCTGTTTCCAAGCTCGCGCTGGAGGTAAGGGCTGAGGATTGAGCCGGCGCCGTTGCCGGAATCGACGACAACCGTATAGGAGTCATTGAGCTTCACCATCTCGAGGGCCTTCCTTATGTATTCCTCCTTTGGGTCGGCCCTCCTGAGCGTCCCAATCTCGTTCCAGGGGACCTTTCTAAAGTTCCCGGATTCGAGGATTCTCTCAAGCTCGGTTTCCATGTCAGGGGTGTAGGCCATCCCGTTGGACTGCCACACCTTTATTCCGTTGTATTCCGGCGGATTGTGAGAGGCGGTTATCGTAACGCCCGCATCAGCTTCATAAAGCTTTATTGCAAAGCCCGTGAGTGGTGTAGGGGCAAGGCCGATGTCTATCACCTCAACGCCCGTGCTCAGAAGCCCGCTCACGAGGGCGCTTTTAAGGGTCTCACTGCTCGTTCTCGTGTCCATCCCGACGACGACTCTCCCCCCGCCGAGGTAAGTCCCGACTGCCTTTCCAACCCTCAACGCCAGCTCGGGGGTAACGCACTCGTTGAACAAACCCCTGATTCCGCTCGTGCCGAAGTACCTGCCCATGAGCATCACCCTGGCTAAATAAAATAAGCAAGCTAATATAAACGTTTGTTGAGCCTCGGGAAAGCCGGTCTCATCACAGCTCAGGGCAGGGAGTTATCGTCATCGGCACGAAGACTTTTAAGCCTCCCCTTTTAACCCCTTCCATGTTCGCGCTCATAGCGAGGGCAAGGAAGGACGCGAAGGCTCTAAGCTACATAAACGAGAGGAACTATGGGGGCTTCCTGAGGGTTGAGAGCCTCGGCGGGGGGAGAACCAAGGAGGAGGTCCTCGAGAACCTTGAGAGAGTCCTTGAGGGTCCCTACATTCCCCTTCTCCTCCTCGGCGAGAAGGAGAAAGACCTCATGGAGGAACTCCTCCCGGTTCTGAGGGAGTCGAGAAAACCCTTCTACGCGAGGGTTCTGAGGACGAAGCGCGTCAGAAACATGCGCGTTGACGAGCTCTACTCCCACATCGAGGATATAAAAGCCCGCTTTCGCCTCGGCATCGAGTGGAGGGGAACCTACGCCCTCAACCCTGAGAACCCCTTCGGCCTCGAAATTAACCCGGACTACGACATTTACCTCGCCCTTGGCGACGGTTTCAGAAGGGCCATGCGCTCGCTCCTCGACGTCGAGCTCGGCGAGAACTCGCTCGTCCTGAGGAAGACTATGAACCAGGAGGTCTATTACTCCGGCCCGAACAAGGTGGCCGAGGTGAGCAAAAAGCTAGGCTTTCCGACCGAGGTCCTCTGGAAGTGCCCCTGCACCGAGGACGTCTCGCTCGACTCGCTCATCTCCGCCAACCGGGAATACATAGAGGCCTTTGCCAGAGCATCAAAGGCTTTCCTCAGGGCTTTTGGGGACTACGACATCGTGGTTCCGTGGAGCGGGGGAAAGGACTCGACGGCCACGCTGATTTTAGCAAAGGAGGTCTTCGACGAGGTTACCGCTGTCTACGTCAGGATGGAATACGAGATGCCCGGAACGGATGAATACGTCGAGGGGCTCGCAGAAAAGCTTGGCGTTAACCTCGTCCGCGTCGACGTTCCGATGCCCATCGAGGAGTACGGCATGCCGACCCATCGGAACCGCTGGTGCACGAGAAAGAAGGTTGAAGCTCTCTATTCGGTCGTTTCGGAGTTCGAGAAGCCCGTTCTCCTCGTCGGCGACAGGGATGGTGAGAGCGCGAGGAGAAGGCTCAAGCCACCGGTCGTTGAGAGGAAGACGGACTTCGGAAGAATCCTCGAGGTCATGCCGATAAAGTTCTGGAGCGGGTTCATGGTCCAGCTCTTCATACTCATGAGGGGCTTTAAGCTTCACCCGCTCTACTACGAGGGCTTCTACCGTCTCGGCTGTACCGTTTGCCCAAGCTTGGCGGAATGGGAGGTCGAGCTGTTAAAGAAGAAGGGAGTGAAGGCCCTTCCGGGCTAAAGCTTCCTTCCGACGGCCAGACCGACGACGAAGGCAACTATCGCGAAGAGCCCCATGAGTCCGTAGTCAGCCTCGCCGGTGGTGCCGGTCTTTACCGGGTTGGAGGTGGTGGTCTGGCTTGGAAGGGTGACGTTGGGGACCGTAGCGTTCTCGGCCGGGACGCTCGGAACCGGGTTGAGCGGAGTTGATAGGAACAGGTTTGCGGTTTCCTTGGCGTACATGTAGAAGGTCATTGCGGTCTGGAGGTCGTCGACGCTTTGGTTCTTCTTGGCGAGTTCCTCGAAGCTCTGGGCAAACTCGTAGTAGGCTATTGCCAGTATCGGCGTTATCCCCTTCTCCTCGGCGATGCCTATGGCGGTTTTGGCGTCCCCTTTAATCATGTTGAGCTTGTCCATCAGGACGGACCAGTTAGTTATTGCAAGGGTGTCGAGGAAGACCTCGCCCTGAACGCGCGCCTGCATGGCCGTGAACAGCGCCGCGGAGTACTTTCCATCCTCGTAGTACTCCTGGGCCTTCTCTATCGTGTTCGTTAGACTGTTTCCTATCACGTCGCCGTACATGGATTCGATGTAGGCAACTATCAGGTCGGACTCATCTATGTAGTCCCTCGCCGTCGTCTTTATAACGTCCTTGCTTATGGGATTGCCCTTCGCAAAGCGCTTTCCGAGGTTCGTCCAGAGCACGGCCGTTTGGGCCCTTTCGTAGGCGTAGGCCGCCTTTCCTATGGCGTCCCAGTAGTCGCCGGAGTAGTAGTACTTCCACGCCTGGTCAAGACTGCTCTTGGCGTCTTCAACGCGCTCCTGAGCCGCGGCAACGGCCTGAAGCATGGTCACTCCCCGTATACTCTGGTTATCCACAAAGGCCTCAACGCGCTTTATCTCCTTGCTCGTGTTCTTTAGGAGCCCCTCAACCTGCTGTGGTGTGTTCGTCTGGAGGTACCAGTCCACGTGCCTTATCACTATCCTAGCCTGGAAGTCCTTGCTCAGGGCGGTGTAGTACATTCCCTCGTCGATGTACCTTTTAGACTGGTTGAGAATCTGACCGACGTTCTGAAGGGCCGCGAGGAGCGTCTCGTAGGTTTCGTAGCCAACGTTGCTCTCCTTGAGTTCCTTCATGACCTTCTGGTAGTACTCCGTGGTGTTCTTGTAGTCGCTCAGGGCATCGTTCTTGAGGAACGAGGTGTCAATCTTAACGTTCTCGGGGGGCTTTGGCCTCGGAAGCCTGTGGCCTGTGAAGTAGTAAACCGCTTGATAGATGTCCTTGACCTCAACGACTTTGAGCCCCCACCTTTGCTCGGCGTATTTGACAACATCCACGGGCTTGGTTTCACTGTTGATTTCGATAACTCCCCCCACTTCTTTCTTCTGGGTCTCCTGGACGTACTGAATCCTCTGACCCTCCGGGATAAGGAAGAGCTTAACCCCGGCCTGGTGCGCGGCGGCCGCCTTCTCAAGGATTCCGCCGACCGGGCCGATACTGCCGTCCGGGTTAATCATTCCAGTCATCATAACGTTGGGGTTAATTTTCCATCCCTTTAGGGCCGCTATTATACCGACGGTCATGGTTCCCCCAGCGGAGGGACCTCCGATGATTGAGGTGTTCGCGCGAACTTGGATAAAAACGTCGTAGCGGCTCATGTTGACCCCAAGGACCCGCCCCGCAACTTGGGCTGCAAGCCTTGCGCTGGCCTGCATGTCAACCTGCGCCAGCGGCCACGTCTCTATGTAGACGTGCCCGTGACCCGGGGTTACGGTTATGACGAACTCCGTGACTACACCCTTCAAGCCGCCGGTGGCGGTCTTGGCAACCGCGGGTGCGTGTATCACAACCGTGTGTCCCTCGCTGAGACACTGGGCACCCACTGGGGTCGCTAAAGGAAGCAGGAGGAAAATTGCCACCACTAAAGCCATCACTCGCTTCATCCTTTCACCCGTGGAGGGATTAGAGAGGCCAAATAAAGCGTTTGTGGTTCAAGAGTTTAACGCCTCCACAGGGCCAGGAAGAACAGCAGGAGAACCAAAACCTCCAAGGAATCAACAATCAGGCTTATGTCGTGTCTTATGGCCCTGCTCTCAGCAGAGAGCTCGACAACCTTCTTGAACGCAAAGAGCAGGAACGCCAGTGTAAGGTAAAGCGCCGCCCGCAGGTGGCTCTTCCTGTAGGCTATGTATGAAACCACCACCAGCCCCATTGCGAGCACCATTGCTATCAAACCCAGGAGCATCTCTATCATTCACCCTCACCCATTCCGGTCAGGATGTCTATAAGGCTATCTGCCAGCCTCTCCCACAGACTCGGCCGGTACTCCCTGATTAGACGCGCCAGCGTTGATGGGTCGTAGGTTATCTCATAGAGGACGCTCTTCCCAGCTCTTTTAGCTCGAACGACCCCGAGTTTCTCGAGTTCCCGCATGTGGTAGCTCACTGTTGGCTGACTGACTCCGAGTTCCCTGGCGAGTTCCCCCTGACTCATTGAACCTTCCATGAGCAGGAGCAGGATTCTCCTTCGGGTTTCCGTGGAGATGGCCATTAGCAGCCGCTGAGCCTCTTCCTCGAAGCCGGCCGGAAAGATGTAGCGCCTCCTGCCAACCTTCCGTGAAAACACCTTACCCTCCTTTTCGAGCTTTCCGAGGTGGTACTGCAGGTCGCCGATGCCCAGTCCCAACTCCCTTGCCAGCTCTCGGAACGTCACACCGGGCCTGTTGCGGATGTAGTTCAGTATCTCGTTCCTCCGCTCCATCTCTCAACCCTTAAACCCTGTGGTTCATCCATCTATGGCAAGGAATATAAGGTCTTCCCTTTTATGCCCTGCGGTGGGAGTATGGAATGGTTGGTTAAAAAGGCTGAGGCGCTTGCAAGAAAACACGGCCTTGATTACTATGAAATCAGGCTCGTCAAGGTCACCTCAAGGAGGCTCGTCATGAGCAACGGCCAGCTGAGGGAGCTCTCGAGCAACTCCGAGCTCGGCATCGGCGCGCGGGCCTTCAACGGGACCTGGGGCTTTTCGAGCGCCAACGACCGCGAGAGGTTTGAGAAGGCAATAGAAACGGCGATGAAGATAGCGAAGCTCTCCCGAGGGAACGCGAGAATTTACTTCGGCGAGCCCCTGCAAGACGAGGTTGAGCTCAAGGTCAAGAAGCCCTTCACGGAAGTTGACATCGAGGAGAAGCTCTCGCTCGTCAAGGAAATCGACGGCCTCCTCAGGGGCGAAAAAATCGTCAGCAGGACCGTCAACTACGGCGACTCAATCGTCGAGACCTTCTACTTCAACTCCCTCGGGAGCGAGATAAGAACCGTCGTGCCAAGGATAAGGCTCGGCTTCTCGGTAACGGCCAAGGAAAACGGCGAGATGCAGGACTTCTGGAAGAGCTTCGGCGGGACCCTCGGCTGGGAGCTGGTCGATGGGATTGACCTCCACTACTGGACGGCCCACGTAAAGGAGAAGGCCCTTGAGCTTCTGAGGGCATCTTCACCGCCCTCTGGAGAGATGGACGTCATAGCCGACCCAGAGCTGACGGGGGTTTTCATCCACGAGGCTTTGGGCCACGCCGTCGAGGCGGACTCCGTCAAGAACGGCGACAGCATCTTGGCTGGAAGGCTCGGAGAGAAGATAGCAGTTGATGGTTTGAACGTCGTTGACGACCCTACTTTGCCGGGCAAGTTCGGGAGCTACCCGTACGACGACGAG
This sequence comes from Thermococcus henrietii, assembly GCF_900198835.1. Taxonomy (NCBI): domain Archaea; kingdom Methanobacteriati; phylum Methanobacteriota; class Thermococci; order Thermococcales; family Thermococcaceae; genus Thermococcus; species Thermococcus henrietii. The sequence continues at coordinate 904,838 of NZ_LT900021.1, read as the reverse complement.
GGGATTAAAGCGAGGCGCGTTGAGATTATCAAGGACGGCGTTCTCGTCAGCTACCTTAACGACAGGGAGACGGCCGAGTATTTCGACCTCGAACCCAACGGCCACGCGAGGGCTGAAAGCTACTCCCATCAGCCCCTCGTGAGGATGGGCAACACCTACGTCGAGCCCGGCGACTGGTCCTTCGAGGAAATCCTTGAGGAGGTTAAGAACGGCCTCTACATGCTCGGCGACAAGGGTGGCGAAGTTGACACCGCCAACGGGACGTTCACCTTCGGAGCGAAGCTCGGCTACATCGTGGAGAACGGGGAGATTAAGGAACCGGTCCGCGACGTCGCGCTTTCGGGCAAAATCCTCGACGTTTTGAAGAACATAAGGGCCATCGGAAACGACACGCGCGTTGAGTTCCCGGGCTACTGCGGAAAGGGCCAGTGGGTCCCGGTTGACGACGGCGGGCCACATATACTCACGAGGGCCCTCGTGGGGGGATTGAGATGATTGAGGCAGTTGAAAGGCTCGTGAAGCTCCTTGAAAGCGAAAACGTCGAGTGGGAAGTATTCTACCAGTTCGGGCGCTCGGGCTCGTTCAGAATCGAGAGGGAAACCCTTGAGCGCTCCCAGAGGAAGTTCTACTCGGGAATAGGCCTCAGGGTTGGGTTAAAGGGCAGGCTCGGCTTCTCGTACATAACGGGCCTCCACCCGGGCGAGGAGGAACTCAAGAAGCTGGTGGAGAGGGCAATAAAGCTGACGAAGATAAGCGAGGTTCCCTTCAGGGGCTTTCCGACCAGTGGAAGGGTGAACCGCGTCAGGGGAATCTACGACAGGGAGATTGACGAGATTCCCTTCGAGGATGCCCACAGGCTCGCCCTCGAATACGCTGAGCTGATGCGGGAGAAGAAAGGAGAGGAGACGCTATCGGGTTCGCTCTCCCTCGCGGTCGGGACGAGCGGGGTCGTCAACTCCAACGGAATCGAGCTTGAAGAGCGCTCCACCTACATGGGAGTTTCGGCCTATGCGGTGCTCAGCGAGCCCCCTGGGACGGGCTCCTACAGGCAGAGCTTCACCTCCCTCCAGCCGGTTGAGGAGCTTGAGCGCGCAGTTGAGAAGGCCATTGACGAGGCGAGGCTGAGCGCGAGGGCGAGGAAGCTCGAACCCTACTCGGGGGAGCTCGTTCTGGAACCCAACGCTCTGGCGTCAATCGTAGAGGTCTTCCTGAGCAACCTCTACGGCGATGAAGTTTACCACGGCAGGAGCAGGTTCTCGAAGCCCGGCGACGAGGTAGGTTCCTTCACGCTCGTGGACGACTCGACCCTACCGGCTCTCCCTGGAAGCTACTCCTTCGACGGCGAGGGAAGTCCGGGCCAGAGAACGGTTCTCGTCGGGGACGGAATAGTTAGAAACTTCCTCCTCGACAACACCTACGCCTCTTTCCTCGTCATGGAGAGCACGGGAAACGCGCTGAGAACCTTTAGGAGTGTCCCGTACATCGGAACGAGCAACCTAATCCTCGAGCCCGGGGAGGAGAGCCTTGAGGACTACGAGGGTGTCATCGTCAGGAAGGTCTTCGGTGAGCACACGGCCAACCCCGTAAGCGGTGACTTCTCGCTAACGGTCGAGCTCGGCTACGTGGTTGAGAACGGTGAGCTCAGGCCGTTCAAGGACAACATGCTCGTCGGCAACGTCTTCGAGCTTCTCAGAACACTGAAACCCGGAAAAGAGGTTGAGAGAATTTCAAGTTTTCTTTCACCGAGGGCAATCGTCGAGGGAAGGCTCGTTTGACAACGTTTTTATACTTTCATGCCGAATTTTGGTAGGGGATGACCCATGGAGCCAAACAGTGTTGAGGGGCTTCTATCGCTCCTTAGACCCGGCGAGACCGTGCTCGTCGAGTACTCCCCAGATTCTCCCGTGGAGCTGTTGTTGCTCTTAATCGCTGAGTGGGCAACGTCTGCAGGAAAACCAATACTGGTGGATGACGTTCTCGACACGTACCCTGAGTTCATAGCAAGACTTAGAACTTTGGGTTTTGACGTGTCCAACCTTTTGGATTTGCCAGTGGTAAAGATAGGGGGCTCCAAAAACGTTGGAAACGTGATAGGAACCGTGGACGTTGACAGACATTCTATAGATTTCAAGTACTATGAGATGGTATACTCCAAGGTGAGGGACGGTGTAATGATAAACCCCGTCATCGGTTTTCACAAGCTGTTCATGGTTCTTACAGATAGGGAACTCTTTAGGCTCATAAGAAACGTTGCAGGCTTCGTCGGCAAGGAAGACAGGATAGCACTCTACCTTATGAACTCTGACGTCGTTGAGTCCAGGCCGGGGGGTTTTGGAGCACTCCTCAGGGAAATAGCGACTACCGTCCTGGGGCTCTACCCCACGGAGAGGGGATACCTCCTAGGTGTTGTGAAAACATCGAGGAGAGAACTCCTCGGGAAGGAAGCCGTAATCCTCTAAATCTCCTCCAGTAGCTTCTTCCGCTTTTCCTCGTACTCCTCCTGGCTTATGACGCCCATATCGTAGAGCTCCTTCAGCTTCTTCAGCCTGTCCATCGGGTCTTCCTTCTTCTCCTGAACCGGTGCAGTGTGCGAGATTGGGGCCGTTCTCGTGACGAGCTCCTTCGGCTTGTTGAGGACCCATTCCTCGCTGGTGAAGCCCTTCTTGACAGCTATGCTCACGGGCTCGACCGCTATCGCGTTGAGGGCCTCTTTGATGGCGTTTATGGTCTTCCGAGCCTCCTCCTTGTCCATCCAGCCGAGCTTCAGCGTTATGCTCTCCTCCCCTTCTATTATGAACTCGGAGCTCATTATGCCCAGCTTGACCGTGACCCTCTCGAGCTTCTGGTAGGGCAACGCCCTGACGTCGTACCTCCCGAGAATCTTCTCATCAAGGTAGATAATCCTCCTGTCCGTAACGAGAAGCCACTTGGGCTTTTCGAGGCTTACCTTCTTCTTGACCGAGTAGAGGACGCGCTCCCCGGGTTCAATAACCTTCCCGAGGGCCTTCGGAAGTTCGGGCTCTCCCATGGACAACACCTAACCTAATTTGGCGGTGGAATATATTAACCTGCCGGAAACCGTTTAAGGAGAAGCCCCCTACGGTTGGGGAGGTGTTGGTATGGACTTCGAGAGGAAACCGCTCATCGGGATGGTCCACCTCAAGCCCCTCCCCGGCTCGTACCTCTACGACGGCACCCTTGAGACCGTTACTGAGCTCGCCCTAAAGGATGCGAAGACCCTTGAAGATGCGGGCTTCGACGCGATAATGATTGAGAACTTCGGCGACGTCCCGTTCCCAAAGACCGTTGACAAGGTGACGGTCGCTTCCTTCACCGCCGTAGCAAAGGCAGTCAGGGACGAGGTGAGCGTTCCGGTCGGGATTAACGTCCTCAGGAACGACGGGATATCGGCCTATTCAATAGCCTACGCGATTAAAGCGGACTTCATAAGGGTGAACGTGCTGAGCGGAGTTGCCTTCACCGACCAGGGAATCATCGAGGGCATCGCCCACGAGCTTGCAAGGCTGAGGAAGCTTCTCCCGAGCGGAATCAAGGTTTTCGCCGACGTTCACGTCAAGCACGCGGTTCACTTCTTCGACTTTGAAGATGCCATAAGGGACACCGTCGAGCGCGGTCTGGCCGATGCAATAGTGGTGAGCGGAAAAGCCACCGGAAAACCGGTTGACCTTGAAAAGCTCGCCCTCGCGAAGAGAATCTCGCCAGTTCCAGTCGTCGTCGGCTCCGGAACGACCTATGACAACCTTCCGGAGCTGTGGAGGTATGCGGATGCCTTCATCGTCGGCACGTGGCTCAAGCGCGATGGAAAGGTCGAGAACGAAGTTTCCATTGAGAGAGCTAAAAAGCTCGTTGAGCTGGCAGAAAAAATGAGAAGAGGTTCAGAACTTTAAAACCCTCGCAAGGACTATCAGCGGGTCCCAGACCGGCACGAAGGGCGGTGCGTAAGCAAGGTCAGTGAAGAAAGCATCCTTCGTGGTAAATCCAGCGGTGAGCATCGCCGCCGCCGTGTCAATCCTTGGGAGGATTTCAGCACCCACAGCCTGAACGCCGAGCAGTCTGTTGGTCTCGTTGTCCACAACGCCCTTCAGCCATATCGGCCTCGCCCCCGGATAGTAGTGGGGCCTTGTGCTCGCCTTTATGAAGGCAGTCCTGACGTCATAGCCTTCCCTTATCGCCTCGGCCTCGGTCAGGCCGGTCTTGCCTATCTCGACCTCGAAGAACTTGGTGACGCTCGTTCCCAGCACACCGGGGAAGTGGAGCTCTTTACCGGCGATGTTGCTTCCCGCGACGTAGCCCATCTTGTTTCCTGCCGGAGCGAGCGGAATCCAGACGCGCCTTCCGGTTATGAGGTGCTTCGTCTCGGCGACGTCTCCCGCTGCATAGACGTTCTCAACGCTCGTCTGCATCCTCTCGTTAGTCCATATCGCCCCGGTCTCGCCTATCCTGACGCCTATCTCCTTGGCCAGCTCGACGTTGGGCTTTATTCCGGTGGCGAGAATCACGAGGTCGGCTTTGTACTCGCCGGCGTCGGTGATTACCTTCTCAACCCTCTCCCTGCCCTCAATGCGCATGAGAATTTCCTCGGTGCGGAGGTTTATCCGCTTCCTCATCTCCTCCTCAAGTATATCGGTGATTTCCTTGTCGAAGGCCTTCTTCATAACCCTCTCCCCGCGCTCGATGAGGGTGACCTTCTTGCCCTGGGCGGAGAAAGCCTCGGCCATTTCAACCCCTATGTAGCCACCGCCGATGATTACAACGTCCTCCACGCGGTTCTTCTCCATGTACTCCCTGATGGCGACGGCATCGGGCGGGAGGTCCGCCTTGAAGACGCCCGGGAGGTCTACCCCCTCAACGGCGGGAACCCTGGGCGAGGCGCCGTTGGCGAAAACCAAATGGTCCCACTCGTAGGTGTGCTCGCCGTCCTCTTCCCTAACGCGAACGTAGCCCTGGCCGACCTCGATGACCTCTGCCTTGAGGTGGAGGTCAATACCACGCTTCTTGATGAAGACCTCGGGCGGATAGTGCATGAGCTTTTCAGTCGGTGAGATTCCCTCAACGACGTACGGGATTCCGCAGGGGGCGTGGCTGACCCATTCAGTTGCCTCGAAGACCTTGACATCCCACTCGGGCTTGAGCCTCTTGACGCGCGAGGCGGTACTCATTCCGGCCGCTCCGCCACCGATGATAACGACCCTCTTCATCGGCATCACCGAGAAGGGTTCAAAACCTTCGGTTAAAAAGGTTGGTGGGCAGAAGCGTCACTTCTTGCCCCTGAAGTACTTCCTCTTTCCAACGCGCACCATCCGGTAAACTTCTCCCTCGCCAACCTCGAAGGGCGGTCTGTTGAGCTCATAAGTTTCGTAGCTCTCCATGTCCATCAGCTGAACCTCACCGGGAGTAACGCTCGTCACCATCGCCTCGCTCTCCTCGTGCTCGACGGTGTCAACTTTCTCCCTCTTGGCGGTCTTCCAGTCAAGGTGCTCGCTCTCCCAGTTCTCAAGGTTTTTGAGCGTTAAGCCCTTGCCGTCAACGCGCTCGACCTCGTAGACGTTGCCCCTCCTGTCGGCCACGATGTCCCCCTTCCTGAACTTCGGAATCCTCACGCTCACGCTCGTCCTGTAAACTTCCCTGCTCGTCTGTCTGTCGAGGCCCACCAGTTCATAGGCCTCGCTTATCGTTCCCCCGAACCTCTCGCGGATTGCCTGCGCTATCTTCCTCGCCGAACTGGTGGAGCCCATGTAGAAGTCGAGGCCCTCTTCCTTCTCTATAGTATCCTGGATGAAGCCCATCCTGTCCTTCCGCATTATCTCGTCAACTTTTTCCTCGACGAGCTTTCCTATGGCCTTCCGTTCCTCCTCGCTCAGGGGTCTCCCCTCGGCGCGGACCTGCAGAATCGCCTCGAAGTAGCCGCCGAGGAACTTCTGACAGCGGGGGCAGACTGTCTGGCGGACGTAGACGGTGGCCTTTTTCCTCTCCTCGTGGAGCTCCCTCTGCAGCTCGTGGGTCCTGGCCTTAACGCGGACCTCGTAGACGATTATCGCCGGAAAGTGCTCGATGTGGAAGTCCAGGGGCTCGAAGGAAACCACGGCCCTGCCGACGGGTAAATCCTCAATATCCTCCAGCTCCTCGGGTGAAACGACCTCGTACTCCCTGATTTTCTCGCTGAAGGAATCCTCAAGCTCTTCAAGGAGGGCATTTTCGGCGACCTCGAAGATGAGCTCCTCAAGCTCGTAGCTCCTCGGGTCAACCCACACGCCTCTCTTCTTATAGCTCCCGCAGTTCTGGCAGAGCTCGGTGTTCACCTCTTCCCCCATGAGCAGGACCGGGTTCTCCTTGCGGTAGCAGACCTGGCAGAGGCCCTCGATGAGCGGACCGCCTTCCTCCTCGCTTATCCCACAGCGGTAGCAGAACCTCATCTCTCTCACCCGTTTCGAGTTGGGTTGAGGGTTTAAAAAGTCTCAGAAGAGGAGCTTCGCCATCTGCGCGTGGGGGACGCCCTGAATCCTGAGAACCCTGTCCGGGTCGACGTAGCCGAGTTCGATTGCCTTGGCGACACAGCGCTCCCCGGTTAAGTTCGCTATCGTTGCCTCGTCGAGGAGCTCCTCAAGCCTTTCCTCCTCAACGAGTTCGCCCTTGTAAAAGCGCTCCTTGACCTCGAGCTTGAGCTCGCCCTCGCGGAAGGTCTTTCCGATTAGTTCCTCGTCGCACGCCGCGAGGAGAACCTCTCCCTGAACGCGGTAAACCTTGACGTATATCATTCCACCACCGGGGGAAAAGGGAGAAAAGAGGTTAAAAGGGTTTAGCTACCCTGGGACTCAAGCTTCTCCAGGGCCTCCTTGAGTATCTCCACAGCCTTGACCTCGTTAAGGTAGGCCTTCCTGAGAGGCACCAGTAACTGGAGGTCACCGAGGTGGAGGATTATGTTGTTGTTCGAGAGCTCGAGGGCCTTCTGGTAGTACGTAGCGGCGGTCTCGTTATACTGGAGGGCGAGCTTAAGGGTCTCGTTGCTAACGTTCATCTGGAGAGCCTTCTGGTAGAGCTCGTTGAACTCCTGGAGGTACATGTTGTACCAGCGGTAGGCGAGGAAGTTGAGAGCCGTTAAGGACACGCCGTGGCTCCTGCTGACCTGGACTGGAACCTCGAAGTATCCGTCGGCCTCTATGACCGGGTCTTCCTTGAGGACGACGAAGATGATGTTGCCCTCCTTGTAGTAGTATCCGAGCGGGTTGCTCTTGTCGGTCGTAAGCGGTATCTTCTGGCCGTTCTTCCAGACGTATATCTTGCTTATGTTAATGTCCCTGAGGGCGACCACGGCAACGCCGTTCTCACCGAGGGTGACGTTGGCCCTTATTGTAACTGAGTAGAGCTTCTTGTAGTTCTCGGTCTTAACGTACTTGGCAGTGGTCGTGACGCTGACGCTGGCGTTCCATCCTGCGGCGAGGCTGGCGTTGCTCTTGCCGGTGACAACGGAGTTGATTGCGCTTGCGTTGACGACGACGCTCTGGACGTTGTTAACCACGGGCACCTCTACGGTGACGGTTCCCTTTGAGGTGCTGACGTTGGCAACGACGGTGTTGTTCTCGGCCGTAACGTTGGCGCTTCCTCCAACGACACCAACGGTAACGTTGGTCTCGTTGTTAACCTTGACGGTCTTGACCTTGGCCTCCGTGCTGACAACGAAGTTAACGGTGGCCTTTCCGGTGGCGTTCTTCTCGTCAACTGCGGTAACCGTTAGGGTGTACTTGCCGTTGGTGAGGTTGAGCTCGGCGGTGTAGAGACCGGTGGTGGCGTTGTAGGTGAGGGCGTACTCCTTACCCCCAACTTTGGCCGTGACGTTGGTAACGTTTAGGACATCAACGACTTTGACGGCCAGCTCTATTTCACTGGTGTTGTAAACCTTTGGTTCTGGGGACTTTATGTAAACTACCGGCTCTTTGATGGTAACGGTCCTAGTTGGGAGCTTAACTTCCTTGCCGTTCGGGTACGTGACGACAACTGTATAGTTGTATGTTCCAGCGGGGAGGTTGAGCTTCTGGGCGATAGCAGTTGCGTAGTAGTAGTAACCTCCCTCCTCGGCGCTGAGCTGGTAGCTCTTGCCACCGATGATAATCTCCGCGCCCTTGAGCGGAATGAGGCTGAAGATGCTGACGTTGAAGGTACCGAAGTTAAGGCTCACGTTGTTCGGGGCGTTCTCGTACTTGACCAGCGGGACAGTTACAGAGACGTTCACACTTCCCCCATCGGGTATTGTCACGTTCTTGTCTACTGCCGCCAGTGGAACGTAGTGTCCGTTCAGGTTCAAAAGTATCGTGAAGTTGTACACCTGACCCGTCACATTGTCAGGCAGGATGTCCCTGGCAGTCACATAGAAGGTGGCATTTAAGGGGGTAGTGTTTGTCTCCTCTATGTATTCAATTAAGTATTCAATGTCGTCGCTGATATCGAACGCCATGGGGCTCTTTGGATACGGATGAACCTGTGGGAAGTAAAGGTAGTTCTCAAGTACCTGCTCGTACGTCATATTGTATTTTCTCGCAATGGCCTTGGCGTAATCAACAATGTACTTCTCAAGCTGTGTGGCATTGTGAATATCCACGGTGGGTGGTATCCACTGAATCGGCCACCAGAGATAGTTTATCTGGAAGTTGAAGAACGGCGTGTAGTATGGCTTATTGCTGCCTCCGGGGATAACTCCTACATCAAGCCCTCCTTTAACGGGAGTAGCAAGAACTGGGTAGGGTGGGGTGTAGTTGAAGATTACAATACCACTGAATGTCTCTCCCCTAATTGGGTGCTTTATGCCAACAACTGCCATGAGCTCTGGAGTGTAGTTAGCAGCCTTCGGAACATACACCCAAGCGGTTTGGTCTGAGTTCTCATATGCTGCCCCAAACCTTGCCGCATCAAAGCTTATGTAGAAGTATCCGTGGTCACCCCAGTCGGAACCCCATGAGTTAGCGATTATAAGAACGCCCTTGCCATCAGTTGTCTCTCTGTTCATGTCGTAACCAACTATGGTAACCGCATGTCCTCCGAAGACAAATGGAGCTTTACTGTGGTGGTACAGCTGATAGTAAGTGCTCCAAACCTTCCACCAGGTCCTAAAAGTCCAGTTAACCATGGAATTCGTGATGGTATACCTGTCGTAGGTGAAGTAGTAGTTGGCCTCTTGGATGAAAGTCTTGTTTTCGGTGAAATGCTCCTTTACATAGTTTATGAAAGTCTGATTCTTAGTCCTCTCAGCCAATGTGTCAAGCCACCTAAGGAACGAGGACGCATCCATGTCCGTTGCTACGAAGAATACGAGGTTTACAGGATAGGCAAACTGGACAATGTATCCCTGGGCCAAGAGCTGGAGGAGATAGTTCCACTGGGTGTCATTTGAGAGGTCTATTACGTGCCACTCACCGGGTACATTGAGGTCATATCCTCCAAGGTATGTCAGGTAGTCAGCACTGTTGTGGGGTGCAAGCATCCACTGGGTTAGGTTTGGCCAGACCCATGCATAATCGCTTGGAAGGTTGTACGTATAGACTGGGAACTTGTCAAGTGGTACAGCACCTATTGTGGATATCAGATTCATAGCGTCCTCAGGGATGCTACCTTGGTCCTCTCCACCGTTGATGAGATTGTATGTAAATGTTGGGTTCATTATATCGCTGGGGTTGGAGGGATACGGGTGGTTTCTCCACCAGTTGAGCATGTAGGTCCAGACGTAGTAAGTAGAACTCCACGCGTTGCATGAACCGACCATCCCCTGGTCACCAATAGGGGGTAGATACATTGTGTTGAAAACCAGAGGTGGAAGCAATGTGGAGGGAGCCTTGTACGTGTTTGATATTGGAGTTGTCCTGCCCGGGTAGAAGGGAGCACTTCTTAGGGCCTCCTCAAAGGCCTTAGCGTTCAGTGGTGCAAAGTGGACTCCTGTAACTTTTGCATATTCCTCTGGGGGTACCCATATCATCCCCGTTTTATGGAATCCTGGAACATCCGTTGGTGATACCAAAGGAACTTGCTCCCTAAAGGGATTTGACAATGCGACTTTCGCTGAGATGCCCGTTGCGAGCCCTGCAGGCACTACTGCAAGCACCATCGCTACCACGATTAAAAGGCTCAACGCCTTTCGATTCATCCAAACACCTCCGATTATGTAGTCATCCACCCTTTAGTTAGTGCCGTGATATAAATATTTCGTTCGCAAATGGACAGGTCAAGACATGAAGATGTTGGCATGGATTTGAATGGAAAAAATGTAACCAGCCGTTGCACCATTTGAAGTATCAGGAACTAACCCGGAAAATCATAAAACAAAACAGGCTATTGTGAACAGGAGAGAGCCTCCTCAGAAAGACATAAAAGTGGAGGCCCCTACTACAATGGGGGGAAATCATGAGGAAGTACCTAATCATAATAATAGCCCTCGCCATCGTGGGCCTCGTCCTCAACTCACATGTTCAGCACTACCAGGGAGGGGAAATCTACGAGGCCGCGAACCACGCCTACGGCCTTCTCGTGAGGGGCTTCAACGTCACAATCGTCGTGAAGACCGTCGATGGACGAACCGTGAACGGAACCCTCCTGAGCGTGAGGGGCTCAACAATCTCAATCGTGACCAACGGAACGACGTACACTGTCGGCGGCCCTGAAGCAACGAGGGAGGACATAAAGGCCAAGATGATAAGGGTCATCTACCACGGGAAGGTCTACCTCTACGAGGTTTCTCCGATGGAGGGGAAGGGCAAAGAGGTCTTCTCCAAGCTCCTGCCAAAGCAATACTACTCCGTTCGCTACTCCGGTAAAATCTACATCGGCGACGCCATAACCCCCATCCAAATAGGCAAGCTGAAGTACCAGGCCGACTACAAGACCTACGGTTCGATAACAATCAACCATCTGGGACCCAATGGAGCCATAATAACCGCCAACATGGTTCCCGTCCAGTACCTCCTTGAGTACCTCGGCAACTACACCGTCTACACTTATGGGCTCCTCTACGTGAACTCGGACGAGAGAAACCTGCCCCTGAAGCTCATTGAGGTGAGAAGTCCATGAGGGACCTTCCGGTCCTAATACCAATCCTCTTCATGGCCTACGTTGCCGTTGGACTGGCCGAGCCAAAGACGATAGCCGTGAGCCTCGCCTTCGCGGTTGCAATACTCCTGGGAATCAGGAGGGGTAAGAGTGTGGAGTGGAGCGACGGGGGACTCAAAATAGAAGAGAAGTACATAAACTGGGCGTTCTGGCTGGCGCTCGCAATTATAGTCTACCAAATCATACGACTCGGGAACGTCCCCCTTCTCCACCCCGCGATAAGGATCCATCTGAACCCGAGGCTAACCGCACTCACCTATTTCCTGGGAGTTCCGTCGAGCGTTTACCTGTTCATACGGGGGAAGAAGTACTCATTGCTCTACCCGGCGGTAGTGTCGCTGTACGCTTACAGAACCCCCGTGCTCGTTTCCGTGCTGGCGATAGCAATCGCCTACTACGAAGGGACGAGAGGGAGAGGGATTGACATCAAAAAGCTCGGCGGAATCCTTGGTGGTGGAGCGCTCCTCTTCCTCATGATAACTTTCCTCCGCGGAAACGCCCTCTCGAGCCTTTGGGTTCGCTTTCAGAGCACGGTCTCCGCCCTCGATGTCATAGTCTGGCGTGGTGACTGGAGCGGGACGTACGGAGGCCATTTGCAGTGGGCGGGCGTCGTCTCGTACATCCACGGCGGCTACTCCCCTAGAGGGCTAATAGCCAAGTTCCTCTACGTCCACACGGGTGCAACGATAACGGCGACGCTCCTTGGCGGAATGTACCTCGATTTCGGAGTCTTCGCGATAGTCGAGGGCTTCCTCCTGGGCCTCTACTACGGCATGATAATGAACGCGAAGCACCCGACGACGAAGACCCTCTACTACTCGACACTCGCCTACGGGATAGTTGGGGTTGAGACCGGAATCCTCGACCTGCCCGTCTACGCGCTGTTCCTGCTTGGGGCGTACATCCTGTACAAGGGATGGAAGGTGAGGAGACGAAGTGAAGCCCGGTGAGTTCTTCGCCCTGCTCGTGGGGGCCTACGTTGGAACGGCCTGGCTCGGCAAGGTGCTCTACTCATCAACCCTCGGGCACCTAGAGATAGCCCCTGCCGCCTACGCCGTCTTGTTTTTGGTCATTCTATACCTCTCGTACCGCATCGACGCAGGAATCCCCGCCTGGGCCTTTGGGCTCGGCGCCATGCTCCTTCTAATCCCCCTGGGCGTTCAGTACGTCCTTGGGGGTTTGATTGCCCTCGGGATTCTAAGACACCTTATGTCGAGGGACAAGCTCATTCGGGGAACGGTCCCGGCAACGGTCGTCTCGATTGGCCTCGTGGTAGCTGCCTCGCTTCATTGGGGGATTCCCCTGTTGAAGCCGTCCCTCAGGTACACCAGTGCGAGCGTTCCTTTCCTCGTGGCAGGAGACATAATGATTGGCGTCATCGCCGCCAGGCCCTCGCTGGGATTTCTCTTAGTCGGGGAAGCAATAGCCATGGTGGGGGCCTCAAGGACGGTTGGGCTCGGTGTCGCGGTTGCGTACCTGCTCAGACTGGCGTATGACGGCAAGCTAACGGTGGAAGAGGCCAGGAGGAGAAAGTACGTAATTCTAACGGTGGTCCTGCTGACCCTCGCCGTCTTCGCGGCAAGGTACCACGTCACCGTCAAGGAGTACCCCGGCTGGAGGCTTGGTTTCTTCGGGACGCTGATTTACAGGCCGGCATCCTCGTACACAGTCTACGAGCGACTCTTCCACATGGGAATGCCACTCGGGAATCACGAGCTCCTGTTCAACCCGGACCCAACGGGCTACGTCGGGAGGCTCTTCGGGAAAAAGGTCGGCTACACGTACACGCTCTTCGGTCAGCCGGTCTACGACTTCGGGGTCCTCGGTCTGATTGAGGCAATCATCCTCGGCATGGCCCTGAGAACGGCCTCCAAGAACGAGTTCACGGGGACGTTCGCGTTCACGGTTGCAATCCTGATGATGGACATAGGCATCGAGGGAACGTTCCTGGCTGCAATCCTGTACCTCGCATGCCTCGCACAGTGTACGGAGGGAGGGATATGGAGCGCATCAAAAAGGCAATCCCCGTAGCGGTTTTTCTGTTCGCACTTGGAATTCAGCTGGCCACGTTTCCCCCGTGGGACACCCTAACCTACGACGGTGCTTTGTACATCGACATAGCGAGGAACCTAGCAATGAACCCGACGAGTTTCACTTATCAGGGAGTTTACATGATGTACCGCCCACCGCTCTACCCCTACACGCTGTCGTTATTTTACCACTTCGTCCACAACCCCCTAAGCCAGCTGACGGTCGCAAGGCTTGTTTCGGCGGTCTCGTTCGCCCTGACGGCGGTGCTCGTGTACCTGCTCACGGTGGAGCTCTTTGAAAGGGCCGTCAAGGGGGTCCTCGCCTCGGCGTTCTTCATCTTCAACGCGCTAGCCTTCACGATGGGGACGAGGGAACTCGTTCACAGCGAGTTCACCCTCTTCTACACCCTAGCCGTTTATTTACTCTACACCGGGAGAAAGAGGGGCAGTGCGGTGAGGATTTACCTCGCCTTCGTCTCCGCGGGCCTGGCTATACTAACGCGCTACACAGGGCTCTCGATAATAGCCATCTTCATAGCCTACCTGTGGCTTACGGAGTACTGGGACTGGGTCAAAAAGAGGGAGTACCTCATTGGTTTCACACTTCTGTTCCTCACGCTGGGCCCCTGGCTCTACCTGGGGCACCTTCATTACGGAGGCGCTCTGAGGCCCTTCAAGATAGCCAGCCGTGTTGTGACTCTCGACAGGCCGGTTTCGGTTTCGACGTTCATCAATTGGCTCCAGAAGGACATGGGACGAGTTCTCCCGGCACTTGCAGTTCTCGGGCTCGTGAGGCAGAAGCAGGACGAGAGGGGCTGGCTCTTAATCAGCTGGGTCTTCCTGGGGTTCATAATGATAATGACGGTGACCCACAAGGAGACCCGCTTCATAACGTTCCTCGCCCCTGTGATGGGAATCTTGGCCGTTGAGGGAGTCTCCCTAATCGTGGACGGGATTGAAAACGCCCTTGAACTCGCTGGAAGGCCGATAAAACCGTGGAAGAAGGCCATCACAATAGGTCTCGCCCTGCTCCTCCTCATCCCAGTGGGCGGAAACGCGTTCGTTCTAAAGGAGAGGTGGAACGTTACGGGAACCTACGACTCCCACGTTCTCAGGTACGCGAGCGAGCACTATCCTGCCAGGGCACTTCTTGTATCCCCCTCCCTGTACACTAAAGCGGGCTTCTATTATCCGGGCGCCAAGGTTGATATGATGCTCAACCGTAAGAGCGTTGAATGGAAGATAAGCGGGGGCTACTACGACGTAATCATCATCAAGAACTCCAAAGAGTACCTCAACGTACTCACTAGTGGGAGGTACAAGCTGGTGAGGGAGTTCTACGACGGACTGTTCAAAATCTTTATAAGGCGTTAGAGTTGTCAAAAATGAAATTAGGGCGCCCTATCACCAAATGAACACATTTCCTCTCTTTTTCAACCTTATACACTGAGGAACAGTCTTGGATAGTTAATTTTAAAAGCGGCCGCTCGATATATCACCCGCAGTAATTAAACGGAGGGAATTGCCATGAGCGAATACAAGTTTATAAGGTGGTTCGAGGAGCTCGGAAGGGAGGACGTCCCCCTCGTTGGAGGCAAGGGTGCCAACCTCGGTGAGCTTACCAACGCCGGAATACCCGTTCCGCCCGGATTCTGTGTTACCGCTGAGGCCTACAAGTACTTCGTGAACAACGTCAAGGTTTCTAAGGAGGACATAAAGAAGGTCATGGGCGAGAAGGCCGAGAAGGGCGTTCTTGCCGAGGTTCTTGCCAACGCCCCGGACGAGGCTAGACCACTCCAGGACTGGATTATGGACATCGTTGAGAGGACCAACGTTGACGACAGCAGGGAGCTTATGGACAACACCGCGGTCATCAGGGAGCTCATTCTTGCCATGCCAATGCCCAAGGAGATAGCGGATGAGGTTCTCAACGCCTACCACAAGCTCTGCAAGCGCTTCAACAAGGACCCGGAGAAGGGCGAGTTCGTTTACGTCGCCGTCCGCTCCTCCGCTACCGCCGAGGACCTTCCTGAGGCTTCCTTCGCCGGCCAGCAGGAGACCTACCTCGACGTCATCGGCGACGAGGACCTCCTCGAGAACGTCAGGAAGTGCTGGGCTTCACTCTGGACCGCGAGGGCTACCTTCTACAGGGCCAAGCAGGGCTTCGACCACAGGAAGGTCTACCTCAGCGCCGTCGTCCAGAAGATGGTCAACAGCAAGACCAGCGGCGTCATGTTCACCGCCAACCCGGTCACTAACAACAGGAACGAGATAATGATTAACGCCGCCTGGGGCCTCGGTGAGGCCGTCGTCAGCGGTGCCGTTACCCCGGACGAGTACATCGTTGAGAAGGGCACCTGGAAGATAAAGGAGAAGTACATCGCCAAGAAAGAAGTTATGTACGTCAGGAACCCGGAGACCGGCAAGGGAACCGTTCTCGTCAAGGTTGCCGACTACCTCGGACCCGAGTACGTTGAGAAGCAGGTTCTCACCGAGGAGCAGATAATCGAGGTCGCCAAGATGGGCGCCAAGATTGAGGAGCACTACCAGTACCCGCAGGACATCGAGTGGGCCTACGACGCCGACGACGGCAAGCTCTACATCGTCCAGAGCAGGCCGATAACCACCCTCAAGGAGGCCCCGGCCGAGGGCGAGGAGCTCGAGGAGACCGAGGAGATGGAGGTTATCCTCAAGGGTCTCGGAGCCTCTCCGGGCGTCGGTGCCGGTAAGGTCGTCATAGTCCTCGACGTCAAGGACATCGACAAGGTCAAGGAGGGCGACGTCCTCGTCACCACCATGACCAACCCGGACATGGTTCCGGCCATGAAGAGGGCCTCCGCCATCGTCACCGACGAGGGTGGAAGGACCTGCCACGCGGCCATCGTTGGTAGGGAACTTGGTATCCCGACCGTCGTCGGTACCAAGGAGGCCACCAAGAAGCTCAAGGACGGCATGCTCGTCACCGTCGACGGAACCAGGGGTGTCGTCTACAAGGGCATAGTCAAGAGCCTCGTCAAGAAGGAGAAGGAGGAGAAGGCCGAGGGCGGCAAGGTCGTCGTCGCCGGTGCCCCGCTCATAACCGCTACCGAGGTCAAGGTCAACGTCTCGATGCCCGAGGTCGCCGAGAGGGCCGCCGCCACCGGTGCCGACGGCGTTGGACTCCTCAGGGCCGAGCACATGATACTCGGAATCGGCGCCCACCCGGTCAAGTTCATCAAGGAGGGCAAGGAGGAGGAGCTCGTCGAGAAGCTTGCCGAGGGCATCAGGAAGGTCGTCGAGGCCTTCTACCCGAGGCGCGTCTGGTACAGGACCCTCGACGCCCCGACCAACGAGTTCCGCGAGCTTCCGGGCGGAGAGGACGAGCCTGTCGAGAGGAACCCGATGCTCGGCTGGCGCGGAATCAGGCGCGGTCTCGACCAGCCGGAGCTCCTCAGGGCCGAGTTCAAGGCCATCAAGAAGCTCGTCGACGAGGGATACGACAACATCGGCGTCATGCTCCCGCTCGTCAGCCACCCCGAGCAGATAAGGAAGGCCAAGGAGATAGCCAGGAGCGTTGGCCTTGAGCCGCACAAGGACGTCGAGTGGGGCGTCATGATTGAGACCCCGGCCAGCGCGCTCATCATCGAGGACCTCATCAAGGAGGGCATCGACTTCGTCAGCTTCGGAACCAACGACCTCACCCAGTACACCCTCGCTATCGACAGGGACAACGAGAGGGTCTTCAAGCTCTACGACGAGAAGCACCCGGCCGTTCTCAAGCTCATCGAGAACGTCATCAAGGTCTGCAAGAAGTACGGCGTCGAGACCAGCATCTGCGGACAGGCCGGAAGCGACCCGAAGATGGTCAGGCTCCTCGTCAGGATGGGCATCGACAGCGTCTCAGCGAACCCCGACGCGGTCGAGCTCATCAGGAAGACCGTCTACCGCGAGGAGCAGAGAATCAAGCTCGAGGCCGCGAGGAAGGCCCTCGAGTGAGGTTTTCTCCCCTTTTCTATTCTCCTGATTTCTGTTATAATTCTAGAGCAGGTCGTTCTTGAGGTGTGGCCCTTTTATCCACCCTAAAGTTTTTATACTAACGTTTCGATAGGAATCTGATTGTCATGTCCGTCGAGCGAGCCAGGGAGGAGATTCTGAACGGGCCGATTGAGAGAACGCTCTTCAGGTTAGCGGGCCCTCTGATAGTCAGCAACATGGTTCAGGTTCTCTACAACCTAGCAGATACCTTCTGGCTCGGGAAACTCGGCAGGAACCAGCTCTCGGCACCGGGCGCCAGCTGGCCCTTCATAGCGACCCTCATGAGCCTTGGAATGGGCTTCGCGGTTGCGGGCTTCGCCTTCGTGACGCAGTACATAGGGGCGAGGGACTTCAAGAGGGCGAACCGCTCGGCGGGTGCTCTTTACTCGCTGAGCCTGCTGTTCTCGATTGGCGTTGCCATAATCGGGGCAATCTCCACTCCCTACATCCTCAAGCTGATGGACGTCTCGAGCTCGGTTTATCCGTACGCGATTAAATACACCCTCGTCATATTCATTGGAATCCCCTTCGCCTTCACCTACTACGCCTTCACGTTCCTCCTGAGGGCAGTCGGGGACACGAAGACGCCGATGGTTATTAGCTTCTTCACGGTTGGCCTCAACATGGCCCTCGACCCCGTCTTAATCTTCGGCCTCGGGCCGTTTCCAGAACTCGGCGTCGTGGGAGCGGCGATAGCGACGATGTTCTCCAACAGCGTTGGTTCGGTCATAGGGGCCTACTACTTGGTAACGGGCAGGAAGGGTATAAAGTTCACCATCGACGACCTGAAGCCGGACTGGGACTTTTACAGAAGGATTTTCAGGGTCGGCCTCCCATCTGCGGTTGGTCAATCCCTCAACTCCTTCGGCTTCATGATTTTGACGAGAATAATCTTCCAGTACGGGACGGTGGCGTTCGCGGCATACGCCATAGCCAACAGGCTCACCAACTTCATGTTCGCGATAGCCAACGGCATAGCGCAGGCGATGGGAACGATGGTCGGCCAGAACATAGGGGCCAAGAACTTTGAGAGGGCGAAGAGGATAGCAGAGAGGACGATGCTCATAAACTTCGGTGTTCTGACGGCGGGAACGGCTTTCATAGTAATCTTCAACCAGCCCGTCTTCAAGGCGTTCATAAACGACCCTGAGGTCCTCCACGAGGCCTCGCTCGTTGCCAAGTACTTCCTGACCTCCCTCCCGTTCTTCGGCATATTCTCCGTAGCCACGGGTGTCTTCCAGACGGCTGGGAAGACTAAAACGAGCATGGTGCTCGGCCTGATAAGACTCTGGGGCTTAAGGATTCCACTGAGTTATCTTTTGGGACTGGCCGTCGGTGCGAGCTGGGGAGTCTACCTCGGTATGGGGCTGAGCAATGTCCTTTCAGCAGTAATAGCGCTCGCCTGGTTCCTCAGGGGAGGATGGATGGAAAGGATTATAGACTGATGAGGGGAAGTTCTGCCAATGAGGGGGAATCGAAGACTCCAGGAGATGCGCGAGGAGATACTCAACGGGCCGATTGAAAGGACCCTCCTTAAGTTAGCGGGACCCCTCATAGTCAACAACCTCGTTCAGGTCGTTTACAACATAACCGACACGTTCTGGCTCGGAAAGCTCGGGAGGGAAGCTCTGTCCGCTCCAGGAGTGGTGTGGCCAATCATCGGAACGCTGATGAGCCTCGGCATGGGCTTTACCATGGCGGGCTTTGCCTTCGTCGGCCAGTACATCGGGGCGGGGGAATTCAAAAAGGCCTACCGCTCCGCTGGGGCACTCTACTCCCTGATGCTGTTCTTCTCAACGGCCACTGCCTTGATAAGCCTTGCAATCCTCCCCCAGGCGCTCCACTTCATGAAGGTAACGCCGGGCCTTTACCCCTACGCCAAAACCTACGCGAGCATAGTTTTCGCTGGCTTGCCCCTGTCCTTCGCGTACATGGCATTCTCGGCCCTCATGAGGGCAAGCGGTGACACCAAAACACCGATGAAGATAACCCTCGTGACGGTGCTTGTAAACATAGTCCTCGACCCGCTCTTCATTTTTGGAGTCGGACCGTTTCCAAAGCTTGGTGTGGCTGGGGCCGCTCTTGCTACGGTCATAGCGAACGCCGTTGGAGCGATTACCGGGGCCTATCTGATGTTCTCCGGCAGGGTGGCGTTAAAGCTCAGCTTTGAAAGCCTTAAGCCTGACTTTGAGTTCTACAAGAGACTCTTCCGCGTCGGTCTCCCCTCGAGCATCGGTCAGTCAGCGAACAGCTTCGGCTTCGTTATTCTCACAAGGATTATAATGGGCTTCGGCGATGTCACTTACGCGGCTTACGTCATAACGACCCGCCTCGTCAACTTCCTGACGAGCATCTCACGCGGTATAAGCATGGCGATGGGAACGATGATAGCCCAGAACGTCGGGGCTGGCAGGTTCGAGAGGGCCAAGAGGATAGCGGAGAGAACGATGCTCGTCAACTTCACGATAGCGAGCTTGGCGGTTCTAATCATTGGAATCTTCCGCGTCCCAATCTTCAAGGTCTTCCTCGACGACCCAAAGGTTATAGCGGAGAGCAAAATCGTCCTCGAGTACTTCCTAATCTCGGTGCCCTTCTTCAACGGAATCTTCATAGTCGTCAACAGGACCTTCAGCTCGGCGGGGCACACGAAGAAGACGATGTTGCTCGGCATAATCCGCCTGTGGGGTCTCAGGATTCCGCTGAGCTACGCCTTCGGCTACGTCGGTGCGATAACGCTCCTCGGACTGACGATTCCGCTGGCAGAGCTGTTCGACTTCACGAGTAGAGGCGTTTTCTTCGGCATGGGTCTGAGCAACTTTATCGGCGCGCTGATAGCCCTCGCCTGGTTCCTCCGCGGTAGCTGGATGAAGGCAATAATCGAAAAGACGCCCAAAGAGCGTGGAAAGTCCGGCCTGGTTAAACATCCGGAAGGCTAATAAAGGCTCGCCCCGAGTGGCGGGCGGTGAGAGCATGAAGGCCGAAAGGTGGGAAGGCGTTTACTCCTTCGAGGACAGCCCGTTTTTGATGGAGATTCTGACGGAGCTTCGTGATGAGAGAACAGGGCCGATAGCCTTTAGGAAGGGCCTCGTTAAGCTCGGCCGCTACATGGCCTACGAGCTGACGAAAACGATGGAAACCGAGAGGGTTCCGGTCAAGACCCCGCTCGAAGAGACAGAGGGTGTAATCGTCAGAGACAGGCGCAACGTGGTCATAATAACAGTTCTCCGCGCGGCAATTCCGCTGATGGAGGGCCTCATCAAGGTGCTCGACCACGCGCGCGTCGGCATTGTCTCGGCATCGCGTGGAAAGGCCCCAAAGTTCGAGATTGAGATGAACTACGTCAAGATTCCGGAGATAAGGCCCGAGGATACCGTTATAGTCGCCGACCCGATGATAGCAACCGGCTCGACGCTGATTAAGGTCCTCGACGAGGTCAAGCGCTACGGAAGGCCGAAGCGCCTAGTTGTCGTGGGCGTCCTCGCGGCCCCCGAAGGAATAGAGCGGATAAAGGAGAGGCACCCTGAGGTCGAGGTGTTCGTTGCCAAGGTCGACAGGGAGCTGAACGACAAGGGCTACATCCTGCCAGGCCTCGGAGACGCAGGGGATAGGGCCTTTGGGGAGCCTGTGAAGGTCCCCTGAACCCCTCTGGTTTTTACTATCTTCCCCGGGTGATGGCAACGATTACAGAGGCAATCACGAGTAGACCTATGAAAAATCCAGTCTCGCCCAGTGAGTAGTGCCCCATCCTGTGGAGGCCGTAGCCCAATGCACCGAGGACAAAGGCAAAGGCTCCGCCAAACAAAACCACGAGGAGAATCTTGTACCCATATCGCTCCATGAACAGAGCGAAATCCACGTTCACCACCGGTTAAATTCTAAGGAAAATAGTTTTTACGTCTTTCGGTTGGGTCGGCCAGTGCCAGTCTCATCATCCGGTAGCACTCAGACCGGTAAACGCTCGTCATCCCCCGGTTCAATTCTCCAGTGCCTTTTTAAACCCTGTGGACAACCTATGACGGCCGATGACGAGCGTTAGCCACGCTGACGGTGATGAGAAGAGGGTTAGCCGAGGCCCAAGCGTTTTAAGACCCGTGCCGTAGTGCCCCGGTGGTCTGATGTCCCTCGAGGAGTTCTACCGCCATCTCAGATGGTGGATGGACCCGGAGGATGGAAGGGCCCTGAGGAGATTCGAAGCAATGGTCCGCTTTTTCGAGGGGCAGGAAGTTGATGCGTCAAGCGTCCTCGACGTCTGCGCCGGAACGGGTATCGCTGGTGTAGCGGCCGCGAAGGCCCTCTCCGCCTCGAGGCTGACGCTGGTGGAGGCGAGAGGGGAGGACTTGGGGAAGGCTAAGAAGTGGCTTGAACTCGCGGGCATAAATCCGGAGCTCAGGCTCGTCACCGGGAACGCGCTGGAGCTTCCTTCGCTGGTGGAGGAACACGATGTGGCAGTTCTCTGGGGGCACACGATGCCGCACTTCGACCCGTTCCAGGCGGCCAGGCTCTTCTCCGGAGTCGCCTTGGTTCTGGGTGAGGACGGAGTTTTCCTCGTCGAAGAAACTGACCGGATAAAGCTGTTCCTCTACGGCTCCGCGTACAGGGATTTTCTGGTGGAGCAGAAGGCCCGCGATTACGCGGTGGTTTCCCTCCACGAGGGCTACGACGTCATGAGGGGAATGGAGGAGAGGGGCTACTACAAGCTGCCGGGGTTCGAGAGGATAGCGGAGATGAAGTTAAGGCCATGGGATTTGGCATCGCAGCTCACACTGGGGAGGATTTTCTTCAGAAAAGCGGAGCTGATAACGCCCGGGGAACACGGCGTTGCCGGGGTTTCCGAGGTTCTCGTATTCAGCCGCCCTAACAAAAGAATCGCCGGCGAGGTTTACTCTGAATTCCAGAGTTTCGGGGGGTTTTAAATTCTCCCCACCTTTTCTTAAACCGGTGGGAGAATGAGGGCGTTAAATGTTAGAAACCTCAGGAAGAGTTACGGAAACTTCCTTGCCCTCAGGGGGATAAACTTAGAGGTAGAGGAGGGTGAGGTCTTCGCACTGCTCGGACCCAACGGTGCCGGAAAGACGACGCTGATAAGAATTTTAGTGGAAGGGCTCCACTACGACTCAGGGGAAGTTCTCGTCTTCGGAAAGCCCCTCTCAAAGGAAACGGCCCGGCTGATTGGTTACGTTCCGCAGGAGAGCATAGCCTACGACATCCTGACGGTGAGGGAGAACATGAGCTTCTACGCCGACCTCTACGACGCGCCAATGGGGAGAATTGATGAACTAATCGAGGAGTTCAGCCTCCCCGCGGACAAAAAGACCAAGGAACTGAGCGGGGGACAGAGGAAGAAGCTGAACCTGGCGATAGCCCTCCTCCACGAGCCGAAAATCCTGATACTCGACGAACCCTCGAACGGTCTTGATGTTCCGGCAAGGAGGGAGCTCTGGGAAATAATCAGGCGCTTCAGGCGGGAGGGAAAGACCGTAATCATAGCGACCCACTACATGGAGGAGGCGGAGAAGCTGGCCGACAGAGTGGCGATAATCAACGAAGGTAAAGTAATCGCGGTCGGAACGGTTGACGAGCTGAAGCGTCTCGTCGGTGAGGGGAGCGTCGTCCACATAGAGGGCGAGCTGAGCGTTGAGGGACTCCCCGAGGGCGTTGAGGTTCTCGGCGAAAACCCGCTCAGACTCAAGGTTGAGAACCCGAGGAGGGAACTACCGAGAATCATCGAGGCCCTCGTGAGGGCTGGAAGTGAAATCAGGCTCGTTAAGGTCGAGGAGCCGACGCTCGAAGACGTCTTCATAAAGCTGACCGGGAGGGGGCTGGAATGAAAGTCCGGGCAGTCAAGGGAATCCTCGTCAAGGATTTGCGCGAGATAGGCAGGGAGAAGATGACGGTCTTCTGGATTATCGTCTTCCCCATGATGTGGCTCCTCGTCATGGGCGGAATCTGGGGTCACACAAGCCCCCCGGTGACGGTGAAGGTCGGCGTTGTTGGAGGGGACGCCGGGAGGGTCGTCGCGTACATGTCGAACGTAACAATTGACGGAAGGCACCTCTTTAAAGTCGAGGAATTCGGGAGCGCTGGGAAAGCCCTGAGCGCCCTCAAGTCCGGGAAGCTCGACGCGGTAATCGTCTTCCCCCGGGGCTTCGGTGAGAACGTCAGCTCTGGCCTGCCCGCAAAGGTCCTCGTCTACTACGACGAGAGCGACCCGCAGGAGTATCAGATAGCGAAAGGTGCAATTGAGGGCTTCTTCTCGGGCTTTTCAAGGGAGCTCGCGGTTCGGAGGGCCGGCCACCTGACGGCCGTAGTCGAGAGACTGCTCCCCAGGAACACCTCCGAGAGGCTCACCCCGCTCATCTGGGGGACGGCGAACCCTTTAACGGTTGAGGAAAAAGAGGTAAACGGAGAGAAGCCCAAACCGGTGCTCTTCTTCCTCGCGGGGGTCATGGGAATCCAGTTCCTCTTCGCGACGATGAGCCTAATCGGCAACGGCACGCTCAGGGAGATTGAAAAGGGAACGCTCAGGCGCATCGCGGCTTCCCCGGCGACGGCATGGGACTTTCTCCTTGGAAAGCTTCTCTCGACGACGGTCGTGATTTTCGGGAGCATAGTTGCGCTGATAATCTTTTCCCGGGTTGCCTTCGGGGCGACGATAATTCCAAGTCCGCTCGGATGGGCGCTATTGCTGACGGCAGGGGCGTTTTCAATGGGGCTTGGTCTGGCGATAGCGATGCTCACGAGGAGCATAAGGGCGACCAGCGCGGCCATAAACCTCGTCTCGTGGCCGATGATGTTTTTAGCTGGAATAGTGGTTCCGCCGAGCACGCTCCCGAACTGGGCAAGGCCCTTCGTGGACTACTTCCCAATTGGAAGGGCCCTAAAGGACTTCCGCCTGCTGGAAATCTACCACGTCTCCCCGGGCAACGTTGTCGGGGACCTGCTTCCCCTAGCCGCCGTCAGCATAGGCACCCTCGCGGTTGCGGTCGCGGTTTACGGCTGGGCCGTTAAACGGCTCGAATGAACCCTTTCCTTTTTCACGAAGGCGAGAAACCCCCTCAGAAACTCCATTCCGGCTCTGTTGTTAACGGCCTTCGGGTGGATTGAGAGGAAGAACGTCCCATTGATGTTTGCGTAGGCGCTCTCTGCACTAACGAGCTCGTATGGGAGCAGAAAAGAGGGCAAGTACCACGTGTACTCCCTGTTGTAAATCGGCTCAACGGTCCCGTTCGGGAAGTAGATGAAGTCCTCACCGATGACAGTTATGTTGTGCCTGAGTAGAACCTCCAGCGCGGCATTTGAGAGGGTGTAGCGGGGGGCGATGAAGTATTTCGGCGTGACGTTAAGGTAGGAGAGCGCCCTCAGACCCAACTCAAGCTTTCTCTCGGCGACAGTCGCGTTGCAGTTGAACTCGTCGCCGATGTGGGTGTAGCCGTGGAGCTCGATGTGGTAGCCCTCGCGCTTAAGCTCCTCAAGAAACGCTATGAAGCCCTTATACCTCCACATCGGCATCTTCCCGCCGTGGTCAGGAATTACGAAAAGGTAAGTCTCGTTCTGGAAGCCGTACTCATCGATAACGGCCGTTATCTGTCTCAACTGGGGAAGGTAGCCGGGACTGACGTCGTGGAGGAGGATTGCGAAGCGCCCGAATTCGAGAAGATAGGCGGGTCTAGAGAGGGAACTGGAGGAGAGCAGAACTAGAAACAGGACACCCACAGTTACCGCAAACGTGAACCGTCTCTTCATCAGAGGTAGAAGGAAAGGGGATGTAAAAACCTTTCTAGAGGTATCTCTCAAGGAACCCCTTTACCCTGGCCTTCCACGCCTCAGGGTGGAACTTCAGCGTCCTGACGTGCGGTGCATCCGTGACCCACAGCTCAACGTTCGGGTTTACCTTCTTGTTCCGCTCGTAGAACTCCCTCACTTCCTCAGGCCTTACGAGGGGGTCCTTCTCGCCGGCTATAAGGAGGAGCGGCTTTCTAACTTTATCCGCGTACTCTAACATGTTGAGCTCCTTGGCCCCGCTGAAGAGAACGGTAAACGGCTTGACGAAGGTGTAGAGCCACTCCGGGAGGTTCGCGAAGTACTTCAGGCCTCTCGCGCCGGTCTTGTCGAGGTAAATCGGAGGCGAATCCGCGACGCCGCAGGTGACCCTATCGTCCTCGGCGAGTGCCCTTATGGTGACGACCGCACCCATTGAGAAGCCGATGAGACCTATCTTCTCGGCCTTCTCGGGGTGGTTCTTCTTAAGCCAGTCAACTGCCGAGAGGACATCCACCAGTTCCCTGTCGCCGACGGTGGTGAACTTCCCCTCGCTCTTTCCGTGGGCCCTGAAATCGAAGACTAGGACGCTGTAGCCCTCGTTGAGCAGGAACTCAGTGGTCTGCTTCATGTAAACTTTGTCCCACCTGCTCCTCGTGTAGCCGTGGAGGGGAATAACCGTTTTTTCACCATTGGGAACCCACCAGGCGCTGAGCTTCAAACCGTCCCTTGTCTCGATGGTGACGTCCTCGTAATCGTAGCCGAGGTCCTTCGGCGTCCAGTCTCCGATGAAGCGGGGCGGTTTTACCATCTTGTATGCGACGAATGCTGAAAAAGCCAGGAACAGAACGAGGAGAAAAATCAAAACGGCCCAGAGCACACCTCATACCCCCACCTCTGTTTCTTCTATTGCCTCGACTTTGGGCTTCCTCCAGACAGTTCATCGAGGTTCTTCATTCCCCATATCAGCGGGAGGGCTATTAAAATAAATATCGCACCCACCGGAAACAGAACCTTGTAGTTGCCCCCCGCGAGCTGGACTATGCCTCCACCCAACAGCCCAGCAACGAGAACGGGAAACGCCTTGGTGGCCTCAAAGAAGCCGTAATAGCGGCCGTTGAAGGCTTCACGCTCGTATTTGGTGAGCAGGTCGCCGATAACGGGCCAAGACGTTGCCATCAGCATTCCCCATCCAATGCCCGCAAAGCCAATGAGGGCCGTTATCTGAAGTTTGGTGTGAATGAACCAGCCGGCGAGGAAGGGCAGAAGGAATATCACGCCGCCGAGGACTATCGACTTCCTCCTCCCCATTCTGTCGTAGAGAGGACCTCCTACGACCGCTCCCACGAGCACCGTGACGTTGAAGAGGGCCATTATCGCGTTCCCGAGGGCGGTGACGTCCTTGGTTCCAAGGACCGACTCCAGAATTCCGAACATGAAGACGGCAACGAACTCGAAGCTCATCCACCAAAGTATTTGGGCGGAGTAGAACTTGAGAAAGTCCCTGTCGGCGACGATGGAGCGCAGGTAGTCGGTGAGACCCTCCTCAGGCAGTTCCTCAGGAAAGTCAGGCTCCCTAACCTTGAAGTACACGACAAGCGCCGAGACCATTAGAAGACCCGCAACCAGCGTGAATGGAATCCACATGTAGCCGGCTTTTATGAGGGCGTTAATCTCGTTATCAAGCCCCGTTAGCTTTGAGGCCCTAACTATCAAAAGGGCGAGTATTCCGAAGATGAACAGGTTGCCGGCCCACTCGAACAGCGTTATTATTCCGCTTGCCCTTCCTCGCTCCCCGCTGGGGACAACGTCAGGCATAAGGGAACGGTACTGGGCCACGTAGAAGTACATAGCGAAGTAAAACAGGGCCAGCATAGTTGCAAAGGCAAGCAACGGTGCACCGGCTACGTAACTCAGATACACCCCAAGTATGACAAGACCCGCGAAGATACCTCCGGCGAGAATGAAGGGTGTCCTCCTCCCCCTGCCGGAACGCCTGAGGTCACTGTAGTAGCCCATTAAGATGGGCACGAAGATTCCCATTAAACCCTGAAGTGAGAGGACGGCGCCTATTACAAAGGCCGAGTTGGTGTAGCCGTTTTGAAGCAGTTTAAAGGATATTCCCTTGTTTAAGCCCCATCCAGTGCTCATGCTGAAGCCCAGAAGGGCAAGGCCGAGAACCGTCCCGAGGCTCAACCTCTCCTTTCCTTCCACCATCTGCATCCCCCGGTTTAGCTCGATATCCCTTTGTACCCTCCGGAAACTTTTAAGCCTTGTGAGTTCATTTCTGGGCGGTAGTAAAGATGACATCCCCGAACAATGAGTTTCAACTCATCCTAGGGCACAGGGGATTTAGGGGACACTTAGAAAACACACTACCGGCTTTTAAAAGGGCGTTAAAATACGCAGATGGAATAGAGTTCGACGTCAGGGTGACCGCGGACGGAAGACTCGTGGTGCTTCACGACGGGGAGTTCAAGGCAGACGGGAGAAACTACAGGGTGGAAACGGTAACATACAGGGAACTCCTACGCCTGCACCCCCTCGGAAAGCTCGTCCCAACCCTCAACAGAGTTTTGGAGCTCTCACCGAAGGTCATGAACGCCGACCTTAAGGACCCGAACGCGCTTCCACCCCTGCTCGAGGAGCTTGAGCGGAAAAACCTCCTGGGAAGGGTCATTATCTCAACGGACGACCCGAAACTCGCCATGAGAGCAGTTAGAGAATGCCCGAACTGCAGGATTGGCCTATCTATCACGACCCCGACGAGCCCAGTGAGGGTCCTGACTAAAACGGGCCTCTACTCGGTCCATGTTCCCATAGACGTCGCCCGATACATTGGAGCCCGGGGGCTTGAAATCCTCCTTCGGCTTTATCACAGGAAAGGTCTAAGGGTCTGGCTCTGGAACTACAGAATGAACGAGCTGGGATGGATTCCACGCTTTGTCCCCCTTGCGGATGCGGTTATTTCCGACGACCCAGGAAGGCTGAAAAGGTTTTTATCGTTAAAGTTCAACCGGGGCAACACCGGAGGCGGTCAGAATGTGGGAAAGCGATAGGGTTATCGTCCTTGGCCATAGGGGCTGCATGGGGAAGCTCCCTGAAAACAGCCTGCTTGCCTTTAAGAAGGCCGTCGAGGCCGGGGCAGACGGCGTCGAGCTCGATGTGTGGCTGACCAAGGACGGTAAGGTCATCGTTATGCACGACGAGACCATAGACAGGACCAGCGACATGAGCGGAAGGCAGAAGGACATGACCTTGGAGGAGCTCAAGAGGGCCGACATAGGGCTCGGCGAGAGAATTCCAACGCTGGAGGAGGTTTTTGAAGTCCTTCCCGGTGATGCCCTCATCAACGTTGAGCTCAAGGATGGGGATGCGGTTAAGGAAGTCGCTAAAATCGTGAAGGAGAACAACCCGGAGAGGGTGTTAATATCGTCCTTTGACGTTGAAGCCCTCAGAGGATACCGCAGGTTCGATGAGGAAACTAGAATGGGGCTTTTGATTGATAGGGAAGACGTCCTCCAGATGGTTCCAAAGCTCAAGGAGGAGCTCAACCTCTGGTCAATTAACATTCCGATGGAAGCAATACCCCTGCTTGGCTTCGAGAAGACCGTTCAGGCAATAGGCTGGGCTCGCTCCCTCGGGCTCAAGGTCGCCCTCTGGACGGCGAACGACGAGCTCTTCTATAAAGACGACAACCTGCTGAAGCTCAGGGGACTCTTCGAGGTCGTGATAGCGAACGACGTCGAGAGGATGCTCTTCTACCTCAAGAACGCTGGACTTAGATAAACTTTTTAAGGTTTTCTATTTTACTTCCTTTGGTGGAGAGAGTGAAGAAGGCCGAGTACCTTCTCCTCATGATTGCCGTTGTTCTGCTCCTTTCCCTCTCGGTTCCTCACTACAGATACTCTTCACCGCCAGAAAAATTCGTCAACAGGGAGGTCTGGACCTATCAGAAGCCAGCCAAGTGGGCCGCCTACGTAGAGTGCACGGCAGGCACAACGTCCTACTACCAACACGTCGTAAACTGGACGCTCGAATATCCCCATGACTACGGCCTCTCTAGGGAGGGAACGTTCAAAACGACGATTCTCGTGAAGAACTGGAGCAGGTTCCTGGCGGGAATGCCCATCACCTGCGATGTCCTTGGACGAAATGAAATTCTCCACAATAACAGCCTCCAGCTGGCCGTGGAAAGGCTCAAAAACATGACCCGGGGAACCACGGATTACGAAAAACTAAAACCACTCTTTCTATTCGCAGGGTCCCCGAAGGAGCCACTGAATCTCACGCTGGTTCACGTCACAGTTGTTACAAACGCAATGAAGGAGCCGGTTAAGTTGCCTTTCCTTATAACGTGGCTCGGTGTCATCTCTGCCAGCCTTATGGGAGCGGCTTTCTGCAGGAAAAGAAAAACGATGTTGATTGTGTTCCTTGCGGTGGTTCTCATTGGTTCATTGTTTCTCTGGAACTACGTTGAGACTAGGGAGAAAACCTCAAGGGCATCCGGGGCATTCAACGAGCTCCTCTCCCTAAACGCCACGAATCAGTCATGCATCGAGGTAGGAGGAGTCCAAGGAAGGTTCTATTCTCATAGCGACGTCGAGTGGTTCCTCAAAACCATTAGGAGGAATAATGCAACGGTGAGTTCGGTCAGATGGGAGGACACGGTTCTGAGAATCCACGTTAAGGTGAATAGGAACAATTACATGAGAATCATTGGGGCGTTTAAAGAAAGGGGCTGGGAGACCTCGGTGATTAATCCCGAGTATCTCACCGCCCTCTTGAACGAGACAAACGATACACAGGAGATAAATGAGACATTAACGACGCTTGAAAAATATCTGCCGTACCTAACCCCTGACGAGAGGAAAGCCGTCGAGGATTATATGGACGACCTAAAAGAGACACTTCACCAAGATAGAGACCAGAAGAACTTATGCATAGCCGTTTTTGCCACCAGCCCCGAGGCGATAATTCCAGACTACGGGGGCTACTCCGATTTCCTGGCCAAATTCGCCCTCGTTGCCGTGTTCGTGGGGCTCGCGCTGGGGAGGCGCCGGGACGATGGAACGCGATAAAACCATCTTCATCTGCATCGTTGCCCTTCTGTTTATGGTGCTCGCGACAGCCATTCCACCGGAGAGATACTCAGGCCCAGGCGACCGTTTCATCCCTACCAACGGTGAATTCAAAGAAATCCTCCGCTCGTTCAACGCCACGAGCCTCTGGAACTGCACCCCAAAAGCCTTGGTTGTCGTCGAGTGCAGGGCCCATACCGATAGTGAGGTCAATGGGACGCTGTCGTTCTTCGAGAGCCTCCCCCACAATAACATCGTCCTGTACGCCGGGGATGGGGGCTCGTTCAACGTCATACCCACAAACGAAACCGAATTTGAGAAACAGCTTCCCGGAAATTGCGACATCACCGACCACAAGGAAACGAGAGTCGTCTTCAGCAGGGAGGAGCAGGAAAAACTTAGGAGGGAACTCCAAGCGTTCAAGGAGCTTGAGAGCGTTATTCAAGACCCGGAAGAAAGGGCAGTTATCCACAACAAAACCGTTGACCTCACCGTTACCCTGGAGTATGCCCTCGGCCTGCGGAGCAAGGGCAAACCCTGCAACATCACCCTCGTCACCGTCAATATAGACTACCCAAAGCCCGAGAGCAACGTTCCGTTCATGGCCCTCCTCTGGACTGGTGCCGGGATTTCAGCCCTTGCCGGAGCCATACTGAGCCGGAGGATGGACAAGAAACTTGTCTTCGGTGCCCTCATGGCCCTCTCGATAATTTTCGTTGGCACCTACGTCCACGATTCGTGGGTTCAGTGGAATTCAGAGAAGGCGGTTTCAATAATCGAAGCACTCAACGAGAGCAACGCCACCATTAAGGACGCGAGTAACTTTGCCGTTCTCTACGTCACACTCGACGGCCCCGAAAAGGCAAGGAAACTCGCGGGACTTCTCAAAGAGTTCAACGTTAGCGTCCGGGTTAGCTGGGACGGACCCAAAACCCTCAGGCTCGACGGAATACTGCCACTTGGAGAGCTGGAGACGTTTAAAAACGCCTCTCGAGGAGTGGGCTCGTTATTTATCCACAACAACAGCCCCACTTATGAGGAGTTCATAAGGAAATACGAGCTTGAGAACAAAATAATTGAAGAGCACCTAAACGAGGTATCCCCTGAAAGCAGGGAAGTGCTAAGGGAGGTCATTAGAGAAAACCAGCAGACCATTAAAAACCTAAGACTAGCCATGTACGACCGGGCCCAGCTGATAATCTTGGTTTCGCTTCCATATACTGCCTCACCAGAGGCCTACCATGACCTCTCCTCAAAGCTGGCATTCGTCGGTGTTTTTCTCGGCCTCGGTTGCATACTCACCAGCATTACAGGGGACGAGCGAAACCGTTAATACCCCTTAAAACATTTTTAATTCTGGTGGTGGTATGGAGAGGTTCGTACTATCGCTCGACGAGGGAACTACCTCAGCCAGGGCGATAATCTTCGACAGGGAGAGCAACATCATAGGTCTCGGCCAGTACGAGTTCCCCCAGCACTATCCCAAGCCCGGCTGGGTGGAGCACAATCCGGAGGAAATCTGGGACGCACAGTTCAGGGCCATCAAAACCGCCCTTGAGAGGGCGAAGGTGGAGCCGAACCAGATAGCGGCGATAGGCGTTACGAATCAGAGAGAAACTACGATAGTCTTTGACCGTGACGGAAAACCTCTCTACAACGCGATAGTCTGGCAGTGCAGGAGAACGGCCGAGATGGTGGAGGAGATAAAGCGCGAATACGGGGATATGATAAAGCAGAAGACCGGCCTCGTCCCCGATGCCTACTTCTCCGCGAGCAAGCTCAAATGGCTCCTCGACAACGTCCCCGGGCTGAGGGAGAAGGCGGAGAAAGGCGAAGTCCTCTTCGGAACCGTCGATACGTTCCTAATCTACCGCCTCACCGGAGAGCACGTGACCGATTACTCCAACGCCTCAAGGACGATGCTCTTCAACATAAAGAGGCTCGACTGGGACGACGAGTTGCTCGAAATCTTCGGGATTCCGGAGGAGGTCCTTCCGGAGGTGAAGGAGTCGAGCGAGGTCTACGGTTACACAAAGAAGGAACTCCTTGGGGCAGAGATTCCGGTGAGCGGTGACGCCGGTGACCAGCAGGCGGCGCTGTTCGGGCAGGCAGGGTTCGAGACGGGAATGGTGAAGGCCACTTACGGAACGGGAAGCTTTATCCTCGCCAACACCGGAAAGACCGTCCGCTACTCAAACAACCTGCTCACGACGATAGCCTGGGGACTCAACGGAAAGGTCAGCTACGCCCTTGAGGGGAGCATCTTCATAACGGGAGCAGCGGTTCAGTGGCTCCGCGACGGAATAAAGATTATCAAACACGCCTCCGAAACCGAGGAACTCGCGAGGAAGCTCGAGAGCAACGAAGGAGTCTACTTCGTCCCGGCCTTCGTCGGCCTTGGAGCACCGTACTGGGACCAGTTCGCGAGGGGGCTGATAATCGGCATAACGCGCGGAACCGGCAGGGAGCACCTCGCGAGGGCAACTCTGGAGGCGATAGCGTACCTTACGCGCGACGTCATAGAGGAGATGGAGAAGCTCGTCGGGATAAAGGAGCTTCGCGTTGACGGCGGGGCAACGGCGAACGACTTCCTGATGCAGTTCCAGGCGGACATACTGAACAGGCGCGTCGTCAGGCCCGTCGTCAAGGAAACCACCGCGCTCGGCGCGGCGTATCTGGCCGGACTGGCCGTCGATTACTGGGAGAGCCTTGAGGAGATAGAGAGCCTCTGGAGAGCGGAGAGGGTGTTCGAGCCGGAGATGGACGAGGAAACGAGGAGAAAGCTCTACCACGGCTGGAAGGAGGCAGTGAAGAGGGCCATGGGCTGGGCGAAGGTCGTTGGGGTCTGACGAAAGGGTTATTACTGTTTCCCCCAATTATTTTCAGGTGGGAGTATGGAGACAGTCGAGGCCGTCTACGAGAACGGTGTTCTAAAACCCCTAAAACGGGTGAATCTCAAGGAAGGTGAGAAAGTAACCGTTGTCATAAAGCGGGACGTCCTGAAGCTTGCAGGAAGTGTTAAGAGAGCCGTTAGCGTTGAGGAGCTGGAGGAGGCTTATCATGAGTACGTTCTCCACAGGGGAAAGGGTCTTCCTTGATACCTCTTTCATCTTGAATTTCCTTTTCGGAGACGAGAGGGCTGTGGTCGCGCTTGAAAAAATGATTGACGAAGGAACGAGGTTCTACATCAACCCAACAGTCATCGGTGAGGTCTGGTTTCAGCTCATGGCTAACGAGTACGTAAAAAAGCATGGAAAGTACTCAACCTACGGCATAAGAGAAAAAGTTGGAGAAATTAAAGAGGCCATCAACGTGGCCGATGAGTTCTTTAGTGCACTTCCAGAGCTTGAAGTGGTTGAGATAACGGAAAGAACCGTGGAAATTGCACGGAGATTAATTGAGGAACACAACCTGCTTCCCAACGACGCTATGATTCTCGCCTCATGTATTCAGTACGGGATTAAGAGGATTGCCACCTTCGACTCTGATTTTAAGAAGGTCCCAAACATTGAGACCCTGCCATGATAAATGAACATCTCCGTCCATTCAAACCCTGTCCTGCCCTGTCCTTTTTTCTAATGCCCCAAAGAGTTCTTTCCTCGCCTTTTCGCCAAACTAAAGGTTAAGGAAAGCTTTAAAACCTCCAAAACCCTTTCTCAAGTTAATTAAATCGAGGTGAAGGTTATGAAGACGAAGGTGGCCATAATAGGGGCAGGAATTAGCGGGGCGAGCATAGCGAGGGTTCTCAGCAGGTACGAGAACCTCGAAGTCCACCTGATAGAAAAAGCTCCTGATGTTGGCTGGGGGGTGAGCAAGGCCAACACGGCTCTGATTCACGGTGGCTACGACGACGACCCCGAGAAGTACCCAACGAGGGCCAGGCTGTGCATAAGGGGAAACCGCCTCTGGCACCAGTGGGTCAAGGAGCTTGAGATTCCGCACGTCTGGAACGGGGCATTGATAGTCGCAACGAAGGAGGAGGACTTTGACGAGCTCGAGAGACTCTTGGAGCGCGGAAGGAAGAACGGCGTTCCCGAGATGAGGCTCGTTGATAAGGAAGAGCTCTTCCACCTTGAGCCCAACCTCACGAGGGAAGCGATTGGAGCGCTGTGGGTTCCAATAGTGGGCCAGATTGGACCGATTCCGGCCGTTATCGCGATAACCGAGAACGCCGTTGCGAACGGTGTGAAGACGCACCTCGAGACGGAAGTTACGGGGATAAAGGTCGAGAACGGTGAGGTTAAGGGTGTTGAGACAAAGGACGGCTTCATCGAGGCGGACATCGTTATCAATGCAGCGGGTCTTTACGCGGACAAAATAGCGAGAATGGCAGGCATAGACTACTTCGAAATCCACCCGAGGAAAGGTGAGTACTGGATTTTTGACGACGACGTTCCCGGGCCGAAGCGCGTCCTCTTCCCGACGCCGACGCCGATAAGCAAGGGAATAGTTGTAACCACCGAGATTTCCGGCCATCTGATGATAGGGCCGAACGCCCAGGATTTACCGCCAGAGGAGAAAGAAAACCTCGCCACCACGAGGGAGGGCCTTGAGCAGGTCTGGGAAGGGGCCAAGAAGCTATGGCCACAACTGCCTCCAAGGAGCAAGGTAATCAGAACCTTCGCCGGTCTAAGGCCCGAGCCGACGGGAGGAGACTTCATAATCAAGGCAGAAGAAGAAGTCTGGGGCTTCATCAACGTCGCTGGAATACGCTCACCCGGCCTGACGAGCGCCCCCGCGATAGCCTACGAGGTAGCGGGTATAATCGAGCGCGACCTTGGAATCGAGCTGAAGGAAAAGGAGAAGTGGAACCCCTACAGGAAGGAAATCAGCCACTTCTTCATGATGACGCCCGAGCAGGTGAACGAAGCCGTGAAGAAGAACCCCGCCTACGGAAAGATAGTGTGCCGCTGCAACTCCGTCAGCGAGGGCGACATCCTTGAGGCCATAGAGAGGATGAAGTTCATAGGTGTTAAAACGCCGAGCGTTGATTCCGTCAAGTTCAGAACCAAAGCCACAACCGGAACCTGCCAGGGAAGCTTCTGCAGGCCGAAGATCCTCCAGCTTCTTGCTAAGGAATACGGAATAGAGCCCTGGAAGGTCACGCTGAAGGGTAAGGGAAGCGAGATTGGAATAGGAGACGTCAAGGTTCTCCTCAGGGGGGATGCCTGATGTTCCCGAGGATTCCGATGCTGAGCTACGACGTCGTTGTGGTCGGTGGCGGTCCTGCGGGAATGGCGGCCGCTATTAGGGCCAAAGAACTCGGACTGAAGGTTTTGCTCCTCGACGAGAACGACTACCTCGGAGGTATTTTGCCCCAGTGCATTCACCCCGGCTTCGGCCTGCACTATTACAGAGAAGAGCTGACCGGGCCCGAGTTTGCGGCAAGGCTTGCGAAGAGGCTGGTCGAGCTTGGGGTGGAGTACAGAACGGCCGCGAGGGTTCTTGAGATTAAAAACTACTCCGACCTCGAGAAGGTCGTAATCTTCACCTCGCCGAGCGGGGCTTATCAGGCATGGGCAAAGGCGGTAATCTACGCCGCGGGAGCGAGGGAGAGGCACGCCTTCGAGATTGGAATCGTCGGCGACAGGGTTTCTGGAATCTACACGGCAGGAGAGGCCCAAACGCTGATGGACATCTACGGGATAATGCCCGGTAAGGAGATAGTCATCGTGGGTTCCGGCGACGTTGGCTTGATAATGGCGCGTCGCTTTGCCCTTGAAGGCGCGAAGGTCAAGGCAGTCGTCGAGCTGATGCCCTATCCCGGGGGACTGGCGAGAAACGTGATGATTCTCAGGGACTTTGACATACCCCTCTACCTCAGTCACAAAGTCGTGGAAGTCCGCGGAAAGGGTCGCGTCGAGCGGGTAAAGGTCGTCAGGGTCGACGAAAACCTCAACGAAATCCCTGGAAGCGAGTTCTGGATTGAGGCGGATACGTTGATAATATCGGCCGGCCTCGTTCCGAGCGTTAAAAAATTGAAGGCCATAGGCGTTGAGATTGACCCGGCGACGGGCGGACCAGTCGTGAACGACAGGCTGGAAACCAGTGTCCCGGGAATATTCGTTGCCGGGAACTCGCTTCTGATAAACGACCTCGTTGACTACGTCGCGGAGCAGGGTGAGTTAGCCGCGGAAGGGGCTAAGGAGTTCATCGAGAACGGGGGAATCGAGAGCAGGAAGTGGGTTAAGGTGGAGAAGGGCGAAAACGTCCGTCTGCTGGTCCCGCACTACCTCAGCGGCGAGCGGGACGTCTACCTATACCTGCGCGTGTCTAAGCCGATGGAGGACGTTGAGCTCAGAATTCCGGAGATAAGTAAGAGAATGAAGCTCCCGGTGGTCAAGCCTGCCGAGATGCTGAGGATAAAACTGAAGGCAGGGGAAATCAGGAAGGCCGAGAAGCTCACCGTGGAGGTGGTGAAGGCATGATATACCGCTTCACATGCATTGTCTGCCCCCTTGGATGTTCAATCGAGGTTGAGGTGGAGGACGGAAAGGTCAAAGAGGTCAGGGGATGCACCTGCCCGCGCGGTGAGGAGTGGGCTATTCAGGAGGTCACGAACCCAAAGAGGGTCGTGATGAGCGTCGTGCCCGTTGAAGGGGGAGCCCTGCCCACGGTGAGCGTCAAGACGGCCGAGCCGGTGCCGAAGGAGAAGATACCGGAGCTCATGAAGTTTCTGGCGAAGCTCAGGCTCAAAGCACCGGTGAAGGTCGGAGAAACGGTTGCGGAGTGGGAAGGAATAAAAATAGTGGCGACGAGGGGGGCTTAGCCCTCCAGCTCTTTTACCCACTTTGGAAGGGAGCAACTCCTGCTTAAAACTGCCGTTATACTGCGGTGCTCAACCTTCTTACCGCCCAGGAGCAGGTCGGCGTCAATTACGAAGCCCGTTGGGACCTTGTCTTTGAGCTTAACCGTAATTGTTCCGTTCATTTTGAGGTCATTGCTTGGAGAAACCGTGATGAGGAACCTGTAGGTGACGCTACCTGAGCCCCTTTTGATTTCGGTACCCGCGCCAATGGCCTGGAGCGCGACCTTGACTGGGTCGTAGGCCTCGGTTCTGGCGGTCTCGTCGAGCGTTAACGTCGCGGTGAACTTCTTCTTTGTACCGTTCATTATGACGATTTCCTTAGCGGTCGTGTTCTTGAGCACGATGTACCACTCGAGGCCGGAGCGCTTTCCGTGGAAGTAGTACGTGCCGTTAAAGTAGCCACCCTTCATTGAGATGTGAAGCGTCTTGCCGTCCCTAACCACAGTTGCGTTCTCGGTGTACGAGTAGCAGTTCAGCGAGCCGAGGTTTGAGAGTATGAACGCCTTGTAGGGAACCCCCGTGGAACCACTGCCCTTCCCATGGTAAACGTAAGCCCCAATCGCGACCAGGAGTACTACGATAATGGCAACGATTACAACCCTTCCTTTCACCCGCATCCCCCTGATTTCATCGGTTATTCCAATAAAAACCTTCGTGGTTCAACCCTTTAAGCTACCCAGGGACCGAGCACTTCAAAACTTCCCTTGGTCTCCTCACGAAGGGTTCTGTTTTCGTTGAGGTATATAACGTACCGGACCCACGTGAAGGTACCACCAAGCGGGTTGCCGTCCCGGTCTACCCTAACGATTGCCCTGATTAGGTTTTTGGTCTCAACGGGAGTGCCGTTCTCAATCGTCCCAATGGCGTAGCTCTCGGTCCACGAGTAGGTAACGTTGAACTCGTACTCCCCCTTTGCCGCGCGAACAGGACCGCTGACGTTTCCATTTCTGAACAGCCAGGCAATGAAGTTCATGACGTTCCACTCAACACCGTGGCTTCTCGTGGCGAGGTCCCAGTTTATTTCGTAGAACTTGCCTCCCGGGACTGCAGAGAGAACGTAGACGCCGTTTCTCCCCCTGCTCCTCCACACAGCGGTCTTGTTATCGTAGTTGATGCACGCAAGAATCGTGGTGTTAGTGCTCCCCGAAAGCTCGGCCCTCCAGCAGAAGGACGTCGTGTTCCCAATGTGGCTCAGGACGCTTCCCACCGTCGGAGCGGAACCGTTCCCACCGGCGTTGCTAACCCAGAAGACCAGAACCGAAACGAGAAGGATGAGCACTACAACTTCACCTACGTACCGCTTCATGGTTCCCCCAATATGTATTACCACAACATCATAAAAACTTTGCCCCAAAATAAAATTCAAAGGGACTCGAACTTCTGGAGGAAAATCTTCAAGTCCGTTCTAAAGGGCTCCTCGG
Source organism: Thermococcus henrietii (assembly GCF_900198835.1). Taxonomy (NCBI): domain Archaea; kingdom Methanobacteriati; phylum Methanobacteriota; class Thermococci; order Thermococcales; family Thermococcaceae; genus Thermococcus; species Thermococcus henrietii. The sequence continues at coordinate 866,617 of NZ_LT900021.1, read as the reverse complement.
CGCGCTGGAACTCCTCGTTTAAAAGCTGGAGAAAGTTCTTCTCATCGGTTGCCTCGTTCCAGAGCTCCCTGACGAGATTCTCCAGCCTCTCCCAGTACTCCACGTAAGGACGGGCTTCAAAAAGGGCCCGTTCAAGCCGTTCCGCGTTCACCGCCATCCCCTCCTGGTGAGGTAGTACCAGAACCTTTGCCTGTCCTCTTCCTCCCCCAGGATGAGGAAGTAGCGAAGGATGGAGAGGTTTACGAGGAGAAGTAGTATCAGCATTATGTTGTAAGCGGGGACGGTCGCGCTCAGGAAGGCAAAGTAGTCCCATGTAAAGTGGAGGAATATCGCGAGGGCGTAGAATGGGGCGAGGGAGTAAACTTTGCCCTCAGCCTTCAGACCGTAGCCAACGCCGATTATGGCCGTCCAGGTGCCGTGAGCGAAGGGCGTCAGGAAAGCCCTCGTCAGCGTTACCGCGACGCCCCAGCCGAGGCCGTAGAGGAAGTTCTCTGTGGCGGCAAAGCCGAGACCGGCGGCGACTCCGTAGACGAGGCCGTCCATTATGCCGTCCATCTGACCGGCCTTGTAGGGGAACCTGACCGCGAGGGCCTTGGCCGGCTCCTCGACGAAACCTGCAACGAGGGCAACGTAGAAGGCCGTCGTTGGTAGAAGGGGCTTAATCATGCCGCCTATTGTAAGGATGCTCTCGAGAACGTACGCTATGCCCACTGAGAGCGTTGCACCTAAAAGGAACGTAGCTATGACGTAGCGCTTCGGTTCTGGCTCGTACTTATCCTTGTGATAGAAGTACCACAGTATCGCGAGTGCCGGAGCGTAGGCAAAGAACAAGAGCGCCGTCAGCACGTTCATCGCTATCACCCATAAAGGTAACCGCCAGGGGGTTTAAACTTTTCGTCACAGCTGCGAGAGGGCCTCCCGAAGCCAAGACAGTCTGCCGAAGTCGAGGAGTTCGTCCCCAACGGGGACCAGAACGCGAAAGTCCTCGGGGTAAAACCGGAGGAACGGGGATACAATCTCCCTGAGAACGTCGTTGCCGTAGGCCCAGGGACTGAACGCGGGCAGGACGAGGAGTCTCTCACCGAGGAGAAAGGCCGGAACCTTAACGATGGCCCCAACCTCATCCCTGAGCCTTATCGCCGGGTGCTCGTGGCCGATTATGAAGCGCTCGCCTTCAACGACCTTGTGACCGTGAACGAGCTTCCACCTTCCGAGTTCAAGTTCATCAACGACCTCAACGCCGAGCTCCCTCAGCCAGAGCGTCCCAACGTCGTGGTTTCCCCTGACGAGAACGACCTCATCAACGAGCGGCCCTATCTCCTCGAAAAACGCCCTGAGCTCCGCCCTCTCACGCCACTCCGGGATGAAGGAGTGCTTCAGGTCACCGTTTATGATTAGCCTCTTCGGCCTTTCGCGCTCTATCAGGCCTTTTAAATCCCCTACAATTTCGTGGAAAACCCTGGGGAGGTAGAACCCCTCCCTGGCCATCGCTATCTCGTAGCCGAGGTGCAGGTCAGCTATGATGAGGTTCCTCCCAAGGAGCAGGGCCTTCTCCGTAAGGGGCTCTGGTTTCATGGTTCTTGGTTCGTTTGAAGGCTTTTAAACTTTGTTAGGAGAACCGAAAAGGTTTTAAGTCCGTTCACTAAGGTGGCAATGGTGAGTAAAAATGGCCTACATTGGGTTTGCAAGGAGCCCCTATGGACCCGCGAAGACCTACGAATTAATCCTCGAAGAACTCAAGAAAAGGGGCTTCGGCGTTGAGTTCTCAAAGCACCACTGGATGGGTGATGTCCCCTTCGGGCTCGTCATTGCGGAAGCCGATAAAGGGAAAATAGCGGTCAGATGGAACCTTGGGCGAGAATTCAGCATCAAAATCGAAGAGGTAAGCGACGAGGACTGGGACGAGTTTGTGGAGGATACCCTGGAGTACCTCAGCGGCGATTGATGTAATGAATTCCAGTCTGGTTTATCATCATTTTCACCGCCCCAAGGTTCAGGAGCATGTAGTTCTTGTCCATCGGAGGCGCTATGTAGCCGATGTAGGAGCCGTTCACGAACTTCCAGCTTCCTATTTCCTGAAAGTACACCTCGTTGCCGTTTGAGGAGCTCCTGCTCGTCCAAACGACTATTGAGAGCGTATCAAGCTTCTGAGTGAAGTTAACGGCGAGATAACCGTAGGTTAGACCTCCCGTGCAGTTGCTCGAGTTCCCTCCGAGACCAAGGGCTTTGAGCGTGCCGGAATCTATCTCATAAATCGTTAAAACGCCTGTGGGGGTGAAGTTGTAAACGTACGCAACGGAGCAGTCTCCGATGAGCCTGTCATCAACGATGAACTGCCAGCTTCCATTCGGTGGGGAAGTTCCAAGGTAAACGGCACTCACGTTGGGGGGAGTTGGCTGTATGCCCCCCATGAGGTCCTTCCACCAAGGACCGATGGAGAGGGCTATGATAACGATAAACGCCACGAGGGACACAATCGTGACCCTGCTCTTGAAGGGGCTCTTCATGGGCATCCTCCAAAGGTAGTTGGAGGACATCCTAAAAATATTTTATCGTTCTGGATGTTTTCCCTTTTTGACGTTCTCAATCACATCGAGCAGGCTCCAAAGGTCCCTTATGACGTGAAGGTGCGGAATCAAGGCCAGTTTTTCTCGATTTTTCTCGATGAATCTGGCGGTAAACGGAAAGTAGTACCACACGAACTCCGTGTTCTCGTCGCCCCTGCCGATGAAGCGCCAGGGCTTGTCGTCCACCCAGATGAAGGTCTCGTTCCCGTATTTCTCCCGAACGAGCTGAAAGGCCTCGTCGAGCGTCATCTTCCTACCAAAGACGATAACGTCGTCGAAGAGGTCGTAGATGCCGGCCATCTTCAGCCGTTTGACCTTCATGCCGTCTATGAAGTCCTCTGCCGAGAAGGAGATGACCGTGTGGTCCTCTTCCTTGAGCTTTTTAAGTAGCTCAGGGGCGTCGTCTATGGGCCGACTAAGCTTCGCCCTCTCGATGAACCACGTCTCGAAGAACTTCGTCCGGAGGAAGAACGGCGGTTTGTGGGTCTTTTTATGACCCCCAAGGCTCGGCCTCTCGAACTGGAGCTCGATTTTGGTCAACAGCTTCGCCCACAGCGCCTTCCCCGGGAGCCAGCGGTAGCGCTTCTCAAGGGCTCTTTTGAAGGCCTCCTCTATGCAGGAGTAGCTGTCCACGAGCGTTCCGTCGAAGTCGAAGCCGATTATCATACCCCTCCCCCACGAAGTTCTCGGACCGGCTTTAAGGCTTTCGATGTACATGGCTGTACTAATGTATGGGAGCACAAGGCATATAATCTCAGGGGAGTACTTCAAACGACCGTCTTAACCTTTCGAGGTGGTTGCCATGGGAAAGCACTACCTTCCCAACCTCGCCCAGAAGGATGAAATGCTGAAGGAAATCGGCTTCAGCTCAATCGAAGAGCTCTTCTCGGACGTCCCCGAGGGAATGGTGAAGGAGTTCAACCTCCCGGAGGGAAAGAGCGAGTACGAGGTCTTCCTTGAGCTCAACGAGGTCCTCTCAAAGAACAAAACCGTCCTCGAGATGCCGAGCTTCCTCGGAGCTGGAACTTACTTCCACTACGTCCCGGCTCATGTTAAGTACCTCATCGAGAGGAGCGAGTTCCTCACCGCTTACACCCCCTACCAGCCCGAGATAAGCCAGGGGATGCTCCAGGCTCTCTTTGAGTACCAGAGTATGATGGCCGAGCTCTACGGCCTGCCGGTCGTCAACTCCTCGATGTACGACTGGGGAACTGCCATAGCGGAAGCCGCTTTGATGACCGTCAGACTCCACAGGGGCAAGAGGAAGCGCTTCGTGATTCCGAAGGCGATAAGCCCGGAGAAGAAGGCCGTCATCGAGACCTACACGCGCGGTGCGAACCTTGAGATAGTCGAGGTTCCCTGGGACGAGAGCGGTAAGCTCGACATCGAGAAGCTAAAGGAGGCCGTTGAAAATTCGGCTGGTGTTTACGTCGAGATGGCCAACTTCTTCGGTCTCGTTGAGGAGAACGTGAGGGAGATAGGCGAGATAGCCAAGGAAGCCGGAGCCTACTTCGTCGTTGGGGCTGACCCCACGATGCTCGGAATCTTTGAGGCGCCGGGCGAGCTTGGAGCTGATATAGCGGTCGGCGAGGCTTCATACCTCGGCAATCCCATGAACTTCGGCGGGCCGAGGGCCGGGATTTTCGCGGTGAGGGACGACAAGAAGATAATCCGCCAGATGCCGGGCAGGATAATCGGAATGACGAAAGATGCTGATGGAAAGAGGGCTTTCGTCATGACGCTCCAGACGAGGGAACAGCACATCAGACGCGCTAAAGCTACGTCGAACATCTGCTCCAATGAAGCACTCGTTGCCGTTGCTTCCGCCATACACCTGGCCAGCCTCGGACCGAAGGGCCTGAAGGAGCTCGGCGAGGTCATACTCAAGAACACCGCCTACTTAAAGAGGAGGCTGAGCGAGGTTGCCGAGATTCCCTTTGAGGGCATCTACTTCAAGGACGTGCCGGCTCGCTTCGAAAGGCCGTACAGCGAGATACACGAGGCCCTTCTCGCGAGGGGAATACACGGCGGCTACTACATCGGGGAGCACTTCCCCGAGCTTGGCGAAACCGCGCTCTTCTCGGCAACTGAAACGACGAGAAAGGAATGGGTAGATGCCCTAATCGAGGCCCTCAAGGAGGTGGCCTGAATGTTCCGCCAGGCTAAGTGGGACGAACCCCTCATCTTCGAGCTTTCGAGAGAGGGGAGGGTCGGCTATACGTTGCCGAAGCCGATTGAGGATTTGGAGGTTAAAATCCCGGAGAAGCTCAAAAGGAAGAGCACTCTCAACCTTCCCGAGCTGAGCGAGCCGGAGATAGTGAAGCACTACACGCGTTTGAGCGAGATGAACTACGGCGTCGATTCCGGCATCTATCCCCTCGGCTCATGCACCATGAAGTACAACCCCAAGATAAACGAGGAGATAGCCGGTCACCCCGGGGTTGCCTACGTCCACCCGTATCAGGACGAGAGAACCGTCCAGGGCGCGCTTAGGATAATGTGGGAGCTGGAGCAGTGGCTCAAAGAGATAACCGGCATGGACCGCTTTACTCTACAGCCCGCCGCGGGGGCGAACGGTGAATTCACCGGCGTTTCCATAATCCGTGCCTATCACTTAGACAACGGCGAACCCCAGAGGGACGAGATGCTGGTGGCCGATTCCGCCCACGGAACGAATCCGGCCAGTGCGGCGATGGCCGGCTTCAAGGTCATCGAGATTCCCTCAACGGAAGAGGGGACGATGGACTTGGAGGCCCTTGAGAACGCCGTGGGCGAAAGGACAGCGGGATTAATGCTTACCAACCCCAACACCCTCGGCATCTTCGAGGACGAGATACTCGAGATAGCGAAGATAGTCCACAAAGCCGGTGGCCTGCTCTACTACGATGGTGCCAACTTAAACGCCGTCCTCGGAAAGGTTAGACCAGGCGACATGGGCTTCGACGTCGTTCACCTCAACCTGCACAAGACGTTCTCAACACCGCACGGCGGAGGGGGGCCTGGAAGCGGACCAGTTGGAGTTAAAGACTTCCTCAAGGACTACCTACCCGTTCCACTGGTGAGCTACGACGAGGAGAACGACCGCTACTACCTCGACTACAACGTGCCCAAGAGCATAGGGAAGGTGAAGGAGCTCTACGGCAACTTCGCGGTCATGGTGAGGGCCCTGGTTTACCTCAAGGTCATGGGCAGGGACGGGCTGAAGAACGCAAGCGAGATGGCCGTTCTCAACGCCAACTACCTGACAAGGAAGCTTTTGGGAACAAGGGGCTACGAGTTGCCCGGCAAGACACTGAGGAAACACGAGACCGTCTTTTCAGCCGAACCTATGAAGAAGGAAACCGGTGTTACCGCGATGGACGTGGCGAAGAGGTTGCTCGACTTTGGACTGCACGCGCCTACCGTCTACTTCCCGCTGATTGTGCACGAGGCGCTTATGATTGAGCCGACCGAGACGGTCAGCAGGGAGGAGCTCGATGCCTACGTCGAGGCCCTGAAGAGGATAAGCGAGGAGGCCTACAGCAACCCGGAGGTCGTCAAGGGCGCTCCCCACAACACCGCCGTGAGGCGCGTTGATGACGTCTTGGCTGCCAAGAAGCCAGTTCTCAGCTGGAGGATGTACCTTGAGCTGAAGGAGAAGGGCCAGGTGGATTACTGAACTGCCCTTTTCTACCCATTTTTGCCCAGAAAGGTTTTTAAAGTTAAAGGGAAAATATGTAATAGAAAACTTACACATGGGTGATTCATATGACAGTTGGGGTTGGACGCCTTGAAACCACCAGATATGATGTGGGGTTTGATGAATACGTGGTCCCAGTGAGGGGCTTTCTGCTTCAGAGGGGCAAGCTAACCGGAATATACGTGAAGGACGGAATAATCCCGGTCACGGAAGAGCTCCCAAAAGAGGTCCACAAGGCCGTAGTGAAGGGGCGCGTGAAGAAGGAGATAACCGTAAGGGAGATACGCTACGGAGAGGAAGACGTCATTGAGGTTCTCCTCGAGGCGGACTACCAGAGCTGGACAGTCTTCACGACTAGCTGAAGGTCGTACAACGCTGAAATTCCACCCAAAGTTTACTTCACAACAGTTACACTCGCAGCAAGGACACGCCTGAACGACTTATTGGGGGCGTGCTCTTCTTCTAAAATCACTACAAACACTGACAAGGTGTCAAGTCTAAAGTTAAATCCCACGAGAACGGGCAATTGGATAAAAGCTCTTAGAAACATAGTCGTCAATCAAAGAGAAAATCTCCAAATATAAACGGAGCTACAAACTTTAATGAAACCTGGTTATTTGCAACAGCCTTTAAGAAAGGCTGGCGAAAAGAGCACCCTTCTATCCAATGAGCAAGAAGTCAATCGTGCACTGGCCGAGTGCAAGTTTAGACAGGATTTAAAACCAAAACAAGGCTTTTCAAGCAGTTCCAATTTGTTATTAGCGTCCGGAGGACACCGTTTAAAGAAGTAACATCCAAAGAAGCAAGTAGATAAAACCCACTCAAAATGAACACTTCAGAAGATGCACCCACTCTTCCGCCAGCGCTTTCGTCAGAAAGGGCTGTACTGGTGGGCCCGCGGGGCTTCGAACCCCGGACCTCCGCCTCGTGAGGGCGGCGTCATAACCAGACTAGACCACGGGCCCGCCCGAAGTATGGGAGATGGGCAAAAATATAAAGTTTTCGCTAGGTTTCTTTCAAAATATCCTCGGGCGCACCCGCGAACTCGACCAAGTACTCAGCCTCAACGATGTGAAGCCTTCCGGGCACGATTAGGACGTGGGGTTGCCTTCCAAAGTCCTCGTTAATCATGTTCTTAACGTAGCCGGCCCTTATCGTCGGGTTCAGCGAGCCGGCCCTTGCCAGAACCACGACGAGGGTTTCGGGTGTGAAGACTCCTTCTTTCTTCATCTCCTCCACCTGTAAGAGTATCTCCATCGCCTCGTTCGCCGTCATATAGCGATTCCGCTCGGCCTTTATGTCGAGGAAGAGGAGCGTGTGCAGACCGCGCTCCCGGTTTTCCCTGATTACGTCGTAGTGGCTCGTCGGGAACCAGTTCTTCTCAGGATAGGCAACGGTGGCGCTCTTTCCGAACTTGTAAATCTGGAGTCCGGTTACGGCCACCGCGGAGTAGATGCTCGGGGCGTGAATCACGTAGCTCTCAACGCCGGCTTTCTTCGCCCGGATTCTCAGGTCAGAGTGCGTCGTCGCCACCATCGGGTCTCCCGCGGTAAGAAACGCGACGTCCTTCTCCTTCGCCTCCGGAAGGACGATTTTCTCGAAGTTCAGCTCCACGTCCTCCCTGCTCAGCCTGACTATCGGCTTACCTATGAGCTCTTCCACTTTGTCTATCGTCGTTCCCGCGAGGAGCGATGTGTAGAACTCCGCAAAGACCTTATCGCACTTTCTGGCTGTTTCGAGGCCCTTGAGCGTTATGTCCTTCTCATCGTAGAGTCCAAGGCCTATAAAGTAGAGCGCCATTCTCACCACCGCTAACGGATTGACCTAAAACTTTTAAGTTTTGGGAAAACTACTTAAAGGTTTTTGGCGAACCTAACCCGGTGAGGGCCGTGCAGGTCAGCAAGAGGGAGGAGGAGTACCTAGAGGCTATGTACATTCTCCACAAGAACAAGGGTGTAATCAGGGTTAAGGACATAGCCAAGATAATGAACGTCAAACCTCCGAGCGTCGTTGATGCCCTCAAAAAGCTCGCCGAGAAGGGTCTCGTCGAGTACGAGAAGTACGACAGGATTCTCCTGACCGATGAGGGTAGGAGGATAGCCGAGGAAACTTACTCAAAGCACGTCTTCCTCACGAAGTTCTTCGTTGACATTCTCGGAATCCCGCCAGAGATAGCGGAGCACGACGCCTGCCAGTTCGAGCACTACGTCAGCGAGGTAACCGTCAAGAGAATGAAGGAGTTTGCGAAGTTCATTCAGGAGCAGTGCCCGTACGTCCTCAAGCAGTTTTTAAAAGAAAAGTTGGAGGAGTGAACTCTTCTTTCACACTTTGCTCACAAGACACCTGCAAGGTAGGCGAAGTAAGCCACGAAGATTACCGCCAGCGCGTACATTATTGGGTGTACTTCCTTCCAGCGCCCGCTGAAGACCTTGAGGACGACGTAGCTTATGAATCCGAGTCCTATGCCTATTGATATTGAGTACGTAAACGGTATCGCCATGAGCACGAGGAAAGCCGGCAGTGCCTCGGTGGCGTCGCTGAAGTCCACGTTCTTGATGGCGCTTATCATGTAGTAGCCGACTATGACGAGGGCAGGAGCGGTTGCAAAGCTCGGTATGGCCTGGGCGAGCGGAGCGATGAAGAGGCCGATGCCCAGAAAGAGCAGGCCGGTGACGAGTGAAGTCATGCCCGTCCTTCCGCCCTCCTCTATTCCCGCGGCGCTCTCAATGTACGTGGTAACCGTTGAGGTGCCGAGAACCGCACCGAGCGTTGTTCCTATGGCATCGGTGAGGAGGACCTTCTCAACGTCCGGGATTTTACCGTCCTTGGTCAGGTAGCCAGCCTTTGCACTGAGTCCCGTAACGGTTCCTATGGTGTCGAAGAAGTCCACCATGAAGAACGCGAAGACGACGCCGATTGCACCGACGTTTAACAGACCCCTGAAGTCGAGTTTCATGAACGTGTAGCTCACCGTTGGAGCCGAGAAGAGGTGGTGTGGCCACGGCGCCGCCCCGGTAATCCATCCTAAAATGCTCGTCGTCAGTATAGAGATTAGCAGGGCACCCTTAATGCGCATCGCTATGAGCACTCCCGTGAGGAAGAGACCGAAGAAGAACAGCACCCCAGCCTTGGTTGCAAGGGCCGCGTAGTGCATCCCCGTGAAATCGAGAACCCCATTGTGAGTCGCGGCGGTTATGAGGCCCACATCGTTAAGGCCTATGAACGTAAGGAAGAGGCCAATTCCAGCACCAACCGCGTACTTCTGGCTCATTGGGATGGCGTGTATGATGGCGCTTCTGACCTTCGTCAGAGTGAGTATTATAAAGATGATGCCCTCAACGAAAACGGCCGCAAGGGCCACCCGCCAGTCGTAGCCCATTCCCTTGACGACGCTGTACGTAAAGTAACCGTTCAGCCCCATTCCAGGAGCAAGGGCGAATGGCTTCTTGGCATAGAGGGCCATTATAATCGTTGTTATACCCGCTGAGAGAGCCGTAACCGTGACGAGGGAATCGAAGGCCCCCTTACCCATGGCAACGCTGAGTATCTGAGGATTCACAAAGAGTATGTACGCCATCGTCATGAACGTTGTTATTCCAGCGAGAACCTCGGTCTTCATGTTGGTTCCGTACCTGTCAAACTCGAAGTACCTCTCGAACCACTCCATGACCTTCCCCCCAAGATTTGACATAGAAACGGCGATAAAACGGACTTATAAAACTTTTTTTGACATAAATCTGTTATAATGTGAGGAGGGAGAAGGACCTTACGAGGAGGCCCACTCGCAGAGGAACGCGGTTTGGCTCAAAGGGCAAGTCCGGCAGTGGGCGCTCCGCTATGATTGTATGACCCTCAACGTCAAGGTAAAGCCTCATCCTCCCCGGAAGGAGTTCGTAACCGGTAACAGTGGCATCCTCACCCTCCGTTATCAACACACTTTCAGGCCTGAAGAACACCTTAACTTTTCCATCAACACCAACAGAGAACTCAAGGTTTCCAAGCCTCGCCACGCCGTTCTCGGCTTCGAGCTCAAGGATGTTGCTCGTTCCGAGGAAGCGCGCCACGAACTCCGTCCTGGGTTTGTAGTAGAGCTCAAGGGGCTCACCTACCTGCTCGATTCTTCCGACGTTCATAACCGCTATCCTATCGCTAACCGCCATCGCCTCCTCCTGGTCGTGGGTGACGTAGACCGTCGTTATTCCGAGCTCGCGCTGAATCCGCCTTATCTCGGAGCGGAGGCGCTCCCTTATCTTCGCGTCGAGGTTGCTGAGGGGCTCGTCCAGAAGCAGAACTTCCGGCTCAATCACCAGGGCCCTCGCGAGGGCAACGCGCTGTTGCTGTCCGCCGCTCAACTGCTCAGGATAGCGGTTTTCGAGGCCGGAGAGGCCAACGAGTTCGAGGGCCCACCGAACCCGTCTCTCTATCTCTCCCCTCGGGAGCTTCCTCATCTCCAGTCCGAAGGCGATGTTCTTGAAGACCGTCATGTGGGGAAAGAGCGCGTAGTCCTGAAAGACTATGCCGATGTTCCTCTCGTTGGGCTCGAGGTCCGTAACGTCGTTACCGTCAAAGAGAACCCTCCCTGAGTCTGGCTTTTCAAGGCCCGCTATAATCCTCAGCGTCGTCGTTTTCCCACAGCCACTCGGGCCGAGCAACGTCAGGAACTCGCCATCCTTCACGGAGAGGTCAACGCGAAGCTCAAAGCCGTCCCAGCGCTTGCTTACGTTCCTGAGCTCAACGTTCACCATACCTCCTCACCGACCTTTTCTATTATTAGGAATCCTATTGCCGACACTACCATCAGGATGACCGAGAGGGCAGAGGCGCTCCCGAAGTGCCTCGCGCCAAGGAACTTGTAAACGGCGAGGCTCATCGTGGTGTACTCCGGCGGGGCGAGCATGTAAGTCGCTCCCAGCTCGGCTATGCTCATCGCGAAGGCGAAGATTGCCCCGACGATGAGGCTTCCAAGGGCCAGTGGCAGTTCCACCCTCAGGAAGGCCTTCCACTCGTTGGCTCCGAGCGTCAAGGCGGCCTCGCGCAGGTTCCGCCTTATCTTGGCAAGTCCTGTTGATAGGGAGCGGAAGACGAAGGGGTAGGCTATGATGGAGTGGGCTATCGCCACAATCCAGAAGGTGTAGTAGAGGGGCGTTGACTGGAAGACCATTATGTAGCCGAGCGCGACCGTTACGGGGGAGCTCGCAAGGGGTAGCATGACGAGAACGTCGAGAACGCGCTTTCCCCGGAAGTCCCAGCGGTTCAGCAGGTAAGCGAGCGGAAGCGCGACGAGAATCGAGATTACAACGGTAGTGAAACCGAAGAGGAGGGAGTTCTTTATCGCACCGAGGGTCGAGACGCCGAACATCGGGTTGTACTCCGGCGAGAAGACCCTGCGGTAGTTCTCAAGGCTTAGGTGACCGTTGAAGAGAAGGGAGTCGTAAACTATTGCCAGCAGGGGGGCGACGATAAAGACGAACACGAGGGCGGAATAAAGGATTATACCCAGCCCCTTGAGACTGAGTAAGTCCCCCGGCCCGAGCTTCTGGGGCCTCTGAAGGACCCTCTGCTCCTCCCTTTTCGAGTAGGCGTCGAGGGAACGGAGGTAGAGGTACATGAAGAGGGCGCTCAGCGTTATCTGAATCACCGCCAGAGCGGAGCCGGTCCGGAAGTCAAGGAGGGTCATGACGGTCGAGAAGATGTCCACCTCCATGGTCACGTACCGGTAGCCACCGAGGATTAGAGGGAGTGAGAAGCTCAGGAAGCAGAAGACAAAGGTGAGCATTGCGGAGGCAAAGATTGCGGGCGAAATTAGGGGTAGGGTTACCTTCCAGAAAAGCTTGAAGCCCCGCGCTCCGAGCGTCCTGGCCATCTCCTCGTAGTGGGGATTAACGCGTTGCCAGAGCGACGAGACCATCCTAACCACTATCGGGAAGTTGTAAAAGGCGTGGGCGAGGAGTATGGCCTTCCATGTATAGATTATCCCCGGGTCGCGTCCGATTAGGTGGGCTATGAAGCCGTCCTTTCCGAAGAGCAGGATGAAGCCAAGGGCAACCATTATTCCGGGCATCACGAAAGGAACTGTCAGAATGGCCTTGATTACCCTCTTGCCCGGAAAGTCGTACTTGGCGAATATGTACGCCCCGGGGAGGCCAATGATGAGCGTAAGAGCGGTCGAGGCGAGCGCCTGGCCGATTGTAAAGCGTATAACCCAGCGGTGGTAGGAGTTGCCGAGGACTGCCGAGAGGAACTTCAGCGTCGGGCCGTTATCCCAGAGGCCCAGCTTTAGAATATGCACCATAGGCAGGTAGAAGAAGACCAGCAGGAACGCCAGCGGGATGACAAGGACAACGTAACCGGCCTTGAACCTCATGGCCAAAACTCAGTTTTGCCTGTTTATAAGTCTTGATTGGGCAAGTTTGTTAAATCCAGTGTGATATCTATCACCGGTGATACCATGAAGGCCTCCGAGCTGGGAATCAAAATCGGCGTTTACGAACACGGGAAGAGGAACTCGATAGCGGATTTAGGAGTTAAGGTCGGCCACGCGACGCTCATCGAAGGGGAGGAGGTGAGAACCGGTGTGACTGTTCTTCTGCCACCGGTCAAAAACCCATACAAAGATAGGCTCTTTGCCTCGACTTTCGTCATGAACGGCTTCTCCAAGCCGATAGGCTTCGTTCAGGTTGACGAGCTCGGCTACATCGAGACGCCGATAGCGTTAACCAACACGCTGAGCGTCTACACGGTCGCGAGCACGGTTGTGAAGCACATGATTGAGCTGAATCCCGATTTGAAGAGCGTTTCCCCGGTCGTCATGGAGTGCAACGACTCCTACCTCAACAACATCAGGAAGATGGCCGTTAAGGAGGAGCACTACTTCGAGGCCGTCAGAAACGCCTCGCTAGACTTCGAGGAAGGGGCAGTTGGAGCGGGAACCGGAATGAGCGCTTTCGAGTTCAAGGGTGGAATAGGCTCGTCTTCCAGGGTGGTTGAGGTAGGCGGCGAGAGCTATACGGTCGCCTCGCTCGTCCTTGCGAACTTCGGAAAACGGGAGGACCTGACCATAGCTGGAGTTCCGGTCGGCCTCGAGCTGAAGGACTATCCGGGGAGGGGAACGGTGGGAAAGGGTAGCATCTCGATGATCGTTGCAACGGACGCCCCCCTGACGGCGAGGCAGCTGAGAAGGCTCGCGAAGAGGGCAGTTGTTGGCCTCGCGAGAACCGGTGGCTACGCCTACCACGGCAGTGGCGACGTCGTCTTAGCTTTCTCGACCGCTCAGACCGTTCCCTTCGACAAGGAGCCACACCCGATAAGCTTCCTGCCAGACAACGCCCTCAGCAGGCTCTTCAAGGCAACGGCGGAGGCGACGGAAGAGGCGATAATCAACGCCCTTCTGCAGGCGAAAACCGTCGAGGGCAACGGCCACGTGAGGTACGCTCTGCCGGTCGAGAAACTGCTCGAGATAATGGAAAGGTACGGGAGGCTTTCCCATTAAATCTCCTCTATTTGTGGGATTATTTCTTCTGGGGTTCCTTGTAGTGTCACTTTCCCCGCGGCGATGACGATGACTTCATCAGCAAACCCCACCAAAGGACGCCACACATGCGAAACCGCAACAATATTAAGACCCCCCTCCTTAAGCTCCCCCAAAACCCCCGCAACCTCACGAATACCCCTGAAATCCAGATTCGCAAGAGGCTCATCAAGCAGAACCAGCTCAGGTCCCCCAAGAAACGCCTGCGCCAGAGAAAGCCTCTTCCTCATTCCAGCTGAGTATTCACCTATCCTCCTGTCCAAGAACTCCTTCACGGAAAAGAGCTCCGCCACCTCATCCACGTTGTCGCTCCCCCTGAACCGGACAACGTACTCAAGCCACTCCCTCCCAGTCCTGTGCCTTGGCAACGCCGGCGGGTCGAACGAAACCCCAAGCCTACCCTTAACGCGCCGGTTACTCCACGGAGACTCACCAAGCACCTCAATCCTCCCAGAACTCGGCCTATAAAGGCCCGCGCACAGGTTCAAGAAGGTACTCTTCCCACCCCCATTCGGACCCAAGATAAGGGTGAAGCCCCTCCCAATCTCCACACTCACGCCCTCCAAAGCAACCAGCTTTCCGAAACGCTTCGTAAGGTTCTCAGCAACTATCATCTCCTTCCCCCCTTCAACAACAAAACTGCGAGAAGTATCGCCGAGGTTCCACCCACGAAGTACTTTATCTCAAGGATTCCCCTCGAAGAGTACTTCGACGTCATCCTGTAGGCAAGAATCACCGGAGCAACCTCACTCTTAACCCAGACAAAGTAAAAACCCGCGTGCCTTATCCTCAGATACCCATTAAGCTGCCCGTTGGGGTGCTCATTCAGGAGAAACCTCCCCTCCTCCGGGTCGTAGAGGGCAACCGAGTAGTTGGTGCCCTTCCCGGCATTGGTCGTCACACGGAGTATTCCAGCAGAAGGCAGAATGAAGCCGTGCTCCCTACCGGCAACTCCCGACGTCGGCGTTTTCAGAGCCCTCTCCTGAAGGGGAAACGAAAGGAGAGTAAAAAGAAAAATCGCAAGAAGGAACGCCCTTGCAAGCCTCATGCAACATCCCTCCACTCACTGATAATGAGAGCGAGAGAAATGGCCACGAGCGGAAGGAACAGACCCGCGTAAAACGTTCTGTTGAAGAAGGTGCTAACCCTTTCGCCCGGCTCACCGAAGAGAAAATAGGCCTTTATAAGCGCACTGTTGAGAACATCCGGCGGAAGAAACCCCCAGCCCAAAACACCGGGAACGTACATAACCGCAATCCCCCCAAGGATGGAAGCAAACGTCGTGGGGCAGAGAAGAGCTATAAGCGACGAGACGGAGGAGACGTAAAACGTTGCCTCAAACCAGTAGAGCAGGTGAAGGAGAAAGTAGCGCTGACCAAAGAGACCCCGCACAATCATCCTCGGACTGTCACCATAAGCGTAGAGGTACGCAAAGAACGCGGCTGAGAAAGCTGAGATGAAGAGCACTATGAAAACGGCGAGGAACTTGGCGAGAACACCCTCGTAGTTCCTCATAGGAAGTGAGTACACGCTTCGCGCCACACCAGTGTCCCGGTCATACCTCATGAGGAAGGACGCAAGAATGACCCCAGTAAAGGAGAACACGACAAAGGCCTCCTTTGAAAGTCCAGGAAACAGCGTCGCAAGGGTTTTAGCCCCGTAGTAATCAACGGTAGCCCGATTGAGACCCATCGGCATGAACGCAGTGTTGATTTTAAAGAGCTCCGTGTAGAACGTTACTGCAAGCAAGATAAAGCTGAATATGAAGATTAAGGAGACGTAGGGGTCTTCGAGCTCCCACACCAGCTGTTTCCTCACAGTTTTCATCCAATCACCTCCGCTTGAGGACAATGGAGACAACCGCGACTACCCCGGCGAGGGCGAGCACCTTTGGAAGGACCGAATCCCCGCGCGCGGAACCCGCTTCCGCCCCCCAGGAGGACGTCTCCGTTCTGCCCTGAGAACCAGGAACCAAAGTCGCAGTCATTACCGACGTAGAGGTTGAAACATTCCCAGCCCTCTCCACAATAGGTTCAAGGGTTATTGAGACGTTTTTAACATCACCATCCTCAAGATAAACCACCGCAGTACCGTTCTCATAACCTTTCAACGATGCCCTGACAAGATACTTGCCCGGGAACAAGACAACCCTACACGGGCTCTCACACGTCCTGTTCCCGACGGTAACGGAGGCCCCGGTCGGTTTCGTCGTGATGAAAAGCACGGGCAAGTGCTTTAAGGTCACGGTGAGGGTTTTACTCTCGTTAGGTGCGAGAACTACGTTAACACTCTTCGGTACGTAACCAGCCGCTGTAACGTTAATCACATACTCCCCTGGTGGGAGTTCAACACTATCGTTTTCAACGAACCTTCCATTCACGAAGACGGAAGCATTCTCAGGACTCACGTTAAAAGTAAGCCTCGCCGGCAGGGGCTTCAGAGTAAGGTTGAGCCTTCCCGTTCCAGGGACTGAAAAGCTCTCAACGGCACCGCTACCGTTGGCAAACGCGGTAATCGTGTATTTGCCCCAGGGAAGGTAGAGCGATGCGGGGCTCGTTCCCTCCACCCTGAGGGAGCCGTTCGTGATTACGAACCTGGCGCCCTCGGGTTTCGTGGTGATGGTGAGTTTGTAAAGCTCAACGGGCTCCTCCGTGACTTGTATAAGGTCCACCGCGGGTTTGAGGTTGTAGTGGATGGAGTACCTCTCGTGGGGGGCGAGTTTAATGACGGCGGTTAAGAGAGTGTGGTTGATTCCAACGCTGAGATTGTAAGTGTCAATTTTCGGAATGTGCTTAATCGTTATAACATCGCCTTCCTCACTCACACCCCTCACGTTGTAAACGTCTCGAGGAATAACCGGGAGAATTAACTTGAAAGGCACAACCATCGAGGAGGCACTGACGTTGAACACGTACCCCTGAACGTACTTTAAGTCTGATGAGACGCTGACTTCAGAAAGAGGCGTTATAAAGCTCGCATTCTTGAGCGCCAGCCCACTAGTTCCGAAGGACCCGATAATCTCGTAGAAGATGTACTCTAATTTTCCACTTATATCCTCCCTAGTACCCCGAAGATAACAGGGTATCACCGTGCCGTTGATTTCAAGCTTTGCAACATCATCCCAAACATCCTCAAGGGTCAGGGGGAGGGGTTTGTCAGTGTAATAGAATGGGCTCCAACTTCCTCCACATCCGCCTATTAACCCGAGGCTCGGCGTGCCGTTGAGTTTTGGGTAGTTCTTCCATTGGTCGTAAGTTACTTTAACGCCAAGGATTGTGGTGTTCCCGTTAACGAGTTTGCTTGCCTCTGTATCATGGAATTCAATAATTATGTGTTTGGATGAGTTGAGGAACACTCTCGCTTCAAGCTCGACTTTCCCCTCTGCCAGCACCGTGTAGTTGCCGGCCGGAAGGATGAGCGTCACTGGAGTTTGGAAGACTCCAACCCCGGGAATGCTAACCTTCTCCACACTACCAGTGACGGTCAAAACACCATAATTTGGAGTTTGGTTGCTGGCCGTGACGCCGGGAAGGACTCCAAGGATGAGGAGGCTGATAAGCAACAACCTCTTCACCTTCTCCACCCCCATAATGCTGATGCTGTGAGAAGGAGGAGCCCGAGTATCAAGTAGTACTTCAACACCGTGTCAGGCGCTTTCCCGGTCTCCTCTCTCGGGAATTTAACGTTCGTCTTGTAAAGAACAAACCCATACGGCCAGAACTCGCGAGAAGTATCGAGCTTTTTATTTATTTCAGCTGAATGGTAATTGAATACATCGGCGGACATTATCCCGAGGGCATAAAGCTCGGGCCAGAAACCAGAAAGGGTGGTTCCAATGGCAATTCCAGTGTCAAAATCATAGGTGATATCCATGTTCAGAGATGTTGAGAGGTAGCCACATTTAGAATATCGAAATGGTGAAGACGTTGATGCAACTCGTATTAGTGGGGGATAAAACTTTCTAACGAATGTGTTGACAGATTTTTTATCATCAAATGAGACATTACGAACATAGATATCATTGCATAAAATCCCATATCTTCTAAAGAGGGAGGACCTGAAAAGTAGTGTCTTCTTACCGGGAAGTTCGTATGGGACTACAAAGAAAGAAGGAGGGCCAAGTTTAGTCCCATTGATATAATAGTAGCCACTTGTAATGTTAAGTAGAAGGGTCCCCTCAAAGGTAAGTCTTGAAAGGGTACAGCCCAAATGAGGGGAAACGTTCTCCACAACAAGCACTACCTCAACCACAGCAGAGGTATTGGTAACGTTAGTTATCCTGAAAGTTAAAAACATTGGACCATACACCTCCAACGGCCAGAGACAGGATGTGTAGTTACCACCATCAATCTCCCTCGTGAAGTTAAGGCATCCCTTGGAATTAGAAGATTGCAGGGCCTCAATGAGTGCGTTCCAGTTCCTCCTTGGAAGTTCCGAGGGAATATATGCAAAACTGTTGGAGTACCCTCTGTACATTTCCTTCCCCGGAAAGATGGCGTAAGTCACGTACGTTCCGTTCTTGAACCATGAGGGTGGAGTGAACGCACTAACCGAAGGGGACAGAAGGAGAAAAATTATGGGGATAATCTTAATGACTTTCACTTCCTCACCTCCCTAAACCTTAGAACTCCAGCGATTGCGAGCAGGAGAAGCCCAAGAACAAGATAATACTTCAACACGGTATCAGGAGCTCTCCCAGTCTCCTCCTTCGGGAATTTAATGTTCGTTTTATAAAGAACAAATCCGTACGGCCAGAACTCCTTTGAGAAGTCAATTTTATCGTTCAGCTCAGCGGAATAATGGTTGAAGTCATTTCCCCCTACCATGCCAAGAGCATATAGTTCTGGGTATGGGAAACTCATACCAACTGCTATCCCAGTACCTAGGTCGTATATTGAATCGATACAGATGGACATACTCAGATAGCCTTCTTTCTGGTGGAGTATTAACTGTCTATTTGATTTCACTTTTATAAGTGGAGGATAGAAAGTTTTAACGAATGTATGGACAAGTCTGTTTTTCGTGAATGATACGTTTCTAACGGTTAAGTCTCCCCCTATTATAAAGCCGTACTTCCTTAGGATTGAAGCCCTGTAGAGCTCATCCCCTCCTGAAGGGAGACTGTAAGGGAGGACAAAGAAGGAAGGCCTGCCTATCCTAGTACCATTAACGTAGTAGTAACCATCAGTGAGGTTCAGGAACAGTGCTCCATGGAGGGTCAGGGTGGGGATAAAACAGTAGGGGGTAAGACTGGCGTTTGCCATTCTTAGCGTTACGATAATTGTGGCAGTGGAGTTAGTAACGTTGGTAATGTTGAATGTCACAAAAACGGGGCCATAAATGGTTAAACCCGTGAGATAGTGGGTATAATTTGGATTCTTAATCTCGGGTATAATCTTTTGGCATGCTTTGGAGCTGTTTTCAAGCGCAGTAATAAGGGCATTCAGGTTCTCCTGAGAAAATTTTCCAGGGAGATAAAAAATGATATTAGGGTATCCCTTGTACCTTCCTCTTCCAGGCAGTATTGCGTAAGTCACGTACGTTCCGTTCTTGAACCAGGATGGCGGGGTGAAAGCACTAACTGTAGAGGACAGGAGGAGAAAAATGAAGAGAAAAGAAAGGGCTCTGGTCTTCACAGGTTCACCCTCCAGCTTTGGGCCAGATGTGTGGTATTTTTGCGTAGACCTGGGATCTCTTTCCAGTCGTGGGGTCAATGTAGGTGACCCATGCTCCAGCTTCGCTTAGATCACCTTTTACGTACGTATTCTTCTCAAGTACTCGCACTCCTTGTGCTTCTGTCACGAAGTTGGGTGATGGGGGTTTGTGGTTGGGGTCGGGGATTATCTGTATGAAGTGGCCGTTGCAGACGAGGACTTTCGCCTGAACACCTGCCCAGACAAAGGTAGTGGCGCTCCAGCTCTTCTCATCCACGTCATCATCCCACGGCGTCCAGCAGGAGGTTTTTGTCGCGCTCGCCGCCATGACCCAATGGTAGGCCCCGAGTCCACCAAAGAGGAGGCCTCCCATCAAGAGGAGGCCGAGCACTCCGGACACTCTCATGCCACACCCTCCGTACGGTACGCCCTTGCCCTCCGGGGGGAGGGCATTAATTTATGCAATGTCAACATATTTAAATTTTTTGTAAAATAAGGTAATTTAACATAAATATAAAGAGTATTTCATCTATCTATATCAAGTTGTTATATCTAATAGTTGGCAACATCGAAATAGATAAGACTCGATATAACGGCACAATATGTTGTATTTTTATTACCATAATTTCGCTCAAAACCGCTCCCAGTTCAAAAGCGCAGAAACGTTGTGTACGGTCTGCTTGGTTTCTCTATTCATATTCCACGTGAGAAATACTTTGTTTTGTAGTTAAAATATGGAACATTCAAAATTAACACTTGACTTGTAATGGAAGATAGAAATTCTTAAATATGCAATTTTTTCTTCATAATCGGGGGTGATGAACTTGACGCGGATAGTGTTAACGGCCGACGAGACTCTGACGAGCACATACCACGACGTCCCACTGCTCGACTTTCTGGGCTGTGCTCCCTACGACAAACTCCCCAAATGTGTCTTCAGAGTGATGGACTCCCAGCTCCCTGACAGGGACGGCGTTCTAACGCAGGCCCCCTACGGCCTCAGGAAGGTTGAGGCGGCGCTCCTTCGGGACGGGTTTAAACGGAACGAGGTCGTAGTTGCCCACCCGCGGAAGGTCGAGAAGTTCATAGGAGAAGATACCACCGTAGTGGCGCTCTACGAGATGGACCCCCTTGGTCTCGGTCCAGTGAGCATGATGTTCACCAACGGGGGACAGTGGAAGAACTACACCAGCGTCAAGTTCAGGGAGCTCGTGGAGAGGATAAACGCGGTCAGGGAAAGGAGGGACCTCGATTTCAAGCTCGTCGTCGGGGGCCCGGGCGCGTGGCAGCTGGAGTTCAGGAGGGAAGAGCGCGAGAGGCTCGGAATAGACCACGTTGTCATCGGAGAGGTTGACCACATCGCCGGAGAGCTCTTCCGGGAGATAGAATCTGGAACGGCTGACGAGACCGTGATGGTTAAGGGATGGCCGAGGGTTGAGCAGATTCCAACGATAGTCGCCCCCTCCTATAAGGGGCTCGTTGAGGTCATGCGGGGCTGTGGAAGGGGCTGCCGCTTTTGCGAGCCAAACCTGAGGGTCGCCCGCTTTATGCCGCTTGAGAGAATCGAGGAGGAAATAAAGCTCAACGTCAGGGCAGGGATAGACCACGCATGGCTCCATAGTGAGGATATTTTCCTCTACAGGGTCGAGGACAGGAAAACCTTCTACCCCAACGTCGATGCAGTCGTTGAGCTCTTTGAGACCGCCAGGAAGTACACGGGGAACGTGAACCCCACCCACGGAACGGTGGCGGCTGCGTTGGCTGCACCCGGCATGATAGAGGTTATCTCGGGTATCGTTGACGCCGGCCCAAACCACTGGATTGGAATACAGGTAGGTTTCGAGACCGCGGCGCCGGAGCTCATTGGAAAGTACATGAACAACAAGATGAAGCCGTTCTCGCCGGAGGAGTGGCCGTGGGTTCTGCTCAACGGAACTTACGTATTCAACAAGAACTACTGGTTCCCGGCGTACACCACGATACTCGGCCTGCCCGGCGACACCGACGAGTATGAAATAGAAACCGCCAGGTTAATAATCACGATGGAGAGGGAGCTCGAGAACAAACTCGGCAACGGGGCCCATTTCACTGTTACGCCCCTCGCCTTCGTGCCAATGGGGCTCTTAAAGGACCAGGAATTCTACCGCATCGAGGACATGATAACCTACGGCCAGTTCCTGCACCTCTATTATGCATGGAAGCACCTCGGAAAGGAAGTCGTTAGGGGACTGCCACAGTTGCTCCGCGGAAATCCTTTCCTGATTCCCTTCTACCCCCTTGCACGCCTTGGCGTGAGAGCCGTCCTCAGGCAGATAGAGAAATGGGGTAAGAAGAGGGGCTACGAAGTTAAACCCCTAGAGCCACTCGATTTGCACGTGGATGTGGATGAACACAGATGGTACGACCAGCCAAGCCTCGCCGAGGCCTATTAATCCTTTATCTCCTCGTACTTCTTCTTCATCAGGAGCGCGTCCTCCTCGATGTTGGGGCTCTCGCTTATGACGACGCCCTTGACGCGGAACTCCTTTAGAACCCTGAGCAGGTCCTCCCACCTCATATCGCTCTCCTGGAGCGGGAGGTGCCTTTTCTCCCCCTTCTCAGTGTACTCGATACCGCTCATGTGGATGTGCATGTTGTCCAAAGCCTCTCTGCCAAGCCTGTCTTCGATAAAGGCCAGCATCTCGCGCCACTCCTCGGCGGAGTTGCATTTGCCCCTGTTCCTCGCGTGAGCGTGCGCGAAGTCTATCGTCGGGAGAACCGTCTCGAGCTCCTCGCTGAGCTTCACTATCTCCTTCAGGTCACCGAACTGGGTCGGCTTTCCGGTCAGCTCGGGCCTGAGCCAGACCTTGACGCCCCTGTCCAGGAGTTCCCTCTCAATCTCCTTCAGCGCATCCCTGATTCGGTTGTAGACCTTCGCCGGGTCCTGCTTGAGGTAGTAGCCCGCGTGAAAGACGACGCTCCAGCCGCCGGCGTCGTAAAGCCTCTCGGCGCTCTGGATTATCCTCCTTTTGCTTGCCTCAACCTTTGCCTTCTCGCTCGCGTTGAGGTTGATGTAGTAGGGAGCGTGCGCCGTGAGCAGGACGTCGTGCTTTTTGGCGACGTACTTGATTTTCTTCGCGAGTTCCGGCTTGAGGTTGACCCCCCTGACGAACTCCAGCTCCATCGCATCTAACCCGAGGTTCATCACGTGGATTATGCCGTCTATCGTTGAGCGCTTCGGCGTTGAGAGCGGTATTCCAGCGGTTCCGAAGCGTAACCTGTCTACTTTGAACATCTCTCCCACCGGTTTGATTAGGGAAGCCTAACTTAAAAACTTACCTCCACCTTCTCCCCACGGTAGTCCTCCAGCTTCTTCAACTCCTCCTTGAGCTCGGCCTCGATTCTCAGAAGTTTTCTCTCGAGTTTCTTAACGTCATCCGCCAGCAGGGACAGCTCCCGTTCTATGGCAAGGAGTTCATCCTGAACGGGTTTAACGCTTCTCAGGAGCTCTTCCCGCTGTGCCTCAAGCCCTTCCAGCTCCCTACGAAGTTCACTCAGCTCGGACAGCTTATCGTCGAGGTTTTCCATCAACCACTCCGCGGCCTTCTTTGCCTTTCCATCCAACCTTGGATAGACCTTGAGGAGGAGTGAGAGAAACTCATCGGACCTCTCAATGGCAACCCCGCTGTCCCGGGCAACCTCATCGGCTATTCCGCCGAGACGCATCCTCTTCAGCGGTTTCTGGAGCTTTGAGACCTTCGAACGGAGTTCAAGCTCGATTGAACGAATCTTAGAAGAAACTTCACGAATTTCCTCCTCAACCTTCGCGAACTCCTCCGATGAAAGGAGGGACTCGAGTTTTTTCCTTTCCTCCTCGAGCTCGCGGGCAAGCTTTGAAAGTGCATCCCTCTTGGCCTGGAATTCATGCTGAGCCTTTCTAAGCTCCTCAAGCTTCTCCACGACATCAATCTCGGGCGGGACGCTTTTTTCGACCTCTTCCCTGAACTCTGTGTAGCCCTCGCTGAGCTCCTTGAGAAGGGAATTGACTGCGTAGACCTCTTTCTCGAAGAGAATCATGACGTGCTTTCCGTAGTCAACGTGAACCTTTGCGAGGTCCGGAAGACGCTTTCCGAGGTCATCGATGGTCTGAATTCCCTCAACGGCGTGCCTCATCGCACTTACGTAGTTCCTCCTGTCTGCCTCAACTATCTGGAGGAGCCTCTCGTCCACGTTCTTGGGGGGCTTGGCCTTTTCCAGCTTCCCAACGGCCTTGAGAAGTTCCTTTTTCTTCTTACCAAGCCACTTATTGTACTTCTTTCTGAGCTTTTCGGCCTTTTTCAGGCCTTCCTCACGCCTCAGCTCGTACTCCCGTATCGCTTCCTCCAGTCTCAACCTTCATCCATCCCTTAACTTTTCCACGGAGGTAAACACCAACCACAACGGCAAGCGCAACGTCGGCAATCGCGAAGAGCAGTTTCTGAAAGACGTCTATGTCAGAAATCGTCAGTATCGCGAGGGCGTAGCGGGTGGTGAGGTCAATAGTAACCCAGAGGGCAGGCGTCATGAGAAGGGCAGACGTGTAGTACCAGATGTGGTGGTCCTTCTTGAGGTAAGCTTGTATAACCCTCCCAGCCATCATGACCGCTATGCCCAAGGCAATCGAGCCCGCCAGGGCGTTGAGATAAATCAGGGTCGCCAAGAGTGACGTTCCCGGGTAGCTACCGATTAGCTTGAGCGAATAACTCTCCAAGTTGAGGTAAGCGTTTATCGCACCGCTCGCTATGACAAGGATTCCAGCGATGATGGACAGAACAACTATGAACTGCTCGACGACGGCTCTTCGTATGGACGCAAGAAACCGTCCGAGGCTGAAGTTAAAGCCCTTTGTAAAGAATATCCCGCCGATTATGAGCAGGATGGTCCCCCAGATGACGGTTGAGACTATCTTCTCGCTCTCGGGATACCACACACCCACGAGCTTGGCTATTCCATACGACAGCGCCATCAAGCCGGGGATTCCGAAGACGACGCGCGCGACCTCAGGGTCGCTCAGGATTTCCTTCATGTACTTGACGATGATGTACCAGGTTGTTTCTATCCCAGGGCTCTGCTTGACTACGACGCGGTGGGAGGTTATGATTGGGACCTTCGAGGTGATAATTGGGAAAATCTGCTCGTCCTCGGCCCCATCGGTAACGGGGATAACTCCATCAGCCGGAAAGACCTTGAGAACCTCCTCAAGCTGTCTCGCGAGCTCCATATCGCTCTTTAACCCCACCTTCGGGTGGCCGGTTATTATCGCGACCTCAACCTCGTCGAATTCCCCCTTCTTCTCGAGCTCATCCCGTAGCTTAACGGCCGCGTAAACGACGTTCGCGTCGCTGTCCTCCGGGTCGGCCAGGCTGAGCTTTAGGGCGGCGTCTATACAGGCCTCTCGCCCTATGACCGGACCCTTAACGCCCGCCTTCTTGCCAAAGTCGTCGTCCCTGTCTATCGCCAGAACGAGAACCCTCATCCTCGCACCTCTCCAACCTTTTCGAGGACGGATTTAACCTTGTCCTCCATGTGCCGCTCTTTATCGCGTCTGTCGTCTATTCTCACCGTCGTCGAGACCCTCTCGGCGCCGAGCTTGAACATGAGCTCGTGAGCCTCTTCGATTATTTCAAAAGCCTCCCCAACGGTGTCAGTCTCGATGATTGTGGCCATCGGGGTCAACTGATATTTAACGCCCTTCCTCTCTAAAAGCTTTATCACCTCGGCGACGTACCTGCTCAGGCTCTTTTCCCCAAGGGGAACCACCACGAACTCGACGATGACCATTCCCGACACCGCCTTAATCTCCTCACGAAGTAATTTAAGGGTTGCGATAGGTTAATAAACTAACGAGAGGTAATTTTAACGGGTGGGAACCATGTACAGGATTAAGGACGAGTGGGGCGAGTTCCTCGTCAGGCTCGCGAGGAAAGCCATCGAGGAGTACGTGAGGAACGGGAGGGTCATCGAACCTCCAGAGGACACACCGCCGGAGCTCTGGGAAAAGATGGGCGTCTTCGTGACCCTCAACCGCCACAACGTCCCGCCACAGATGGCGCTCCGGGGATGCATAGGCTTCCCCCTGCCGATTTACCCGCTGGTCGAGGCGACGATTAAGGCGGCAATCCACGCGGCCGTGGAAGACCCGCGCTTCCCGCCGGTGAGGGAGAGCGAGCTCGATGACCTGGTAATTGAGGTGAGCGTTCTAACTCCGCCAGAACTAATCGAAGGCTCACCAGAGGAGAGGCCGAGGAAGATAAAGGTCGGCAGGGACGGCCTGATAATCGAGAAGGGCATCTACTCGGGCTTACTGCTCCCGCAGGTGCCGATAGAGTGGGGCTGGGACGAGGAAGAATTCCTGGCCCAGACCTGCTGGAAGGCCGGCCTGCCACCGGACTGCTGGCTCGACCCGGATACAAAGGTCTACCGCTTCACCGCTGAGATTTTCGAGGAGGAGTACCCGAGGGGACCTGTGAGGAGGAAGCCGTTGGTTTAACCCTTTCCCATCTTCGCTATGAAGAAGCTGTTGCAGTCGTGCCTGTGCGTCCACGCGCGGAAGACTTTATCGCCGATTTCGAGGAAGCCCCTATCGCCCCAGCTGAAATCGTGGGGGAGAAGCTCCAGTCCAACCCTCTCGACGGCGAAGAGGACGTTCTCCTCGTCTTCATCAATCCTGATTGAGCACGTTGAGTAGGTCATCTCTCCTCCACCACGGAGGTTCTCGTGGGCGTTGCGGAGCATGTTCCTCTGGACGCTTATTATGCGCTTAATCTTGTTCTCGTCGAAGCGCCACTTAACTTCGGGGAACTGCCGATAGGTCCCCGAGCTCGAGCACGGCGCGTCGAGGATTACCCTATCGAACTTGGCCTTGTCCTTAAAGCTCTGCCCGTCCGCGTGAACCAGCTTGACGTTTTTGATTCCGAGGAGCTTCATCTTCTCCTTCATGCGCATCAGCCTGTCGTAGGAGTAGTCCACCGCGACTATCTCGCCTTTGTTCTCCATCAGTGCCGCCGCGTGGAAAGTTTTTGAACCTGGGGCAGCGGCCAAATCAAGAACCCTCTCGCCAGGCTCTGGGTTGAGAACGTGGGCGACGTAAGCGCTCGCTAAATCCTGAATGACGAACTTCCCCTCTTTATACCAGCCAAGCCTCGTCACCGGCGTCTTGTAGTCGAGGACCTTCAGAACGTCCGGGACTGGAGTTAAGGCGGTTCTCACACCGTTCTCCTCAAGGTAATCTCTCAGTGAGTCCACGTCGGTCTTTAGAGTGTTCGCGCGAACGTAGTACCTCTGAGGCCTGTTGTTGCTGAGGAGAAGCCTTACAGCTTCGTCGTAGCCCAGAAGCTCTATCACGTACTCAACGTACCAGCGCGGGTGGGAGAAGCGAACAGAAAGCCACTCAATCCTATCCCTCTCCTTGAGCCGTTTCAATGCCCTCTCCACGTCGAACTTCTCTATCGAGTGCATCAGCGCGTTGACGAACTTCGCCCGGCTGAAGTCAAAGCGCTCCTTAACGACCCTCACGACGGAGTCGGTAGCTATGGCGGGAGGAACCTTCCGGAAGTGGATTTCAAACGTCCCGATGCGGAGGAGATTGGCGAGATAGGGGTCGAGGTCTTCCACCTTCGAACCCTTCAGCACGGAGTTTATGATGAAGTCTATCTTCCCCTTCCACTTCTCAATCTCGAAGACGTAGGCGTGGGCCAATCCGCGAGCCTTCTCTCTGTCCTTTCCGGCAACCTTCCGGAAGACCCGCTCAAGGGCGTGCTTGGAGGAGAGCTCACGCTCCTCAACTAGGCTCAAAGCGTCCGCAACGACCTCCTGAAAGCTCACCCTGTAAAACAGCTCCATGCTCGGCCCTTCGCGGGGCGCTTTAAAAAGGTGGCGGTGAGGTTTATTAGTCCCCGATTCGATAAAACCTTAGGTGTGAGTCATGATTCTCGATACCGACTACATCACCGAGAACGGGAAGCCCGTGATAAGGGTCTTCAAAAAGGAGAACGGCGAGTTTAAAATCGAGTACGACAGAACCTTCGAGCCCTACTTCTACGCCCTCCTGAAGGACGATTCGGCGATAGAGGACGTCAAGAAGGTAACCGCAAAGAGGCACGGGACGGTCGTCAGGGTGAAGCGCGCCGAGAAGGTGCAGAAGAAGTTCCTCGGCAGGCCGATAGAGGTCTGGAAGCTATACTTCAACCATCCTCAGGACGTCCCGGCGATTCGAGACAGGATACGCGCCCACCCCGCTGTCGTTGACATCTACGAGTACGACATACCCTTTGCCAAGCGCTACCTCATCGACAAGGGCCTGATTCCGATGGAGGGCGACGAGGAGCTCACGATGCTCGCCTTCGATATCGAAACGCTCTATCACGAGGGCGAGGAGTTCGCCGAGGGCCCGATCCTCATGATAAGCTACGCCGACGGGAGAGAGGCGAGGGTCATAACCTGGAAGAAGATTGACCTTCCGTACGTTGACGTCGTCTCGACCGAGAAGGAGATGATTAAGCGATTTCTCAGGATTGTTAAGGAGAAAGACCCCGACGTGCTCATCACATACAACGGCGACAACTTCGACTTCACCTACCTGAAGAAGCGCTGTGAGAAGCTCGGAATAAAGTTCACACTCGGCAGAGATGGGAGCGAGCCGAAGATACAGCGCATGGGGGACAGGTTTGCCGTCGAGGTGAAGGGCAGGATACACTTCGACCTCTATCCCGTCATAAGGCGCACGATAAACCTCCCGACATACACCCTTGAGGCCGTTTACGAGGCAATCTTTGGAAAGCCCAAGGAGAAGGTTTACGCCGAGGAGATAGCGCAGGCCTGGGAGAGCGGGGAGGGCCTTGAAAGGGTCGCCCGCTACTCGATGGAGGACGCGAAGGTGACCTACGAGCTTGGAAGGGAGTTCTTCCCGATGGAGGCCCAGCTTTCCAGGCTAATAGGCCAGAGCCTCTGGGACGTCTCGCGCTCGAGCACGGGCAACCTCGTCGAGTGGTTCCTCCTGCGGAAGGCCTACGAGAGGAACGAGCTCGCCCCAAACAAGCCCGACGAGAGGGAGCTCGCGAGGCGGCGCGGGGGCTACGCGGGCGGGTACGTTAAAGAACCAGAGCGAGGATTATGGGACAATATTGTGTATTTAGACTTCCGCTCGCTGTACCCCTCAATCATCATAACCCACAACGTCTCGCCGGACACGCTCAACCGCGAGGGCTGTAAAGAGTACGACGTCGCCCCGGAGGTTGGACACAAGTTCTGCAAGGACTTCCCCGGCTTCATACCGAGCCTCCTGGGAGACTTGCTCGAGGAGAGGCAGAAGATAAAGCGGAAGATGAAGGCAACGGTTGACCCGCTGGAGAAGAAGCTCCTCGATTACAGGCAGAGGGCTATCAAAATCTTAGCCAACAGTCTCCTGCCAGAGGAATGGATTCCGGTAGTTAAGAACGGAGACATCAAGCTCGTCAGGATTGGCGAGTTCGTTGATGGACTCATGAAGGACGAAAAGGAGCGGGTCAAAAGGGACGGAAACACTGAGGTTCTGGAGGTCAGTGGAATTCACGCCTTTTCGTTTGACAGGAAATCCAAGAAAGCCCGCCTAATGCCAGTGAAAGCCCTGATAAGGCATCGCTATTCTGGAAACGTCTACGAGATAACCCTGAGCTCAGGCAGGAGAATAACCGTAACAGAGGGCCACAGCCTTTTCGCTTACAGGAATGGGGAGCTCGCGGAGGTAACTGGAGGGGAAATCAGAGCCGGAGACCTCCTCGCGGTTCCAAAGCGCGTGCGCCTGCCCGAAAGAAAGGAAACGTTGAACATTGTCCAACTACTTCTCGAACTGCCGGAGGAAGAAACGGAGGACATAGTACTGACGATTCCGACGAGAGGCAGAAAGAACTTCTTCAAGGGAATGCTCAGAACCCTCCGGTGGATTTTCGGTGAGGAAAAGAGGCCGAGAACTGCGAGGCGCTACTTGAAGCACCTGGAGGAGCTCGGATACGTAAAACTCAGGAAAATCGGCTACGAAATCATCGACGGGGAAGGGCTCAAAAAGTACAGGACCCTCTACGAGGGCTTGGTGGAAGCCGTCAGATACAACCGCAATAGAAAGGAGTATCTCATCGAATTCAACGCCGTTAGAGACGTTATAGCGCTCATGCCTGAGGAGGAGCTGAAGGAGTGGAAAATTGGAACCAGAAACGGCTTTAGGATGAGCCCGTTTATAGAGGTCGATGAGAACTTCGCAAAGCTCCTTGGCTACTACGTGAGCGAGGGCTACGCGGGCAAGCAGAGGAACCCAAAGAACGGCTGGAGTTATTCCGTTAAGCTTTACAACAACGATGAGAGCGTTCTCGACGACATGGAGCGTCTCTCAGAAAGGTTCTTTGGAAAGGTGAGGCGTGGGAAGAACTACGTCGAGATTCCAAAGAAAATGGCGTGCATTATCTTTGAGGCTCTCTGCGGGACTTTAGCGGAGAACAAGCGGGTTCCAGAGGTAATCTTCACATCTCCTGAGAGCGTGCGCTGGGCATTCCTTGAGGGATACTTCATCGGCGATGGCGACGTTCACCCGAACAAGAGGGTTCGCCTTTCGACAAAGAGCGAGATTTTGGTGAACGGCCTGGTCCTTCTCCTCAACTCCCTCGGCGTCTCTGCCATCAGGCTTAGATACGACAGCGGAGTTTACAGGGTCTACGTTAACGAGGAGCTTCCGTTCACGGACTACAAAAAGAAAAAGAACGCCTATTATTCCCACGTCATACCTAAGGAAGTGCTTGAGGAAACGTTCGGTAAGGTCTTCCAGAAGAACATGAGCTACGAAAAGTTCCGGGAGCTCGTTGATAACGGAAGACTCGACGGGGAGAAGGCCAAGAGAATAGAATGGCTAATCAGTGGGGACATCGTCCTCGACAGGGTCGTGGAAGTCAAGAAGAGACACTATGAAGGCCACGTCTACGACCTGAGCGTCGAGGAGGACGAGAACTTTTTGGCTGGCTTTGGACTCCTCTACGCGCACAACAGTTACTACGGCTACTACGGCTACGCCAAGGCCCGGTGGTACTGCAAGGAGTGCGCCGAGAGCGTTACGGCATGGGGAAGGGAGTACATAGAAATGGTTATCCGGGAACTCGAAGAAAAATTCGGTTTTAAAGTTCTCTATGCCGATACAGACGGTCTCCATGCTACTATTCCCGGAGCAGACGCTGAAACAGTCAAGAAAAAAGCAAAGGAGTTCTTAAGATACATTAATCCAAAACTGCCCGGCCTGCTCGAACTTGAGTACGAGGGCTTCTACGTGAGGGGCTTCTTCGTCACGAAGAAGAAGTACGCGGTGATAGATGAGGAGGGCAAGATAATCACGAGGGGCCTTGAGATTGTAAGGCGCGACTGGAGCGAGATAGCGAAGGAGACGCAGGCTAGGGTTCTCGAGGCGATACTCAAGCACGGTGACGTCGAGGAGGCCGTCAGGATAGTCAAGGAAGTGACGGAAAAGCTGAGCAAGTACGAAGTCCCGCCCGAGAAGCTGGTAATCCACGAGCAGATAACGCGCGATTTGAAGGATTACAAAGCCACCGGTCCGCACGTTGCCGTTGCTAAGAGGCTCGCGGCGCGAGGAGTGAAAATCCGGCCCGGCACGGTGATAAGCTATATCGTCCTAAAGGGCTCTGGAAGGATAGGCGACAGGGCGATTCCCGCCGACGAGTTCGACCCGACGAAGCACCGCTACGATGCGGAGTACTACATCGAGAACCAGGTTCTCCCCGCTGTTGAGAGGATTCTAAAAGCCTTCGGCTACCGGAAGGAAGACTTAAGGTATCAGAAGACGAAGCAGGTCGGACTTGGGGCCTGGTTGAAGGTGAAGAAGTAATAGGCGAGTTATTTCCCGTTTTCTATTCTCTCCAAAACCTCCAGAATCCCCTCGACGCTCGGCACCTCGAAGCCCCTCTCGTGGATTCTCCTCACGCCCTCGGCCTCGGGGTTAATCCAGACCGCCCAGAGGCCGGCCCTTAATGCACCTTCAAAGTCCTCCGCCTTCGTGTCGCCGATGTGTATGGCCTCCTCAGGCTTCACGTTGAAAGTCTCCAAAGGTTTCCTAAACATCTCTGGCAGGGGTTTGTAAGCGAGAACCTCGTCGGCGAAGAAGGTTTTGTCGATGTAGTTCATGAGCCCGAAGCGCTCGAGCAGAAGCCTCGTGTACGAGCCGGGCCAGAACATCACGTTGCCCGTGACGGTAACTTTCAGGCCCTTCCTCTTGACGCCCTCAAGAGCCTTTTTGGTTCCGGGGAGCACCATCTCCTCATCGACCTTGAGGACCGCCCTTGCCGCGGCCCGCTTCACCAGCTCGACGTCTATTCCGAGTAAATCTGCCAGCATCTCCTGGCTCTCCTCCAAGGCCCGCCTCGGGTCGCCTTCACCTCTGGCGCGCATGGCCTTTATCCTCTCGCGCGTCAGCATTATTCCCTCGGCCACGTCGAGTATGCATGCCCCCATGAGCTTCGTCAGCTCCACCATGAGGGCATCGAGCATGACCTCTATGTCGAGGAGGGTGTTCCAGACGTCGAATGAGACGAGCTTCACCTTTATCACCGAAGGGAATTGGAGGGAAAACTTAAAAGTTCAGCGCTCTGAAAATGCGAGGTATCTGAGGCCCTCCATAAGTCCGGCTTCCCTCAGAACCGCCTTGAGGTTCCTGAACCGGGAGCGCATGACGAACAGCTCGTAGAAGCCCTCGAGGTTGCCCCAGTGTCCGTATGCGGAAAGCGCCAGATACATGACTTCCTTGGGCTTGAGCTTCCTCCCGAGGCTCTCGTTGAGGGCCTTAATGCCCGGCCTGACCCTGTCGAGCAGTCCCTCGCGCTCGATGAGGTGGAGCATCAGGTCCTCGACCGTCGGTTTTTTCCACTCTATCAGCTCGTCCTCGAAGGGCAGTCCGATAACGAGCGGAATCACCTCGGTTTTCCCGACGAGATAGCCCCTCACCGTAGTTTCATGCTCAAAGCCCGAGAGCTTCCCAGCTATCGAGGCGAGGGCGCTTTCCCTACTCTCGTCTATGTCAACCGCAACGCCGAGCCTCTCAACGCTGAAATCAAAGACCTCCATGGCTTTTAGGAAGTTTCCAAGGTTTCTAATCACCCCGGAGTTGCCCTCGCTCGGGATAACGGCGAGGTAAGCCCCGTCAGATTCCCGTCTGAGGAGGTCGAAGTTGTCGCGCTCAAAGACGCGCTCTATAAACCTGAACTGGTACGGGGCCTTTTGACTCTCCCTGAACTCGAAGAGCTTCTTGAAGACGGCCTTGAAGAACTTGGCGTCGGTCTTTCCCTCAACGAAGAGTACGCTCGTTTTGGCCATTTCCCCCGAGAAGCCCCCGCGAACATCGAAATCGAGGTATTTCCTCAGCTCGTAGGCTTCCTTGAGCGTTATGCTCCTCCCCGTGTCCGAATAGATTAGAACGTTCTCCTCGCCCTTCCTAAAGCGGTTCGCTATCAGGTCCACCAGCTCCAGACTTGCCGTAACGATGGTCTCGTCGCCCTTCAGCGAGTTCACGAAGTTAATCAGCTCGTCTCGGTTCTTTTGGTACTCGGGAAAAAGGACGGCATTCTCATCGGCGAAGGCCTCCCAGCGCTTTCCTGTTATTACTTTCATTCACCTCACCATGTCAACCGCTATCGCGCCTATGACCGCGAAGGTGCTTATTATGACCGTCGCGTTGAAGTATTGAACCGCGTCGAAGTGAGCTATGTAGTCTATGCCGAAGAGGTAGATTAGAACCGCGGAAACGGCGTAGGAGATGAGGGCGACGGTTATAAGCCTCTTGGGGACGTGAAAGATTTCCTCGCGTTTCAGGTTTCCGAGTCCTGCCTTCGTTAGGAACAGATAAGCGAGGCCAATCGTCATGAGGAAGATGGCGAGCGAGCGCTCGACCGAGATGTCCTTTGCCACGTCCCAGACCTCGCCCGTGAAGATGAAGGGGAGCGCGAAGGTTATCGCGCCGACTATCTCCTGCGCTATGTCGTCCCAGCCGAGGGAGTCGGGCTTTCTCCTTTCCTCCAGCCTGGCAACCTGTCTTGTTAGCTCTTCAACGCTCTTCCGGAGTTTTTCCAGTTCAACCACCTCGCGCTCAGGTTCGGGGTTCATCATCCCGTCAGCATTGGATTCACTCATCATCGCACTTCAAAGTTCCGGGAAGGGTTAATAAAGGTTGAAGGTGGAAACCGTGATGGTGGGTGAGATGGGACACAAGAGAGCCTCGATGCTCCTCGGGCTTTTGCTGATGCTGGTTGTCACCTTGGGAACAACGGCGGGAGCCCCTTTCAACTCAGCGAACACGATAATCGTGTTGCCCACCACGAAGGTGGTCAATAAAGTCCCCCTCCACATAAATGAGGATGCAATAGCTGGGGCGAGACTCGGTGCTTTTCTAGTTTTAAAGGGGATAAGCGAGAAAACGTACACAAAGAGCGTTGTCGTGCCCGTGGAGTACCACAGCGTGGTGATACCGGACGAGAACCAGTACTACATCCTTACGAGCAGGGACATGCCGGACCTCGGGTTGCCCCTGACCAAAAACCTCAGCAACGGGGGCATAGTCCTGGCCGTGAACTTCTCCAGGATAGCATACAATCCCAACTCGGGAACCGCCGAGCTCGGGGACGGGAGCATAAGTGTAACGTTCAACCAGAGCCTGGTACCTCTCGGCTCAAACCAGTACAACGTCTTAGTTTACACAAAGCTCGATAACGTGAACACGCTGTACATTTATAGGCTCGTAAACGTCACCCAGAACTCAAGCGATATCGGCACTAGCCTGTACCTTGGAAGCATTTGGCTGTACTTTCATGACATGAACGAGCAGACGAACGAGATGCTCGTTGACGTCCACTACCCAGACGGGGTTTTTCTTGAGGTCATGGACGAGGGCAAATACTATCTGATATGCCATGAAGCGGGCGAAGACGTCTTTAAGTCCTACGACTCCTTTCCCAAGGAGGAAGTTGAAACCCTCCTGCAGTCTGGAGTTCAAGAGGTCGTTGTCATAAACCCCTTGGAGTTCTTCACGGGGATAAGCGGCTCCAAGGCGGTCATATACCGGTACTGGTACTATCATCTGAAGGAGACCCACAGAAGCGGCGATGTCTACAGTGGACAGTGGGTCTGGCACATTAACAGCGAAGAGAAGACGTACTCCATTTACCTCCACGTGAACGCGAGCAACCCCAAGTTCCCCGAGGTCTACCTCCAGCCCGGAACGTCCATCAACATCCCCATTCCGGGATGGAACTTAAAGTTCACCGCCGTCTACAAAAAAGATGACAACGGGAACGTCGTTGGGATAGAAGGTTACCGCTTCATCAGAACAACGTACGTTACCAGAACCGTCTCAGTGACAGCCCCGACGGTGACGGCGACGAACGATGTAAACTCCCTCATAGTCAACGACACATACATCCTCGACAACGGCCTTCCGAAGGACAAGAACGTCATAATAATCGGAGGGTGGGTTAGCAACAGGGCCTGGGAGGTTCTTGAGAAAGTCTACGGCGCAGACAAGGTCAACGAGCTCAAGAACGAGCTTATGAGCAAGGGCTACATTGTGGCCAAGCTCAAGAACCCCTACAACCCGAACTACTACGTCGTCATACTGGCGGGGAAGACCTACCGCGAAACTGCGAAGGCCGTTGAGGAGTTTATGGGGTCTCTCGGCTGATTTTTGTCTTTCTCCTCTTTGCCGTCAGCTTCCCGTTGCCATTTTAACCTTCAGCTACCTTCCCTCCCTCACAAGTTTTATATACTCGACAGCCATCTAAACGTTCATGTCTCTACAGAAGTACAGGGGATTTTCCAGGGATGCTTGGTTGCTTGTGCTTTACTCCTTCATCGCCTGGCTGGGCGGGAACATAGCGTGGTTCATCCTGCCCTTCTACATGAAGTCCCTCGGCTACACCTACGGTGACGTCGGTGTGGTGTTCTCGGCATCAACACTCGCACAGGCACTGGCACTCCTCTTCTCAGGCCCCCTGAGCGCTAAGCTCGGCTACAAGCGCTCCATCCTCCTCGGACTGGGGCTGATGTTCTCGGGGAGAGCCATCCAGGTGGCATTTCCTTCCCTCCTGCCCCTGGCCATCGGCGGTGCCCTCGTTGGAATCGGTCTCGCCTTCGAGAGCCCGTCCTTTACTTCCCTCCTAAGCGGAGAAGTGAGCGACGAGAAGAGGCACTACCTGTTCAGCCTGTCCTCTGCCCTTGGAACCATCGGCTCGGCGATTGGACTAATCATCGCCGGAGTTCTCCCCCGGTGGCTGACGTACAGGGAAACGTTCGCCCTTGTTCTCCTCGTCATTCCCCTTCGCTTTCTGGTAATCCTTCCCACGAGACCAGTACTCAACGGCGGAAGGAGGATAAAGCTCCGGGGAGAAATCCTCCGGAGAATCGCGAAGTTCGCGGTTCCACAGGCGTTAATAGGCCTTGGAGCCGGAATAGCGATACCCTACGTTGGGCTGTGGTTCAACCAGCGCTTTGGGACGAGCCTTGAGAGCATCGGCTGGCTCTTCGCGGTTCAGCAGTTTATAATGGGTCTCGGCACGTTCATCCTCCCCATAATCGCGGACAGGATGGGCAGTGTGAAGACCATCGTAGCCTTCAACGGGAGCGCGAGCGCTTTGATAGCCCTCATGCCCCTCTCCCCAAGCTTCCCGGTCGCAGCACTCCTTTACACCGTCAGGACAATCCTGATGAACATCGTCAACCCGATATGGAGCTCCTTCATGATGGGCTTCTTCAGCAAGGAGGAGCGCTCAACCGCGATGGCGCTCAACAACCTCTCCTGGACGGCCACCTTTGGAGTGGGCCAGTTCATCGGAGGTTTCATCTTCGACGTCTCACTAACATGGCCCTTCTTCATAACGGCTCTACTTTACTCGCTCTCGATGGCGGTCTTCTGGGAAACCTTCAAAAAAGAGGATTAGAGGCGGAACTGCTCCACGTTCTCGCGGAGCTCCCGCGCTATCTCCTTGAGCTTCCTGGCCTCTTCGCTTAGAGCCTCTATCTCAGCCCTCTGCTCCTGCATCGCCGAGCTGACCTCCTCGGCAGAGGCGGTTGTCTCTTCGGCGCTCGCGGCGAGGTTCTCAAGGGCCCTAAGGGCCTTCTCGACTTCCTCCTTCGTCCTCTCGGCCTGCTCCTTTACCTCAGAGACCCTTTCGCCTATCGAGCCAATCATCTCAGCTATGTATCCGAGGTAGCCAAGGCTCTCCTTGAGGGTCTCGGTCGAGTTTGAAACCGTGTCAACGCCCTTCTTCGTTTCCTCAACGGCCCTCCTGACCTTCTCGTCCATCTCGGCTATGATTTCGCGTATCTTTTCCGCGGCCTCCTTGCTCTCCTCGGCCAGACCGCGGATTTCCTGGGCAACCACCGCGAAGCCCTTTCCTGCGTCTCCAGCACGTGCCGCCTCTATCGCGGCGTTCAAAGCCAGGAGATTCGTCTGCTCGGCGATGTTCCCTATCGTCTGGGTTATCTCACCTATCCTCTTGCTCATCTCACTTACGGCCCTCACCGCCTCGTCAATGAAGTCCATCGAGCGCTTGATGCTCTCAACGTCCCGTATGGCCTCATCGCCCTTCCGTCCGCCCTCGGATGCCGTCCTCGTTACCTCCTCAACGGCCCTCTCAAACTCTTCCATTATGCTCGAGGTCTCCTCTGTAACCTGGGCAACGAGGCGCATTCCCTCGGTAATCTCGTTGATGCTCTCCTGCTGTCTCTGGGCTTCGACGCTGACCTGCTCTATGGCCTCGCTCACTTGGTCCATCGAGCCGCGGACGTTCTCAGCAATCTGCGCCAGCTCCCCCGCCTGTTGGTCAAGGAGAAGGCCTATGCGCCTTATGTTCCCTATGAGCGTTCTCATCTTGGCCGACGTTTCGCGGAGGGCGCTTATTATGTTCCTCAGGTCACCCCTAGCTTCTACGCTCAAACCGTTGCTCAAATCACCCTCGGCGAGGCGTTCGAGCTTCTGAATGACGCCGTTGAGGGTTCCGATAACGTCGCGCGAGATTGCCTCAAAGGCGGTAAGGAGCTTTCCAATCTCGTCGTCGCGGTAGGGGTAGTCGATTGACCCAACGACCTTTTTGGCTTCCTCGAGTCTGCCCTCCGCTATCAGCTCCGCGGCACTTGTGAGCTCTTCTATCGGCCTCAACGCTTTTCTGAGGTACTGAATCCCCGCTATGACGAGGACGACCGCTATCACCGAGGCGGCCAGCAGGCTGAAGAGGAGGTTTCTGGACGCGTCTGCCTTTGCGGTGTTGAGAGAACTAACGAGGGAGCCTATCAGCTCGTCCTTCGGTGCAATAGCAACCACAGTCCAGTTGGTAACCCTGCTCCTCGCGAAGGCGAGGACCATGAGCCTCCCGTTGAGCTTCATCTCGACGACGCCCTTCCCCTCGCGCTTCATGGCACTGGCAAGGGGCGCGTAGCTCTCGTTCGTGAAAACGTTTACCCTGTGAATCAGGGCCTTGTTGGGATGTATTATGACGGTCCCGTTGGGGCTCAGAACGAAGAGGTAGCCGGTTTTTCCAATCCTCGTTGAGATAATCTCGTTGAAAAGGGATGAGAAATCAACGTCTATCCCGAGAACGCCCTCAACGGTTCCGTTGTAAACGACTGGGGTTATGTAGCTTATAACGGTTCTGTTCGTGATTACGTCCCTGTAAGGCTCCATCCAGAACGAGCCGTTCTCAGCGGCCCTTCGGTACCAAGTTGATTTGGTTGCGTTGAAGCCGGAGGGAAGCTTCGCTGGAGGTACTATTTTTATTCTCCCCGTGTGGTCCGCGTAGTAAGCGTTGATTATGTCTCCCTCGGAGCCCCTCAGCTCCGTTAGCTTCTTCTCAACGGTGTTCCAGAAGTTGGGACTCTGAGTGTAGCCAGGTAGATAGTTGTCTATGGCGTAATCACTCGCTATGGAGTGTGCGTAAGAGTCAGCCACGAGCTGAAGGGGGCGGAGCTTTTCGTCTATCGTTATCGCGTACTTCTCGCTTTCGAGAAGGGCAATCTTCTCCGCTTGTTCAGTGATAGTGGGTCCCATGGTCTTTTCCATGGTGTTGCCCATGCGCTCTATACCCCTCAATTGAGCGGTTGCCATAAGTAACATTATGACTATGACGGTTCCGATGAGGACCAGGTAGAGCTTCTGCCTGAATCTCAAAGCCTTCCCCTCCATTCGCTCATTCCGTCATTTTTACCATGAAAAAATCTTCCAATTAGCCCTTTTAAGCGATTTGTGTAGGACATCATGTAGGTTCGAACCACGAAATGGAGGCAGGAGAAGCGAGAACCTGCTAACGTTTTTAAGCCAAAGCCGTAACCTAAGCGGGGTGAGAGAATGGCGGTTAAGGACTGTCCAGAGTGCCACGGAACGGGAAAGGTGAAGGTCGGCGAGAAGGAGTGCCCCGTTTGCGAGGGCTGGGGCTATGTTCCAGCTGATTTCAAGATAGGCGACAAGCTGAAAGGTTACAGGAACCTCGACCACCTCGGCGTTGAGGACGAGGTTGATGAGATACCCTGCCCTGAGTGCCACGGCAAGGGAACCGTCCCGGTTTACGACACCTGTCCCACCTGTGGCGGAACGGGCAAGGTGCTCGTCTGCGACATCTGTGGCAAGATAAAGGAGCCCTGGGAGCCGGGAATGGAAACGACGTGGGTCTGCCCGGACTGCCTCAGGAAGTACAAGGTCGTCTTCATACTCGACAAGACCTGCGACTACGAGGACGTTGAAATCGGCAGTCTCTACAAGGGGACAATCGACAGGGTCGAGCGCTTCGGAGTCTTCGTCAAGCTCAACCCGCATGTCGTCGGCCTAATCAAGAGGAAGGACCTCCTCGGCGGAAGGGAGTACCTGCCGGGACAGGAGATAATCGTTCAGGTTCTCGACGTCAGACCCGACAAGAGGGAGATAGACCTCATCGAGTCGCCCCAGAGGCACTACAAGACCGTCGTCGTCAAGAAGGAACTGCCCGTAACGCCGATAGCCGAGCTCAGCAAGGACATGGCCGGAAAGACCGTGAGGATACAGGGAAGGGTCACCCAGATACAGGTCACCGGCGGGCCGACGGTCTTCACGATAACCGACGGAACGGGAATAACCTGGGCGGCCGCCTTTGAGGCGCCGGGAGTGAGGGCCTACCCGAACATAAACGTCGGCGACATCGTGGAGGTCATAGGCAAGATAGCCTTCCACTCGGGCGAGATTCAGATTGAAGTCAGCGACATGGCAAGGCTCTGGGGGCCGGACGCGGCGAGGGTGAAGCAACAGATAGAGGCCGAGCTCGACAAGCGCGCCCAGCCGAAGGACGTTGGCTTCCTAATCCAGAGTGAGGTCTTAGAGAAGCTCAAGCCGAAGATTATGAAGGCCGCATTCATGATACGCAGGGCAATCTTTGAGGGCAGGCCGATTCTCCTGAGGCACCATTCGGATACCGACGGATACACCTCAGGCCTGGCCCTTGAATACGCGATAGTCCCGCTGATAGAGAGCATCTCGCCGGACCCGGGGGCGAGGTGGAAGCTCTTCAAGCGCAGACCGAGCAGGGCTCCCTTCTACGAGCTGGAAGATGTGCTCAAGGACATAATCTTCATGGTCGAGGACCACGAGAAGTTCGGCGACCCGCTTCCGCTCGTCGTGATAGTGGACAACGGCGGAACGAGTGAGGACATCCCGGCCTACAAGAGGATAAAGGCCTACGGGGTCCCAATAGTGGTCATAGACCACCACGACCCGCGCGAGTGGGTGAGCGAGGACAAGGCTAAGGTGGATGAGTACGTCGATGTTCACGTCAATCCGCACCACGTCAAGCGCGGTTACTACGAACTAACTGCCGGAATGCTTGCCACCGAGGTGGCCCGCTTCGTCAACCCCGACGTTGAGGACAAGATAAAGCACCTGCCCGCCATCGCTGGAACCGGCGACAGAAGCAAGGCGCCGGAGTTCTACCAGTACCTTGAGATTGCCAAGAAGGCGAAGGGCCTCACCGAGGAAGACCTGAAGAAGATTGCCGAGGTCATAGACCACGAGGCCTTCTACTGGAAGTTCATGGACGGGCACGGGATAATAGACGAGATTCTCCTCCTGACCGGGAACCTGCAGAGGCACCGCGAGCTGATAAACGCGATTTACCCAGAGGTCAAGGAGAAGCAGGAGAAAGCGCTGAAGGCATCTCTACCGCACGTCAAGAGCGTCGTTCTGCCCAACGGCATAAGGTTCAACACCATCGATGTCGAGCTCTTCGCGCCGAAGTTCAGCTATCCTTCACCGGGCAAGCTGAGCGGTTTAATCCACGACCACTTCAAGGAGAAGTACGGCGAGGATTCTCCAATCTTAACCCTCGCCTACGGACCGGACTTCGCCGTGGTTAGAGCGAGCGACGGGATGGCGGCTTACAGCTTTGACCTCAACGAGATAATCCCGCGGCTCCAGGAAAAGCTGCCTTCAGCTGGAATTGAAGGAGGAGGCCACAGCTACGCGGGGTCAATCAAATTCTTTGAGGGCATGCGCAAGGAAGTGCTGGAGGAGTTCGCAAAGGAGGTCGTGAAGCTGAAGAGGGTCGGGTGATCGGGACTTTCGGCACGTTTCAACTCCATCTGTCTTCTCCTTTCCAACTTTCCCCAAACCCGGATCTTTTCTTCTGCAGTGGAAAATCTTTTAAGGATCGGGTGTGAAGATAAGCCGTTCGGGTGATCCCATGAGGTTTGCAATAAGACTCCTCCCGGAGAATGAATCCTACCGCGTTCCCTTCAACCACCAGCACCAGCTCCAGGGGCTGATCTACAGGAGAATCCAGCGCGTTGATCCGGACCTCAGCCTGAGCCTTCATTCGCCGAAGGTGCCGAAGCTGTTCACGTACTCCCTCTTCATGACCGAGAGGAGGACGTTGGAGAGGTGCAGGCCGTACTTCCTGGGCTCCGGAAGAGCGTACTTCTATTTCTCCACCGCCGTGCCGAGCATTGCCGAGGCGTTCATCGGGGGCATACTTCAGAAGCCGGAGGTCGAGCTCTGGGGTGAAAAGTTCGTCGTGGAGGAGGTCAAGGCCGTCAAGGAACCGGAAAAACTGAGCGGGCGAAAGTTCGTCACCCTCTCACCGATAGCGGTGACGACGAAGAGGGTCCAGTTCGGAAAGCCGAGGAGCTACGACCTTGGGCCGGACGAGCCGGAGTTCTACGAGCTGATTAAGGAGAACCTCAGGGAGAAGTACCTTCACATCTTCGGCACGAATCCGCCCGAGGACTTCGAGATGAAGGTCCTCAACGCCAAGTCCAAGCGCTTCGAGGTCAAAAGGGGGATCTACCAGGTCGCGTGGCATCTAGTCTTCCGCGCGAAAGGCGATGAAGGCCTCCTGAAGGCCGGCTACCTCGCCGGTTTCGGGGAGAAGAACTCGATAGGGTTTGGGATGGTGAAGGTGAACGGGCGTAAACCGGAGGGACGCAGGAGAGGAGGTGGAGGAAATCGGAAAGGAGAAGCCTCTTGATGTGTTTTTGAAGGACCATCCAAAGGGGAAACCCTCCCGCGGTTCAGTCAAACACCCGGCTAAAAATCTCCACAAGGTGGAAAAACAGAAAATCGGGTTTCACTGGACGGGACACCCATTCGTTGATGCTGGCCTTGTTGCGTTGCTCCTCATAAACAGAAAGAACTCTCCGGAAGAACTCACGGGAAAAGACATCGAGAAGGCAATAGACTTTGCCTCAAAGCTCTACGCGCGCAAGGAGTGGAGTTCCGGCTACATTCACGCGATGATGCTCCCCAACAGCGGAATACTCATGGCCAACCCGAGCATGGCGAAGAAGAGAATCCCCGGGGCCATAGCCCAAAACCTCAGAGGTCTCCTCGGGGAGCCTGAAGACCCCAACACGCCAATCTGCGAAATCTGCGGTAGGAGACACTCCCGTCCAAAACCTGTCTACCGCTCCGATTTCCCGCTGGTCGGCACTGGGGGAGTTCCCAACTACTTCCCCTCCGCCAAGGACGGCCTCAACGTCTGCTCTCACTGCCTCTTCCTCGTCCAGTTCCTTCCGCTGGTGGCCTACAAGGTGGGAAGAAGGGTCCTCGTGATGCACACCTACCCCTACGAGCTCATGCTCGAACTCCACGGCGAAGCCCTAAACGACGTCAGGAAGAACTTCCTCGCCTCAAACGCGAGGGACTTCAAGAGGCCGGAGAACTTCCTGTTCCACCTCCTCGGAGAGCTGACGAGGAAGACGGAGCGCGACGACCTCTGGGCCAGTGCGTCAATAACGCTTTACTATTTCGTGAACAACAACCAGGGGCAAGACCTTCAGATAATCCACGTCCCAACGCCCGTCCTACGCTTCATCGCCCACGCAAGCAGGGAGGACCCAAGGGGCTGGAAGAGAATTGTGGCTATGGGGTGGAGAAAGAAGCCGGCTGAGGAGGAGTTTGAGAAGTA
This sequence comes from Thermococcus henrietii, assembly GCF_900198835.1. Lineage (NCBI taxonomy): Archaea > Methanobacteriati > Methanobacteriota > Thermococci > Thermococcales > Thermococcaceae > Thermococcus > Thermococcus henrietii. The sequence goes on along the minus strand of NZ_LT900021.1, from coordinate 823,742 downwards.
CGAGAGGAGCTACGCCAATGAGGTCTATGGCAGGCTCTTGGCCGAGGAGAGCATTTTGCCCTACTTTATCGATGTGAAAAACCGCCGTGCGAACGCGAAATGGTCGCTTTTGTCTTTCTACTGTTCGGAGGTGTTGGGTTTGGATAAGGAAGCTCTGGAGTTTATCAGAGATGTTGGCGACAGGATTGTCGAAACGCTGGAGAAGCTCCCCGACAACCAGCTTTCGAGGCGTGTCAGGGAGCTGGAGAAAGCGGAGAGGCTCTACCAGTTCGAGGCCTTCTTCGTGAACCTCGAAAAGCTCCGCCAGAGGCTTGGGATAGAGAAGCCCCTGATGACCTTTGACGAGTTTGCAACGGTTCTCACCTCCTACGGCGAGGACCTTAACGTCTCGTGGAGGACCGTCAAGCACCTGCTCCTCTTCAGGGTCTATGAGAAGCTCCACGACCGCCTGATGAAGGCCTCAGAAGAGGCCGAGGAGGCCGGAGAAGCTGAAGAAATTGAGGACGTTGGGATTTACGGCCTTGGGGAGGTGGAAGAATGAGGTTTGCAACCGGAATGGTGCTGATTGACGCACCGCACTCGGCTTTGAACATGCTCGGAATCGACGAGGGCCTCGCCGACAGGAACGTCACGAGGGTTAAGACTTTCAGAAGGGGAGGAAAGCGCTATCCCTACGTCTCTCCTCAGGCCTGGCGCTACTGGTGGCGCTTTACCCTCAAGGAGCACTTCAACTGGGAGCTCTCCCCGCTCTACCGCGAGCAGAAGCAGGTCTTCACCGCGGCGAACCCGCTCAAGTACCCGGACGACGATGTTTTCGGCTACATGAGGGCCTTCAAGAAGGGAAAGGTTAACGTCACCGTTACGAGGGTCTCTCCCCTCAAGAACACGCCCCTGATTTCGATACTACCGGATAGAAACGCCATGACGGTTGACGAGGGCTACGCATCAAGGCATGAAGGAGACCCCGTTCCCTACAGCCAGGAGTTCTACTCGACGGTTTTCAAGGGGGCCTTTTCGCTCGACCTCGACTCCGTCGGACGGTTCACAACCATCAGTAAGGCCGGCTTCAAGAACCTCCTCACGTGGGACGACGTGCCAAAGGACAAGAAGGGCAACCCAAAGAAGGGCACCGAGGACGTCGTCAATGAAATCAAGGAGATGGAGCGCATAGCTGAAGAACTCGGCGTCAAGAGAAGCGACAGGGAGTGGGTTATGCCTCCTGAAATCCGGAAGAAGCGCGCCACCGAGGCCATCAAGGCCCTTCGCCTCCTGACCGGCGGGGCCAAGCAGAGCCAGTACCACACCGACGTGACCCCGAAGTTCGTCCTGCTCCTCAACATCGATGCCGGAATAAACCCCTTCATAAGCGACCTCGTCTTCGAGGAGAGGGGTGAAATCCGCTTCGACGCCGAGGCCCTAGCGAAGAGGCTCAAAGACCTCAAAGAGGTCATCCCCGAGAACGCGAGGCTCTACATCGGCTACGACGAAGGTTTCGTCTGCTCCCTCGGCTGGAACGTTGAGGAAATTGCCAAGACACTGGAGAAAGCCGGCATTAAGGTCTTCACGGGCACCGTCGGAGAGGCAATAGAGGAGTTTGCCAAGGAAATTGAAGCCTACTACGGGTGAGCCCATGATACGGGTCAAACTGAGGGCGTGGACTGCTTCCTTCCGCTATCCCACTTTTCAATCGGGCCATCAGCCGACGTTACCGGTTCCCCCACCCTCAACGGTTCAGGGAATCCTCTCGGCGGCGAAGGGTGAGCCTGTCTACCTAACCGAGCTCCCCTACGTCGGCTACGTCTTCAGGAGCGGAGGTAAAGGCCTTGACCTCGAAAAAATCTACGCCCTCGGAAAGGTCGAGACGGACATAATGAGGCGCGAATTCCTCTACAACGCCGAGCTTTACCTCTACCTCCCGGATGAGTGGGCGGAGCACTTCAGAAGGCCAAGGTATCAGCTCCTCCTCGGCCGTTCGAGCGACGTGGCGACGGTTGAGGAGATAAAAGAGGTTAGTCTGGAGGAAAGGGAAGCCCTGGTCGGCGGAACCGTTCTTCCAGTGAGCCTCGGAGTTCCCGGCGTCGTTCACGCCCTCGTCGTCGAGTACGACTATTCGGTAACGCCGAGGAAGGCAAGGCTCGTCAGACCTTTCGTAGTCCTGCCGTTTCCAAGGGGCAAAGCGCCGAGGCTGAACCTCCCCTACGACGAGGAACTTGGGGTCGGCGTTTACCTCCACAGGTGGCGGGAATGAAGGTCTGCTACGCCAAGTTCCTTCCGCACGATTTCCTTGAGTGCCATACCAACGATGCCATAAACGTGCTGAGGAGCATAAAAGGTGCGTTCAAGTGGCTTGAGGAGTTCTTCCCCTGCGTCTGGGAGCTTTCCTTTTACTCCGTTCTTCTCCACGACCTCGGCAAGTGTGCGAGCGGGTTCCAGAGAGACCCTCGAAAGTGGGGCTACCGCCACGAGATACTCTCGGCACCTTTCACGGCCTTCCTCGACCTCCCCGATGACGAGAGAAACCTCATTGCACTCGCAATACTCACCCACCACAGAACCCTCGACGAGCTTGAGGAACTGCTGCCGGGCCGGGAACACAGGGGAGAGTTCGGGGAGAAGGTGCAGGAGCTCCTCCAGAACAGGGACTACATCGAGGGAATTTTCTTCGAGCGAGTCCCCTACTGGGAGCTGTACTTCTTCGGAAGGCGGAAGGGTGTTTTCAACACTCCAGAAGACTGGGCCGAGAGAATTATGGCCTACGACTTTGACGCCCTGTTAACTTGGTATGAGCGGAACTCCCAAAAGTACTGGAACGAGCTCGTATTCCTCCGCGGAATTCTCAATGCCTCTGACCACCTCGCTTCAGCCGGTGAGCTTGCCGTTCGCCTGCTGTCTGACATAAGAACCGCCGTTGAGGCAAGGGTTCCGCCCGAGCGCTGGAGGCCCCTCCAGAGGCAGGCGGGAGAAACTGAGGGCAACCTAATCCTCCGCGCACCCACGGGCTATGGTAAAACCGAGGCTTCCCTCCTCTGGGCCGACAGGAACGCCTTCCGAACCAAGAAGGGAGTGGCGAGCAGAATCTTCTACGTCCTTCCCTACAAGGCCAGCATAGACGCCATGCACTCGCGCCTTTTGGGCCTCTTCCGCGAGCCTGAACTCGTTGGGGTTCTGCACAGCTCTTCGGCCTTCTATCTCTACTCCTCAGAGCTTGAGTACAGGCGCCTCTCCTCGCTTTACCGGAAGATTTACACACCCCTCAAGGTCACGACACCTTTCCAGCTCATGAAGCCTTTCTTCGGTGTCGGCTTTCCGGAGATGGGATTGACGGAGCTAACCGGCTCGCTCCTAATCTTCGACGAAATTCACGCCTACGAGCCGAACGTCCTAGGAATAATCCTCGCGATGCTTGAACTGCTGAGGGAGAGAAAGACCAGAACTCTCGTGATGAGCGCAACCCTGCCCGAGTTCCTTGAGGAGCTCTTACGCGAAGCTCTCAACCCCAAACTGTTAACCGCTCCTCCGGAAGAGGCCGACCGCTTCACAAGACACCGCGTGAACGTCATAGACGGCTCAATGGACGAGGTTGAGGAACTGCTCTCGGAAGTTCCGGCAGATGGTCCGGTTCTGGTTGCCTGCAACACCGTATCGAGGGCTATGGAGGTTTATTCCCACCTGAGCGAGGACTACAACGCCATGCTCCTCCACAGCAGGTTCACCTACGGGGACAGGGAGGAAAAGGAGAGGAAGCTCCTCGCGAACCTGAACGACTACGACGTCGTCGTTGCCACGCAGGTGGTCGAGGTCTCGCTCGACATAAGCTTCTCGACGATAATCACTGAGCCTGCTCCCCTCGATGCGCTCATTCAGCGCTTCGGCAGGGTGAACAGGAGGGGATTTGGAGAACCGCGGGACGTCCATATCCTGACGAGGGGTGGAGACGGAGACAAAAGGGTGTACCCGATGGAGGTCGTGAAGGAGAGCCTCAAACTCCTTGAGGAATTCAACGGAAAGCCCCTCCTCGAATCCATGGTTCCAGAACTCGTTACCCGTGCGTATGAACCGCTGGCGAGGAAGCTCACGGAGGAGATGTTAACGTACAGGGAGCAGGCCCTCGAACTGTTCGGGGGCCTAAAGCCTCTGAAGGGCGGGGAGAGCGAGAGGAGATTCTACGAGATGTTCCGCGGCCTCGAAGCGGTTCCCGGGATTTACCAGGACAGGGTTTTGGAGCTGATTAACCACGGGCGGTCAATCGAGGTTCACCGCTACCTCGTGCCCGTTCCAATGTGGCTGTACCTGAGTGAAAGTGACGCCTTTCACAGGCTCTCTGACAGGGGGCCGGGGAAGTACGTACTGGTTGCGGAGCTCGAGTACAGCCCGGAACTGGGCCTCCAGCGGGAACCGGGGGAGAGAGGGGATATACTGTGAACTACAACAAAAACTATAAAAATCACTACAAATTAACTTGTTACAGGTGAAGCTGTAATGGAGAACCCCTTTGTATATGGTGAACCCGTGGCAAAGGAGAACTTCGCAGACAGAAAAAAGGAGCTCGAGGAGCTAAAAGTGGAAATGCTGAGCGGCCAGAACGTCATAATATACTCCCCCAGACGGTTTGGTAAGAGTTCGCTGGTTTACGCGGCTCTTCTGGAACTCAAGGGACAGGTGGTTCCACTCTGGGTGGACTGCTATGGAGTTCTCACCAAGAGGGAACTGGCCGAGAAAATTGCATCGCAGGCACTCCAGCACTGGAAAACCAAAAATTTGTTTGAAATGGTTAAAAAGCTCTTTAGGGGGATAACTCCGAGAATAAGGGTGGGGGAAAAGCTTGAAGTCGAGTTCTCAATTGGAGAGGAAGAAAAGGCTTTAGAGGAATCCCTTAAACTGCCTCAAAGGCTGGCCGAACATACCCAAAAAAAGGTGGTAGTGGTCTTCGACGAGTTTCAGGAGATAGCCGAGCTCGGGGAGGACATTTTGAAGAAGATGCGCTCGGAGTTCCAATGGCATGAGAAGGTCTCTTACGTTTTCATCGGGAGCAAAAGGGGGATGATGGAGAAGATATTCCGCTCGGCCCAGAGTCCCTTCTACAACTTTGGAAGGCATATGGTTCTGAAGAAGATACCCAGGGAGGAGTTTAAAGTTTTTATCTCCGAGAAGTTTCACTCCACGGGAGTCGGGATAGATCCTGAGATAGTCGAGGGAATCCTGAACCTGACGGGATGCCATCCTTATTATACCCAGAAGTTCTGCCACGAGCTCTGGTTTGTCGGCAAACTGAAAGGAAGGATAACCCCTGAAGATATGGAAGAAACTTTCAAACGGGTTATTGCTGAGAGTGAGGATTCTTACATCGAAATCTGGGACTCCCTGCCGATTTCACAGAAGAAGGTTCTACTTGCCATAGCCAGGGGAGAAAAGGAACTGTACTCCTCCGAGTTCCTCATCAAGTATGGTTTTAAGACAACATCCCAGGTTCAGTACTCCATAAGGGCCCTTCGTGAAAAGGAGTTAATCTACAGGGCGGGTGGGGAATACGAAATAGCCGACCCGTTTCTGCGGCACTGGTTGCTCTGGAGGTTCGGGCATGAGTGAGTATCCCCTCACCGACCTCCTCATCACCGGCACCGAAATCAACTACCTCTTCATCTGCCCGACGAAGTTGTGGTACTTTGCAAAAGGAATCACGATGGAACAGGAGAACGAATGGGTCGATTTGGGCCGGTTTCTCCATGAACAACGCTATGCCAGCGAGGAGAAAGAAGTCCTCGTCGGGAGCATAAAGATTGACTTCATTCGCCGGGGCGATACCATTGAGGTCCATGAAGTCAAACTCGGCAAAAGCATGGAGAAGGCCCACGAGATGCAGGCTCTCTACTACCTCTATTACCTCAAAAAGCTCGGGGTAAAGGCGAAGGCCGTCCTCCACTACCCGAAGCTCAACGAGACGAAAGAAATAGTGCTTGACGGCAGGGAGGGTGAAATCGAGACGGCGATAAAAGAGGTCGAGCGGGTCAAGTCCCTCCCGGCCCCGCCGGAGCCGGTCAAATCGAAGAAATGCCGCAAATGCGCCTACTACGAACTCTGCTGGGTTTGAGGTGGTCGCATGAGAAAGCGCTCCCTGACCCTGCTCTCGGATGGAACGCTTTTCAGACGGGAGAACACCCTCTACTTCGAGAACGAGCGCGGCAGGAAGCCACTCGCAATCGAGGGCATCTACGACCTCTACGTCTACGGCCACGTGACGATAACCTCTCAGGCCCTCCATTATCTGGCCCAGAAGAGTATATCCGTTCACTTCTTCAACCACTACGGCCACTACGACGGCAGTTTTTACCCGAGGGGGAGCCTGAACTCCGGCGATTTGGTCATCAGGCAGGCCCAGCACTACCTCGACAGGGAAAAGCGCCTCAAACTGGCGAGGCTCTTCGTTAAGGGAAGTGCACTGAATATGGAGAAGAACCTGAAGCGCTGGAAGGTCGCCGACGGGTTTTCCGAGATGCTGAAAGAGCTGTTCGAAGAGCTTGAAGGAGCCCGCAAAATAACGGAAGTGATGAACGTCGAGGCGAGGATTCGCGAGGCCTATTACTCAAGGTGGGACGACCACCTGCCGGAGGGCTTTAAGATAGTCAGGCGCACGCGCAGGCCGCCGGGGAACGAGATGAACGCGTTGATAAGCTTCCTCAACTCAAGGCTCTACGCGACTATTGTAAGCGAGCTCTACAACACCCAGCTGGTTCCGACGGTGAGCTACCTTCACGAGCCCGGGGAAAGGAGGTTCTCCCTCGCCCTCGACCTGAGCGAGATTTTCAAGCCGATTGTAGCGGACAGGCTCGCGACGAGGCTCGTAACCAAGAGAATGCTCTCGAAGGAGCACTTCCGGGAGGAGCTCAATGGTGTCCTCCTGACGAAGGAGGGAATGAAGAAGGTCCTTTCCGAGTACGAGAAGGAGCTCACGAAGAGCGTTAAACATCCAGAGCTGAAGAGGAACGTCACTAAGAAACGGTTAATTCGTCTTGAGGCTTACAAGCTCATCAAGCACCTCGTTGGGGTGAAGGAGTACGAGCCGCTGGTGGCGTGGTTCTGAGGTGGTCTGAATGAACCTCCCGGAGGAAATCAAATCCTTCAACGAGAGAATTAGGAACGCCATAAACGGCAACCACAGGCCCGAGAGGAGAATATGGGTGACCTCTCTGAGCTACTGCCTCAGAAGGGCCGCCCTCGACATATACCTCAACGCGTACAACCCCTCACGCCACTGGGAGGCAAGGATAGGCTCCGCCCTGCACGGCTGGCTGGCGGAGGTCGTCGGGAGCGCGGAGTTCGAAGTCTCTGTTGAGTATCCGATAAGAGACGGATGGAAGCTCGTCGGAAGGGCCGATGCCGTTAAGGGTCCCTACGTCCTTGAGTTCAAGTTCAAGGGCTTCGAGGGCAACGGTGAAGGAATTCCGCGAAAAAATCAGGACCTTGAGCATGCGGAGCCGTCGCGGGAGTGGGTTGAGCAGATTAACGCCTACATGGGAATGCTTGGGAAGGAGAAGGGATACATCTACATCTTCGACAGGAACGGGCTTGACTTCCGAGTATTCCCCGTCGAGTTCGACGAGGGCCTCTTCAGGAGGTTCCTGCGGAGGGCCGAGCGGGTTATAGATGCCGTTGAGGAGCTGGAAAGCGGGAAGTTTCCGCGCTGGATATCAACGGTTGGAAGAAAGGGTTGGGTGTGCAACCGCTGTCCATACAGGCCGATTTGCGCCGAGATTGACAGGGAGGAGCTAAAGGTCAAATGATGTCCTCCATCGGGTTCTTCTCCGTGCCGAGGACGTCGCGCAGTGACTGGGAGCGGAGGCGGTAGATTACCACCGAATCCTCGTTTTCATCTATTATCCCCTTCAGCCCGGCCTTGATGCGCTCGTATTCAGCCCTCGTGACCTCGCCCTCGAAGACGCTGTTCTGAACCCAGTGCAGGTGCTGGCGGAGGAACTTTTTCACGTGGTTGACGCGCTTCACGTTGACATCATAGACCACGATAATGTACATGGAACCACCATCAGAGTTTGAGGTTGGGAAATTTTAACTTTTCCGATGCATCACGCTAAGAACGCCCCGATTTGGGATAGAGACTATCATAACGGAGAAAGCGCAAAAAATTCCCCCGATAATCACCGGAAAATCGACTTTCACGTATCAAAAAACTGGAACATCTTGTCACATTTTTATTGTAGAATATTCCGAATTTTCTTCAAGACGTTGAAATGTGGGCATACCTAGCCCAAATTCGCTCAATCCCTGCTCAAATCTGGCCATTTTTCATGACAGGAGATTTTATGTCAGCTTTCAAGAAATCGCTGGCACTGACACCTTGGCATTTGGCAATACATATTCCCAGGTTAATACAAACCAAGCAAAAAGATGGCATCGCCACCTTTGTAAGTGGGTTTATCTCCTCAACCACGACTAGCAAGACCCTCGAAATTGGCACCAATTTCCAGAAAGGCTTAAATATTGGGAGGTCCTCCTTCCTTTGTTGAACAAAAAGGCAAGTTTCGCACCCTGTTGCAATAAGACTCTAGGAGAATTGAAAGAAATTTTGTTGGATTTCAGGTTTTATAAAGGTTTCGGGTTGCAATAAGACTCTAGGAGAATTGAAAGCTTGTCCACGAGAACGTAGTAGGAAACCTCTCCTGTGGTTGCAATAAGACTCTAGGAGAATTGAAAGCTGATTGTCTACGCTCCAGGAGTTTTCTATACTCCCGCGTTGCAATAAGACTCTAGGAGAATTGAAAGTTAGACGTATTTGTGGACGTGCTAACCCAGAATTCCGGTTGCAATAAGACTCTAGGAGAATTGAAAGTAAAGAGAATCGCTAAGGAGATGGCAATTCTCAAGAAGTTGCAATAAGACTCTAGGAGAATTGAAAGGGTAGTATTGGCCTTCAATCCCGTAACCGTTTTCTGGTTGCAATAAGACTCTAGGAGAATTGAAAGACGGCGACGGGGTGGACATCAACAGGGTGGGCATCAGTTGCAATAAGACTCTAGGAGAATTGAAAGCTCCTGGTCTCTGCAATATCGAAGTAATCACAATCGTTGCAATAAGACTCTAGGAGAATTGAAAGGGAGAAGCGAGTTTTATACCCAGACGACGGGCCATATTGTTGCAATAAGACTCTAGGAGAATTGAAAGATATTCCCAACAATCCCGCTCGCGGAGGAGCTGGACGGTTGCAATAAGACTCTAGGAGAATTGAAAGGAACGGAAAAATCGTAGAAGGCATTAGCTCACCAACCGTTGCAATAAGACTCTAGGAGAATTGAAAGATTTAAAATCATTAGAGGCATTGGATTAGCCGACGCCGTTGCAATAAGACTCTAGGAGAATTGAAAGACGGGAGCCTAATTAGGGTTGCCTCGGCTTTCAGGCCGTTGCAATAAGACTCTAGGAGAATTGAAAGGATTTCCGGGCCTTCTGTCGTGTCACTCATCTTCATCCGTTGCAATAAGACTCTAGGAGAATTGAAAGCCCGAGGTATAGCCCAGGTCCTGGGCATAGTAGCCGAGTTGCAATAAGACTCTAGGAGAATTGAAAGACGACTGTATGTGTTGTTTCGGTTAGTGTTGATAATCTGTTGCAATAAGACTCTAGGAGAATTGGAACATCCCTGAATCAACCATGATATTTGGGGAATGCTGCAACGGAACCAGAAAAAGTACTCACTGTTTTATCAAGAACCCAAACGAGTTGTGGCGGACCGGCGGGGCTTCGAACCCCGGACCTGCGGCTTAGGAGGCCGCCGCCCTATCCTGGCTAGGCTACCGGTCCACTGCCCGCTATTCCCTCCCGGAGAAGAGTATTTAAAGTTTACGGTTTACTCTATCCGGTGAAGGGCATGGTTGACGAGCTGGACCTCAAGATAATCTCGCTCCTCCAGAAGAACGCCCGCCTCTCGTTTAGAGAGATAGCGAGGGAGCTCGACGTTGCCGTTGGCACGGTCTACAACCGAATCAAAAAACTCGAAGAGGAGGGCGTTATCAGGGGCTACACCCCCGTTCTCGACTACGAGAAGCTTGGCTTTGGACTAACGGCCCTCATTGGAATCAAGGCACAGGGAAGGAGAATAGCGGAGATAGAGCGGAAGATAGCCGAGAAAACCCGGGCAATGATGGTCTACGACATAACGGGCGAGTTTGACATCTTCGTCATAGCGAAGTTTAAGGACAGGGCGGACATGAACCGCTTCGTTAAGTGGCTTCTATCCTTGGATGGGGTTGAGAAGACGAATACGAGCGTGGCCATGCAGGTCGTAAAGGAGGAGCCGAGGTTAGCCCTTGAGGACTAACACCTCGTCGAGGAAGCGCTTTGCAAAGTCCTCGAGGCTCTCAACTGGGAGCTCAACTTCCCTTCCGTTGACTTTTCCCCTGAAAACGTAGCGTCTCGCTGTTATTTCCAGGATTTTTTTGAAGTCCGGGCTGTTCTCGACGGTTCTTTCAAGGACCCTAGTGAACTCGTCGCTGTCGACCTCGACGACAACGCCCTCTATGACCACCCTCTTTCCACACTCCTCCTCACTGCACTCAAACTTGAAGGGAACGCCGGGGGCGAACTCTATCGGCAGGCTCAGCCCCTCGGCGTTGTAGATGAACCCCTTCATGTCAATCCAACCTTATGAGGCTTTCAACCGGGAACTCGTATTCCTCTTGGAGTTTCTCAACGATGTCACCGACGCTCACAAGGAAGAACATTCCTATCGGCTTTGCTCCGGCCTGCCTCGTCATCTCAACGAGGGCCCTCTGGGTTTCTCCGCTCCTTATCACGTCGTCCACTATGAGGACGTTCTCGCCCTTCTTAAGTGCCCACTGGGGAAGGTACAGGGTCATAACGGTTCCCGAGGCACTGGGAACGTAGCTGACCTCGTAGAACTTCTCAACACCAACTTCCTTTTTCTTCTTGGCGTAGACTATGTCCGCACCAAGTTCCCTGGCTATATGAACACCGAGTGCAATCCCATCGGTCGCGGCAGTGAGAACCTTGTCCACGTCCTTGTCGAGGTATCTCCCCGCAACCTCCTCTGCCACGAGACTCATCAAGGCGGTGTCGCTGAGGACGGGCATGTTGTCGAAGAAGCCCCTCTCGTCGAACTTTATCCTCTTCTTTACCTCTTCCTCAAGGTTTATGTAGGGAAGGAGAAGTTCGAGCAGTTCTCTCGTTCTCTCGGCACTTGGAAGCACCTTCCCGCGAACGTACCGGTTTAGGACGGTTATCGGCAGTCCCGTTATCTTTGAGAGCTCCTCGTAGGTGTAGCTTTTCTTGAGGAGCCTCAACACCCTGATGAGTCTGAGCTTCTCCTGGACGGACTTTAGCTGGCTCACACTATCACCTCCGCGTGCCCGTTGTTTAACAAGAAAATGTATAAATACGTTTCGGTCACTCGAGGACCTTTCGCCGATACTCCTCTATGACGTCCCAGTACTCCCTCATGAGGAACTCTTTCGTGACCGGCTCCCCCTCTGGGTGATTTATGCCGGGACAGAAAGAGTCCTCCTTTACGTAAATCTCCATCTTCTTTCCGTGCTTGACGAAGATGAACGGATAAAGCCGGCACGCGAGTGGGCGGTGATTGTAAATCCTGCACTTCTTAGTCTCCGGGTCTAAGAAAACGCAGGCCTCATCAAAGGGCCGCTTCTTCAGCGCGTAGCCGAGGAACTTATCCCCCCTGTAGAAGAGCTTCTCGTAGTCCACAAACTCCCAGGCGTTATAGCCCAGCTCCTCAATCTTGGCAATGTCTTCATCCCGAAGGGGAATTTCAAGCTCCTCACAGCACCTCCCACAGTTTTCAACGCACTTAAATTTGAAGGATGGGTCGGACTCGACCTCAAGGGTTTCAAGGTCAATCGTCGCGACCCACCGCTTCACCCCTTCACCCCCGGTATGTGCTCGCTATCAGCGTCTCGGTCATCTCTATCTCGGGAATCCTCCTGAGGACCTCATCGTGGAACTTGTCCAGTTCGTCTATCGTCGGGACCTCCACGCGGAGTATTATGTCGTACTCCCCGTAAACTCTGTAGTCCTCCTTAACGCGCGGGTCCTTCCTAAGCATCTCGTAGACCTTCTCCTCGTTTCCGGGCTTCACGACCACCAACACGAAGGCCTCAATCATACCCCGAACCCCCCTAAGTTGAACTTCTTGGCCATCTTGGCCAGCTTCCTTTTGTTCATGCTCTTGAACATCTTCTTCATTTGGTTGTACTGGTTTAAAAGCTCTCTGACTTCGGCGGTACTGGTTCCCGAACCCCGGGCAATCCTCTTTATGCGGGAGTAGTTGATTATCTCTGGGTGCTCGAGTTCCTCCTCCGTCATCGAGTCCATTATAACGCGGTACCTCTTGAGCTTCTCTTCCCCAACCTTAATCGCGTCGTCCGGGAGAGAGTAGCCGAGGCCTGGAATCATTTGGAGTATCTGCTTGAGCGGGCCCATCTTCTGCATCGCCTCGAGCTGGGCGTACATGTCCTTGAGGTTGAACTTGCCCTTGAGGAACTTCTCAACGTCCTCTTCCTTGAATTCCTGCTGCTTCTGGAGCTCTTCAATCTTCTCAAGGAGCCCCTGGATATCCCCGAGGCCGAGAAGCCTTGAAACGAAGCGCTTGGGGTCGAAGGGCTCCAGGTCGTCTATCCTCTCGCCGACACCGATGAACTTAATCGGCGCCCCCGTTGCAGCTACTGCGGAAAGCGCTCCACCGCCCTTGGCGGAACCGTCGAGCTTCGTGACGATTATCGAGCCTATTGGCGTTGCCTCCTTGAAGGCCAGCGCCTGGTTGTAGGCCTGCTGGCCGATGGTTCCGTCTATGACGAGTATGACCTCGTGGGGCGTTATGGCCTCGCTTATCTGCCTCATCTCCTCGATGAGGCCCTTCTCCTCCTTGTGTCTTCCGGCGGAGTCCACGATTATGACGTCGACTCCTTTCTCGCGGAAGTGCTCAACCCCTTCCCTCGCGAGCTTGACAGCATCCTTCTCGTTGGGGTCCCCGAAGACCTCTATACCGTAGGGGTCGAGGAGCTGTCTGAGCTGGTGATAGGCTCCAGGACGCCATGTGTCGGAGCAGACGACGCCGACCTTGTAGCCTCTCTTCTGAAGGTGCCTCGCCAGCTTCGCCACGCTCGTAGTCTTTCCAGAACCCTGAATACCAACTGTGAGCAAAACGGTCGGCTTCTCCTTTATCTCGAGGGGCTTCGCCTCGGTTCCGAGGAACTTCGTGAGCTCTTCGTAGACTATCTTGATTATGTGCTCCTTTCTGCTGACGCCCGCCGGCGGTTCCTCCTCGAGGGCCCTCTTCTGTATTGTTTTTGTGAGCTGTAGAACGAGCTTGACGTTGACATCCGCCTGCAGGAGCGCCCTCTGGATGTCCCTAACTACCTCCTTTATCGTCGCCTCATCAACGGTTCCGGAGCGCGCGAGCTTCCTGAGGGCGTTGTTAAGGGCCTTCCCAAGTTTTTCTAACGCCATCTCACCACCGTTACTATGAGGGCTGGGGAGTTTATAAACGGTTGGGTATGGGGGCCCTGTATAAATGCGTGCATTTTTCAAAAACGGCGATGTTGCAACCGGTTTCTTTGAACAAAAGTGTTCATTAAGGTCCAAAATCCACCCTGAGGCATTTTTTGAGCGAGTATAGAGCTGAACGTGGCATTCTTGCTGAAATCGGAGCTGAAAATCTTTTTAAACCAAAACAGTCCCAGTAGATACTGGAGAGAAAGAAAAGGAGGTGAGAGAGATGATATGGCCGATAGCTATGTACGAGTACATGCTCATGCGCGAGAGGGAGAAGAAGAGGCGCATTCCGGAGGAGCTCGAGTACGTTGAGATGCTCAGGTGAGCTTTATAAGGCTGTGTCCTTTCTATTTCTCCCGGTGGTGCTATGAAGATTCACCATGAGTGCGTCGCCTGTGCGATAAACCAGTGTCAGAAAATCGTCGAGATGAGCTTATCTGATGAAAATTCCCGCAGGAGCGCGATGCTGTTCTCACTCAAGCGTGCATCGGAGCTGTTCTCAAAGGACTCAATCCCCGCCGTTGTCGGTGGACTGCTTTTCCTTGACCTCTACGAGTTCATTGGAAACGAGGACCCTTTCAGAGAATACAAGCGGGTTTCAAACGAGATAGCAAAAGAACTCGCCGGTCACTTCAAGGACGCCGACCTTAAAACCGCACTAAAACTCGCGATAGCCGGGAACGTCGTAGACTTCTCCGTCGGTTACGACCCCAAAAGACTGGAGGAGGATATAAGAAGGGTTCTCGATGAAAGCCTTCTCATAGACCACAGTGAGGAACTCTTTGAGAGGCTGAAGCGCGCTGGGACTCTCCTCTACCTCGTGGACAACTGCGGGGAGATATACTTCGACAGGCTCTTCGTGGAGAAGTTGAAGGAGGAGTTCCCGGACCTCAGGGTAATCGTCGCGGGCAAAGACGGCCCAATAATAAACGACGCGACCGTTGTGGACCTCCGCGAAGCGGGCTTTGAAGAAGTCGCAGAGGTCGTTTCAACAGGTTCGAGGCTGCCCGGCACCCCCATCGGACGCGTTTCGGAGGAGTTCCTGGGGGTTTTCCGCTCGGCCGATGTTGTTATAGCGAAGGGGCAAGCCAACTTCGAAACCCTCAGCGAGCTCAATGATTCGAGGGTTTTCTTCCTGCTCAAGGCCAAGTGCCCAGCAATCGCAAGGGAGATAGGGGTTCCTCTAGGGTCCCTCCTCTGCCTCAACCCCGTACTTCGCTGATTGTCGATATTATTTTTAACGAATGTCTATCAGAAAACCTTTTATACTTTGAAGTTGTAGATAGTAGTGGTGATGAAAGATGTCCACGGTTATTAAGCGTGACCCCACCAGGTTCTTAAGGGAGATGAAGGTTCACTACGGCGATGTCTGGAAAATGCCATCAAGCAAGTACCTTCTCCAGCCAGATTTCGTTGTAGTTGACCCCAAAACCGGAAAGAAGACCAAGGTCAGCTTCGTGTCCCTTGACGATGGAGAGGTAGTTGGGGTCGTTTACGACGACCTCGGGTGATTTCGTCTTTTGCCTTACCTAATTCTGACGCCGGCCGGAAACCATAAATAGGTTTCTTGTTTACCTGACTTGGTGGGAGCATGCCGGTTGACCTTTACAATGAAGCCCTTTACCTAACTCGGAGTATCAACGACCCTTATCTCAGGGCGATAACGTACGCTAGAATCGGTTACTACATGCACAGGGCGAAGAACCCGCGCTATGGAGAGGCCTTTACAAGGGCCCTCAAGGCCGTTGCCTCGATAGACAACCCCCTCCTTCTCGTAAAAGCGCTAATCGAAGTCGCGACTTTCCTCGGGAAGACGGGGTCGAAGGGCGCGAGCAAAACGTTTACCCAGGCCTACGAGTCAATCAAAACGTTTCCTCAGCCGCTCAGAGATGAGATGCTTGAAGAACTCGTTCACAGACTCCTTGAGCTTGGCAGGATTGACGACGCCTTCTTCTACGCAAGGGAAATCGAGAACAGTGTAAAGCGCAACGACGCCCTCTTAAGGGTTCTCCACAACTACATAGGAAAGGGTAATCTGAGAAAAGCGCGGCTAATCCTCGAACTTATAGAGGACGAGCCGTGGCACTCGATAGCGGCCTACGAAGTTCTTAAGGAGCACCTGAAGAGGGAAGAGTTTGGAAGTGCCATTAAGGTCCTCTCGGAGTTCAAGAGCGAGTACTGGCTCGGTGAGGCGATGAAGGCCGTGGCGATCCACTTGAAGAAAGCCAACGTTCCGGAGGGAACTTACGAGAAGTTCGTGGATGTTGCACTCGGGATATCCTCCAGTGTTGGCTTTGAGGTTCTAATATCCTTCCTTATTGGCGTTGCGGCCCAGGGAGAGATAGACTTCGTAATAGGAGTTCTCTCAAAGGTTCCCAGAGAGCTCCGCCCCGAACTCCTGAGGTCAATAGTCTTGGCAGTTCTTGACAGGCCCGAGCTCCTGGAGAGACTAATTGACCGGCTCATCGGTGATGAGAAGGAACTTGTCATGAGCTCAATCCTTGATGCCCTCCTCGAGAGACAGCCAAACTACGAGTACTACGAGCTCGTGAGGAGAATCGGCTCAGAAACCGACAGCGAGAGGATAATCGTTAAGGCCGTCCGCTACCTGTCAAAGCTTCACGCCTACGACGACGCCTGGGAGCTGGCATCAAAATTAACCAACCCGTACCTCCGCTCGCTGGCCTTTGGAAGCATCGCCGTTGAGAAGCTCAAAGAGAACGACGTTGACGGGGCCATTGATGCATCCCTTGAGGTGAAGGACCCGCGCTGGGGCTCTTGGCTCCTCAGTGAAATTATCGCCAAAATCCTTGAGGTTCAGACCGGCGGCGAGTTAAAAGAGGACATCGAGGAGCGCGCCGAGGCACAGCGCAAACTCTGGGAAGGAAGCTAACGTTTTAAAGCCCTCCCCTCAATTCTCTTTTCAGGTGATACCATGCCGAGGATAGCCATTATTGGAGGCTCCGGAGTCTACGACCCCAAACTGCTTGAGAACGTAAGGGAGGAAACCGTTGAGACCCCCTACGGAACGGTAAGGGTCAAGATAGGAACGTACAAGGGCGAGGAGATAGCGTTCCTGCCGAGGCACGGGGAGAAGCACAGCGTTCCGCCCCACAAGATAAACTACCACGCCAACATCTGGGCGCTCCACGAGCTCGGTGTTGAAAGGATTCTGGCAACTTCGGCCGTCGGTTCGCTCAACCTCGACATGAAGCCCGGTGACTTCGTAATCCTCGACCAGCTCATGGACTTCACGAAGACGAGGCACTACACCTTCTACGACGGCGAGGACAGCCCCCACGACAGGAAGTTCGTCGCCCACGTGGATTTCACCGACCCATACTGCCCCGAGCTCAGGAAGGCTCTCATCACCGCCTCCAAGGAGCTTGGCTTCACCTACCACCCGACGGGAACCTACGCCTGCATGGAGGGGCCAAGGTTCGAGACGAGGGCAGAGATAAGGGCGCTCAAGATACTCGGCGCCGACGTCGTTGGCATGACCCAGTGTCCGGAAGCTGTTCTCGCGAGGGAGCTTGAGATGTGCTACGCGAGCGTTGCCATAGTTACCAACTACGCCGCAGGAATCAGCAAGGAGAAGCTCACCCACACCGAGGTCGTCGAGCTCATGGCAAAGAAGGGTGAGGAGATAAAGCTCCTCCTCATGAAGGCAGTGGAGCACATTCCCAAGGAGCGTCGCTGTCCGTGCAAGGATGCCCTCAAGGGCGCAACGGGCGAGTGATGTTCTCTTCCCTCCATTTCTCCCCCGAAAAGTGCTTACGTTGAGAACCGAAGGTTAAGGAAAGTGTTTAATAGTAGGGAGGCCTAATTCTCCTGGTGATGCGAATGAGGTACGACGTCGTGATTATCGGGGCCTCTGCTGGGGGTATCACAACGGCCATCTCTGCCAAGAAGTTCTACCCCGACAGGAGCGTCCTCGTCATCAAGAGGGAAAAGGTGGGCATGATTCCCTGTGGAATCCCCTACATCTTCGGAACCCTGAAGAGCGTTGACGACGACATACTGCCTGTTGAGAAGTTCCTAGAGCCCCTCGGCGTCGATATCCTGACGGACGAGGTTACCGACATCGACCCCAAGAGGAAGGTCGTCAGGACCAAGTCCGGAAAAGAGATAGCCTGGGAGAAGCTGGTCTTGGCGACAGGCTCGAAGCCTGCAAAGCCGAACTTCCCCGGCGTTGAACTCGACGGAATATACACCGTTCCCAAGGACTACGAGTACCTCAAGAAGCTTCGCGAGAGGGTCGAGGAAGCCGAGAAAATCGTCATCGTCGGCGGTGGCTTCATAGCCCTTGAGGTGGGCGACGAGATAAGGAAGCTCGGCAAGGACGTGACTCTGGTCGTCAGGAGCAGGCTTCTGAGGAGCTCCTTCGACCCTGAGTTCAGCGAGATGGTCGAGGAGAGGCTGAAGGAAGTCGGAATAAACATTGCCTACGGACAGGTTGAGGGCTTCGCCGGGAACGGGAAGGTGGAGAAAGTCAAGCTCCTTGACGGAAGAGAAATTCCTGCCGATTTGGTAATCCTCTCCACAGGTTACCGACCCAACGTCGAGCTGGCAGTTAAGGCCGGCCTCAAGGTTACTCGCTACGGGGTCTGGACCGACGAGTACATGAGAACCTCTCACCCCGACATCTTCGCGGTCGGCGACTGCGTGGAGCACAGGGACTTCTTCACGGGCAAGCCCTACCAGCTCATGCTCGCCTCTACGGCCACCTTCGAGGCGAGAATCGCCGGAGCCAACCTCTTCAAGCTCCAGATTGTCAGGGAGAACAGGAGGACTATAGGTGCCTACTCAACCCACATTGCCGGCCTCGCCCTCGCCGCGGCCGGTTTGACGGAGGAACAGGCAAAGAAGGAAGGATTCGAGGTCATCGTGGGCTACGGCAGGGGGCCGGACAGGCACCCGGCGAAGTTCCCGGACACCTCGATGGTGACGGTAAAGCTCATCTTCTCCCGCGACAGGGGTGCGATACTCGGGGCCCAGATAGCGGGAGGTAAAAGCGTCGGCGAGATGATAAACATCCTCGCACTGGCCATACAGAAGAGGCTCACGGCGAGCGAGCTCTACACCCTCCAGATAGCGACCCACCCGCTCCTCACGGCATCGCCCGTCGGCTATCAGATACTCCAGGCGGCCGAAGATGCACTGGCGAAGCTGAGAACATGAGGGAAGAACAAAGGGGCATTTAAAGCGAAACCCTTTCGTTTATTATCTCAACTATTTTGTTCCCCTCTTCGAGGTACTTCACGAGGTCGAAGACCCTCTCGGTGAAGCCGCCGATGTAGATGTTCCTGACGTCGTGCTCCTCAAGGTAGACCTGGCCGTAGCCGGCCAAATCCCACGTGATGAGCCTCATCTCGGGGTTAATAGTCTTCCTATATTGTCTCACGGCGCGCTGGAACGCGTCGTCGCCGTAGTTCTCGGAGTAGACGACCATATCCGTGAGCACGAAAATCCTGTCGAAGTACTCTCCCTTCCGCAGGACTTCTTCCATCGGTTTGTAGGCGTAGGTGGCGTAGCCAATCCTACTCCTTAAGACGTCCTCTGCGGTTTCAAAGATGCTCTCCCCCTTTGGTATCCAGCGGTATTCGTCTGCGAATGCTACTATCGCCGTGTCGTACTTCTTGGCCAGTATCGCGCCGTAGAAGGCGGCGACCATCTTCAGGGTTATCCTGCTCCTCCTGCTGAGGGGGAAATCCATCGAGCCGCTGACGTCGACGAGGACAAGGTTTCTGCCATCGAAGTTGGGGAGCATAACGATGCTCTCCTCTATGGCTTTTCGAAGGGCCCGGAGGGCGATATCTCTAAGCTCGGCCTGCGTGGGGGAGTTAATTTTCATCCCCTTCAGGGCGAAGTATGCGCTCAGGTAGCGGTATGGGTATACCTTCGCCCTGCGCATCTCCTTCGGGTCTGCAAGTATCTCCATGGCCCTCCTGAACTTCTTGGTATCAACCTCGTGCTTTATCAAGTTGCGAAGGTTTCTTAACAGGGCAAAGACCTGTTTATACCTGATGAACTCCTCGAGGACCTCACCCCATGTTTCAGCGGTTGAGCCTTCCTTGGAGACCTTTGCCTCCCACGTGCGGATGTTCTTGAGTCTGCCCTCGATGAGCGCCCTGAAGGCTTTTTCCTGTTCCTCGTCCCTCGGTTTTGGGTGGGTGAGCAGGATGACGTCCCTGAGCTTGACCTCACAGCGGTCACATCTGTATTTGGCGAGCTGGTATGTGTCAAACTGTGTCACGGCGTTCCTCAACACCTTCTTGAGGCTGTTAGGTATCGGCTTTCCGAAGAGGGCGAGTTGCATAGCGAGGGCTTCCGTGAGCATATCCGGCCTCGTGAAGACCCTCTCACCGACCTTCCTCGGTACCCCTGTGCCCTTGTACCTCTCGTGGTTGGCGAGGATAACCGTCCCGAGAGTTGGGAGGGAGCGGAGCAAGAGTTCCTCGCGGGCGTAAACGACGAGCTTGGCAACGAACTCCGGGTTTATCAGTATCGCCCTCTCAAACGCATCCAGGAGTTCCTGAAAACCCTCTTCAGCCCCGGTGTAGAACCTCGGCTCCCTCACGAGGTTGCTCGCGGCCCTGAGAAAGAGCTCGAGCTCCGGGCTCGGGCAGTAGGTTTTCCCACCTTCGAAGTTGAGAAGCTCGGCCCTCCTGTTGAACTTCACAATATCACCCCGGCGGAGAAAATCGGCGGGGGAAGGAGGCGAACCCCCACCGGCCCTCCTGCCGGCACAGGATTAGCGAAGTATCCCCCGCCTGCACTTCCGCCACTATAGATTAATCCAAGAACTTTATAAATTTTACTGTGTCGAAAAGTAACAAGACAATGGTCGAAATGAGTTTTAAATAATTTATTCTCAAGCTCAAGAGAACACCAGCACTACTCTCTAGACACCAAACATGTTGGAACGCCCATGACAGGCTTTAAGGAACCGGGCAAAGAGCACCCGTCTCACCAGCAAGCAAAATTGTAATGCACTAACCAAGTGCAACTCTGATTGGGGTTTGACACTAAAATAAAGCCCTTCAAGTGGTTTTAATTTCAATATCAGCACCCTTGGGGGTCCCAAGTTAAACACTTCACCTCAAAGTTAGCATGAACGTAAACCCAAAACCAGCGGATTAGGGGGGCATGCAACTCTCCCGGTGTCCTCTCTGGGGGTTTAACTCTTTGGTCAAGCTTTCCTATTCGCTCGAAGAAGGCGCCCGAAGGGCGCTAATAGAAGAAACACCCTCAAGCAAGCTTTTGGAAAAGCTTGACCAAGGAAACTTTGCCTTTGCAAAGTTTCATCAAAGTTTGTGATTCTTTTTGTAGGGGCTCCATTGAGAGTGTTTGCGCCTTAATGGCTTTTGTGGGTTGTGAATTTCTCGATTTTGGAAGTTCTTTCGCGTGGGTTTGCTTTTCTCGCGCTCCGAAGGAGCGCTTCTTAGAGAAACCCCCTCCAGAATAGCTCCGTCTGAAGAGAATTCCTTGAGAGCACTATCATTTAAGAGCGCAAACTCCTTAAAATTGCATTCTTAGAGGAAAATCACGAACCTTGGTCAAACTTCGCGTAGGCGAACAAGCTTTAAGAAAGCTTGACTAAACAAGTGCCCTTCTCTCTAACGAGTAAATGCCAATCGTGCACTAACCAAAGAGCAAATCCTTAGAGGGTTTAACACTACAACAAAACCCCTAAGATAGTTTCAACTTACCATCCGGCGCCCAAAGGGCGCCTTCTTAGAGTGAAACACCAAAAGTTGAGCAGATTCAGCAGAAACCCCAACTAAAACTTGCACTTTTAAAAAAAGCACATCATCTTCCGCCAGCGCTGAAGCTTTTGGAAAAAGCTTCACCAAAAGCTCGTGATTCCTCGTTAAAGCCCTCTTTGTAAGGGGATTTCAAAATCAAGCCCGCCATTGAAAGTTTGAATTCATTGGATTAAGGTCTTCCACGCGGGTTCTACTTAAACCGCGCTCCAAAGGAGCGCAAAAGACTCGAACTCCCTTGTAAAAGGCGCTTTTGAAAGAATTCACTCTCCAAAGAAGCAAACTCAAAAAGAAATCCACTCAAAGAATAAGCTTTTTTCAAAAGGGAATCACGAACTTTGATGAAACTTTTGCTCGGCAAAAGTTTCTATGGCGGGCCGGGCGGGATTCGAACCCGCGACCTTCGGCTCCGAAGGCCGACGCCCCATCCAGGCTAGGCCACCGGCCCACCCCCTGATGGTTCCGGTGGGCTAAACATAAACCTTGCGGTCATCGAAAGCCTTTTAGATTACCTCGGCTAATGTTAATTAGGGGAAAGGGATGAAAAGAAGCACAAAAGTGCTCATCGTAAGTGGAGTCGCCATCGTGGGCTTTTTCGCACTGGCACCAGCGCTTCCTCTTTACCCCCTGCTGGCGCAGAGATATGGAGCAAGTGCAGT
Organism: Thermococcus henrietii; assembly: GCF_900198835.1. NCBI lineage: Archaea > Methanobacteriati > Methanobacteriota > Thermococci > Thermococcales > Thermococcaceae > Thermococcus > Thermococcus henrietii. The sequence goes on along the minus strand of NZ_LT900021.1, from coordinate 801,784 downwards.
GGATACAACAACTGTGGTTTTAGGACTTATCGGCCTAATCACTTTAGTTGTCGGAGTAACACTCAGAAAGTTTGAGAGCCTTCCGAGAAACGTTGCCCTGTACGAGACCGCAGGATTCTTGATGCTTGGAACCTTCGGTGTGGCTTGGATAAGCGCACTCAACGGCCTCAGGGGCACGGTCGAAAAGGTTGTCGTTTCCATCGTATTCTTTGTAGCTTACGTGATCCTTATGGAGTTGCTGAGGAGAAGGCTCAACCCAGACAGATACAGAAGGATGTGGAAGACGATTGTTGTCTTCAGGAAGCGCTGAGAAAAGTTTTGAAAAGCCCGCCCGAAGGCGGACAAAAGGGAAGAGGAGTTCAGCCGAAGAGGGCGCCGAGACCAGCGAGGGCCTCCTCCTCGCTGACCTCTTCCTCTTCCTCCTCTTCCTCCTCCTGGGCCTGCTCGGCACCGCCCTCGGCGGGAGCCGGAGCGGCGGCGACCGCGACCGGAGCGGCGACCGGCATGGCGGCCTTCTCGATGACCTCGTCGATGTTGACGCCCTCGAGCGCTGCAACGAGGGCCTTTATCCTGGCCTCATCCGGGGTGACTCCAGCGGCCTCAAGCACCTTCTTGAGGTTCTCCTCGTTTATCTCCTTACCAGCGGCGTGGAGCAGCAGAGCGGCATACACGTACTCCATCTTTTCACACCTCCAATCATCTTCATTCCTTTATTCACACGTGTGCGAGGGAAAGTAATTCAGCCGAAGAGGGCGCCCAGTCCGGCGAGCGCATCCTCCTCGGATGCCTCCTCTTCTTCCTCTTCCTCCTCGGCCTCCTCAACCTTCTCCTCGGTTGGCTGAGGAGCCGCGGCAACGGCCACTTGGGCCTGTGCGTTTAAAAGCTCTTTGGTCTTCTCGTCGAGCAACTCCTCAGGCAGGTTCTGCGCTATGAGCAAGACGGCACGGAGAGCCCTGCCAAAGATGTCCTCGACGGTCTCAGGCGTGATGTAGCCAGCCTCAACTGCAACGTTCTTGGCTCCAAGGTAGGCCTTCTGGATGATGGCCTCGATGGTCTCCTTGGTCGGATAGGCGGTGTTAACCGACAGGTTGAAGGCGTGCATATACGCCTGCTGGAGCATATTGATGTACTCCTGCTCGTCTATCGCGAGGACGTCCGGAGTGTAGACGATGCCGTCCTCGTAAGCAGCGAGCAGGTTGAGACCGACCTCGAGGGGCTCGATACCGAGGGCGTTGAGGATTCTCGCGAGCTGTTCGGTTATAACCTCTCCCGCCTTGAGGACGGTGTAGTCCTTCTGAATGCTAACCTTACCCTTCTCAATCCTCGCCGGAATTCCAAGGGCCTGCATCTCACCGACGAGCGGGCCCGGTGGAATCGAGGTCGGTCCGGCTGGAATGACGACATCCTTGGGAACGACCGCTCCGGGCTTGGCCGGGGCGGGGGTCTTGCTCTCCTCGAGGAGCTTGTAGAGCTTGAAGGGGTTCATCTCGGTGGCGAGTATCGCCGCTCCTCCCTCGATGTAGTCGGCGAGCTTCTCGAGGTCCGGCTTGTTGAGCTCCTGGGCGGCCCTCTTTATGGCCAGCTCGATGAGGGTGTTTCTGCTGACCCTGAGAAGGGCCTTCCCGCGAAGCTTGTCACGCATCTTGCTGAGCGGATAAGCGGGGACACCGGCCACGTCAACGAGGGCAATCACTGGGTGACTCTTGATAATCTTGGTGAGTTCCTCAACTTCCTTCTTCTTCCACTCGGCTACGTGGGCCATCTCCCTCACCTCTCAACCTTAACGGCCGGGCCCATTGTGGTCTTCACGTACACTGACTTCACCTGGTTCTCTCCGCGCTCGAGCTTGTTGATGATTGCGTTGAGAACCGCCTCGGCGTTCTCAGCGAGCTTCTCGTCGTCCATGTCCTCGGTGCCTATCGGGGCGTGGACAACCGGGTTGTTCTTGAGCTGTATCCTGACGGTCTTCTTGAGTCTTGCAACTATCGGCTCGAGGTTGGTCATGGTTGGTGGGACGACCTGTGGCATCTTGTTCCTTGGACCAAGGTACCTACCGAGGTACTTACCTATCTTGGGCATCAGCGGAGCTGCGGCAATGAAGAAGTCGTAGCGCTTCGCTAATTTCCTCGCTTCCCTCGGGCTCTTCGCTATCTCCTCAAGCTGCTCTCCACTAATCACATCAAGCCCGAGCTTTTTAGCCGCCTCAGCCACGGCACCATCAGCGATGACCGCGATTTTTGGCTCCTTCCCACGACCGTGGGGCAGTACAACCTCAAGCTTAAACCTGTTCTCCGGCTTGCGGAGGTCGATATCCTTGAGGTTGACTGCTATCTCGACGGTCTGTGTGAAGTTGCGCGGCTTAGCCCGGGCCTTCGCCTCCTTCACCGCTTCCACGAGTTTCTGCCTGTCGAAGGCCATTTACAGCCCTCCCTTTCGTTTTCGATTTGAGTTGAAAAAGTCAAAGATGCCTGGCCTCCCCCCTCTTGGGGGGTTTACGGGCCCATCACCTACTCCCGTTACCGGTTTCGGTTCAGCCCGAAGGCTCGGCCTTGAGCCCGTTACCCCTACTGGCAAACCCGGATTGGGGTTATCGTTCTCACACCTGTGAGGAGATTTTTAAAGTTTTCCCTCACTCCTCGGCTTTCTCAAAAATCTCGTCGTAGAGCCCTTCGTCAATCTCCCTCTGAACTTCCCTCGGGTCCTTGCCTTCAACCGTAACGCCCATGCTGAGGGCGGTTCCGATGACTTCCTTGGCCGCGGCCTTGATGGTCGGAGCGAGCATCTGGTCAATCTTCATCTTGGCTATCTTGACGACCTGCTCCATGGTGAGGTTCCCGACCGGGCTGTGGACGGGCTCGCTTGAGCCCTTCGGAATGCCAAGCTCTTTCTTGATGAGCTGGCTGGTCGGGGGAATACCGACCTCAATCCTGAAGGTCTTCTTCTTGGGGTCCTCAACGATAATCTTGACGGGAACCTGCATTCCCTCGAATTCCCTGGTGGCCTTGTTTATCTCGTCAACGACCTGCTTAACGTTCAGTCCGAGTGGTCCAATGGCCGGACCGAGCGGGGGTCCGGGTGTGGCCTTTCCACCTTCAACGAGGACTTCGACAACCTGTGGCATTCATCTCACCACCTTTACTTTTGTCTCGGGCCTGTCACTCCTTCTGGCGTTTGCTTATAAGTCTAACGTATTCGCCCCTCACCGTGACCGGTATCGGGACGATTGAGCCAATGAGCTCCACAACGATTTCGTCCTTGCTCTCGTCAACCCTGACGACCTTGGCCTTCTCGCCCTTGAACGGGCCGGCTATGAGTTCGACGATGTCGCCGGGCTCGAAGCCACTCACGGCTGGCTTCTCCTCAAGGAAGTGCTCTATCTCGTGGAAGGGAATCTCGCCGGGGAGAACGCGCTTCGCGTGGCGAATTCCACTTATCGCCTCGTTGACGACACTCTTGCTTGAAGCCTCGATGAATATGTAACCCTTGACCTTACTTGGCGCAAGTATAGCCTGGATGGGGATGTTGTAGGTTTTGGCCTTGCTATATATCAGATTGGCCGTCGTTGTTTCCTGACCTACAGTAACGCTAACGGTGAATATCTTGCCCTCTGCCATCGCTTCCACCCCTGGTTCACGAACCGGTGATGAAGTAGCCAATCATCCTAATTACCATGCCGATTAGCCCAATGATAATCATTCCAAGCCCCGTAATCTTCACGGCGAGCTTGAACTCTTTCATTCCTGGCTTCCTTGTGACAAGCAATACTCTCTTAGATTCAGAGAGGAAGCCACGGATTTTCTCTACCACGCTGGTCATTGTATACCCCCCGAAGTACTTCAGAGCTCGTCGAGGTCGAGCTTTATCGTCTTGCGCTCCCCTTCCTCACCGAGGTACGGCCGTTCTTCCTCCTCCTGAACGGCGTACGGCGAGCTAACACCGGTGACAACGAGGAGGATTCTAATCATCTTGCCGAGCTCCTCGTCGAGCTGGATACCCCAAATGACCTGAGCCTCCGGGTCAAGCTTGCTCGTGACGAGTTCGATAATCTGCTGGGCCTCCTCGAGCTTGACGTCGCTTCCGCTGATGCTTATCAAAGCACCCTTGGCACCGCTGATGTCGACGTCGAGGAGCGGGCTGTTGAGTGCCTGCTGGGCGGCCTCCAAAGCCCTCTTCTCGCTGTCGCTCTCACCTATGCCTATCATCGCAACGCCGCCGTCCTTCATGACGGCCCTTACATCGTTGAAGTCGAGGTTGACGAGACCGGGCTTGGTGATGAGCTCGGTGATGCCCTTGACGGCCTGGACGAGTATCTCGTCGGCGACCTTGAAGGCCATGTGAATCGGAAGGTTCGGGGCAACCTCCATGAGCTTGTCGTTCGGGATGACGATGACGGTGTCGGTGTTCTTCCTGAGCCTCTCGAGACCGTACTCGGCGTTCTTTATGCGCCTGATGCCCTCAACGGTGAACGGAAGGGTAACCACTGCAACTGTGAGCGCACCCATCTTCTTGGCTATCTCGGCTACGACCGGGGCGGCGCCGGTTCCTGTTCCTCCACCGAGACCGCAGGTAATGAAGACCATATCCGCTCCTTCAAGGGCCTCTCTGATTTCCCTCTCGCTCTCCTTTGCGGCTTCCTCACCCATCTTAGGGTTGTTACCTGCCCCAAGACCCCTGGTGAGTTCTTTTCCAATGAGTATCTTTCTGTGGGCCCGAATCTTAAGCAAATCTTGGGCATCGGTATTAACTGCAATTATCTTAGCTCCCTGGATTCCAACCTGCATCATCCTGTTAACGGTGTTACAGCCGGCACCACCAACACCGACGACGTATATCTTGGCCTGAATCTGCTCAAGGAGCTTCTTAAGCTCCTCATCTATGTCCGACTGGGGCTGAACCTCAGGAACGGCCTTGGGCTGGGCCGCCGAGGTCCTCTCAATGGCGTCCTCAATCAGCTTCAGCATCTTTTCACCCTCCGAAGAGTTTAACACCCTTTGGAGTTTGTGGGGGAGTGGTATATAAACTTAGCTAACCCGAAACTGAACTTAACTGGCCGGTCCTCTCTTTAAAGGTTTCGGCTCAGTCCCGGATGAACTCAAGGCCGAGCTCCCCCGCCAGCGACCTTGCGAGCTGTCTCGTCTCACCTCTGCTCCCCTTCCAGTCAACGTATATCGCCTCGACCCTCTCGGCAGTCATCTCAATGGCCCTTAGGAACATCTCCCTTGGAAGGGGGTGCGCGTACTTCGGTGCTATGTGACCAAAGGCTATATCCGTCTCAAGAGCGCGCTTCGTCTGCTTCGGCGCATAGTGACCGCCGCCTATTCCGAGGGCAACCTTGAACTTGGCTTTTTCGTAGTTCTCGAGGACGTAGACGATTGTTTCGGCTATTATCTCGCCCGCCCTGTCGTTGGCCCACTCCTCCTCACTGGAGCCAATCTCTATGAAGAAGCTCGGAACTTCGAGCTCGCTCGGCCCGTGGTGTGTTGCCTCGTAGCAGACGGTCCAGCCAAGGTCATTCAGCTCGTTCATCTTGAGGAGGGCAAGCTTCATGGCGCTCGGCAACGCTATCGCTAAACTCTCGTCCCTTCCGCCGTACATGGCCTTTCCCCAGTTGCCGGTCACGTGAGTGGTTAGAGCAGGCAACTTCTGCTTGCTTGAATGCCTGGAGGCGAAGGCTATCACCTCTGGCATGAAACCGAGCTGGGCCTCTATCGCCTTGTCGAGGTTGTCGTAGTAAATCATCTCGTCGTTGGTCGTGAGTATTAGCGTCTCACCGCTCCTGTAAACAGGATTTCCGTCAAAGACCATGCCGGTTTCCTTGAACCCAAAGTTCTCGATGAGCTTCTCCATTATGTTCATCGAAGCCCTGTCGATTTTCGTGGTCATGATGACCTTCATGGCTTCCACCGGGCCCCTTAAAGGGAGCAGAAATAAAAAGGTTTGTCATCCCCCACTCGTCATGTTCTGAAGGGTTTCAATTATTTCCCTGTTGGCACTGTCTATGTTTCTAGATGCCTGCTGAGCACTCTGTTTCATTAAACGTATAGCGATGAGCACCATGGTGAGCGCGAGTGCAATCATGAAGAGGTACTCTATTGCAGCCTGAGCAGGTCTCATACCCTCACCTCCAATCAGAACTAAGATGTTCGAGGTTATAACCTTTTGGTAAGGAAATCGAAGAGAAAATCAGTAAAGCATAACCTCAAAGCCCAACTCGCTGAGCAAATCGGCAAGCTCTTCGCCCTCAACGTAGGCCAGCAGGTGGTGGTTTCCAAGCGTTCCGTCGAGGAACTCCGGGGCGTCATCGATTTTGAGCTTCACCTGCGTCCTGCACCTGTTCTCAAGGTGCTCGTTTCCAAGGACCTCAACGTCCGCAACCACCGCACGCCTTCCGCGGAGCTTGAAGAGGCTCGCCTTCCCCCGGGGGAACTCGACGTCAACGCCAACACCCATACCGCTCTCGAAGTGGCTCCTCAGGCGGTAGCGCCAGAGCAGGGGCGCGGTGCAGTGGGCGATTATCACGTGGTTTTCCCCGAAGTCCGCAACGTTGCCCATGAAGGCGGGCTTATCGAAGTACTTCCTCACAATGTACATGCCGAGGAGCGAATTCAGCTCGCCCTCACAGCCGGCCGGAATCCCCTCGGCGTTGAACATTGCGAGGGCCAGACAGGGCGTCGCGTTGAGCTTGCCTATGAGGTCAAAACAGCCTATCGTGAAGCCATCGAGCCTGTAATCGCGCAGGATTTCCTTGATTGCAAGGTAGATTCTGCCCGCCTTTGTTAAGGCATCTTTTCCGGGTTCCTTCACCTCGCTTGCCCGCTCAAAGATTTCCTCAACGACCTTCCAGCCGTCCTCATCGCTCACCTTATCGTAGTACTCGTAGAACTTCTTGAGGCTAATCCTCGTGTAGGGGAGCTCAAACTTCTCGTTGACGAGCCAGGGGGAGATTCTGCCGATGAGGCCGAGCCTGGCCCGGAGGAATGGTTCGAGGGTTTCGAGGGAGTCTTCGTATGCGAGCAGAGCGGCCTTGAGCTCGTTCATATCCTTGACAAGCGTCGAGGGGACGAGCCTCTCGCGCAGGAACTCCCTGATTTCAATTCCAGCGGCGAGGGAGTTGTTGAAGGGGTCGCCGAAGATTACGGTGGGCCTTCTGAAGACGAAGAACTCTTTGAGGAACCCTTCAGTCCCACCCGTTAAGGGGTAGAGGATTATAGCATCAACCTCGTTGAAGTTGAGCTCCTCCTTGGCCTCCCGAAAGTCTGCCCTTGAGCTCAGCATGAAGCCACCGACGACGTCGAAGTCCCCGGCAAGGGCAGTGAGGAACTCGGAGGCCTTCTTCTCAAACGACTTTGGATTCGCGAGTTCACTAACCCCAAAGGCAACGCCAACCTTCATGCTTCCACCCAACCTTTTAAAGCCCGGATCCTAAATAACCTTGTGGTGGCCGATGACGCTGAGGTTCGTCCTCGACACGAGCATATTCGTCAACCCCGAAATCCGAAAGGACTTCGGCGATAACCCGACCGAGGCCATGAAGACCTTTCTAGGCTACGCCGGGAAGCTCTTCGGGAAGGTGGAGTTCTACATGCCGCCGGGCATCTACCGCGAGGTCATGCACTTCGTTGACGAGGAGCTGAAGCCGGAGATAGAGCTCTACATCATAAAGAAGCCCCCCAACCTGCACGACCTCAAGATTCCGGCCTTCGTCGTTTACGAGCTCATAGACGACATAAGGAGGCGGGTTGACAAGGGGCTTAGAGTTGCCGAGAAGGCCGTTCGAGAGAGCGTCGTCGAGACGGACAACGTGGACAAGATAATCCAGAAGCTCCGGAGGAACTATCGTAAGGCCCTTCGAGAAGGAATCGTTGACAGCAAGGAGGACTTCGAGCTAATCCTTCTCGCCAAGGAGCTGGACGCGACGATAGTTTCTGCGGACGTTGGAATACTAACCTGGGCGCAGAAGATGGGCATCAAGTGGATTGACGCTTCAGCGTTCAAGGACGTCCTCAAGGGTCTCGTCGAGAAGCTCGGAGGGAAAAATTTATAAAGGCTCCCTCCATCGTATCAACGTCAACAGCGCCCCGGTGGCTCAGCCTGGTGGAGCGGCCGCTTGGTAAGCGGCAGGTCGCGGGTTCAAACCCCGCCCGGGGCTCCACAACAAACTTCGCCTTCGCGAAGTTTGATCAAGGTTCGTGATTCCTTTTGAAGAGGCCATTCTTTGAGTGGATTTTCCCTTTGAGTTGCTTCTTTGAAGATGGAATTCCTTTGAAAGCGCCTTTTAAATGGGTTCACGTCTGTAGCGCTCCTTTGGAGCGCGGTTCAAGCAGAACCCGTGTGAGGGAGTCCTTAGATTGTGAATTCAAACTCTCAACGGCTGACTTGATTTTGAAATCCTTTGAAGAGGAGCCCTGAAGAGGAATCACGAGCTTTTGGTGAAGCTTTTTCCAAAAGCTTCAGCGCTGGCGGAAGATTAAGTGCTTTTTTTGAAAATGCAAGTTCTAGCGGGGGTTTCTACTAGAGTTGCTCCTTTTGTGAGTGTTTCTCTCTTTGAAGGCGCCCGGAGGGCGCTAACGGGAGGAAAACACATTCAAAACTGGCGGGTTTAGAAGTAAACCCCCCTGAGAACAAACCATTCAAAAGGCATGCCTAATTTTGATGAAACTTTGCCCACAGCCTTTAAGAAAGGCTGGCGAAATAAGCGCCCTTCTTACCAAAGAGCAAGAGGTCAGTCGTGCACTAACAAAAGAGCAACCAGCGGGGGTTTAACACTACACCAAAACTCCTTGAGATAGTTTCAACTTACCATCGGCGCCCTTCGGGCGCCTTCTCAGAGTGAAACTCTTGGAAATGAAGCAAATTTGACAGAAACCCCTTCAAAACTTGCACTCTTAAAAAAGGCACTTAACCTTCCGCCAGCGCTTGCGCAAGCAAGGGCTGTTGTGGTGCGGGGGCGGGGATTTGAACCCCGGAACCCCTACGGGAGTGGATCTTGAGTCCACCGCCTTTGACCAGGCTCGGCAACCCCCGCGCTCGCGGGACTCCCGAAGAAGTGAAAAAGGGCTGAGTTTATAAACCTTGCTTCAGCGCTCCATCCTCTTGACCCCGTCCTTCGTGCCGACGAGGACGAGGTCGGCTATGTCAGCGAAGATTCCGTTCTCGACGACGCCGGGAATGTTGTTGAGCTCTATCTCAAGGTCAAGCGGGTCCTCTATGCGGTGGAACCTGGCGTCGAGTATGAAGTTGCCGTTGTCCGTAACGACGGGCCCGTCCTTCTTCTCGGCCATCCTCAGCTCGGCGGTGGCGTTGAAGACCTCTATCTCCTCCGCGATGGCACGCCAGGCGACCGGGATAACCTCTATTGGGACGGGCATTCTCTGGCCGAGCCACTCGACGAGCTTGGTCTCGTCAACGAGGACGACGAACATTCCGGCCCTGTACTCGATGATTTTCTCCATGGTCAACGCGGCACCGCGCCCCTTGATTAGGTTCATCTGCGGGTCAACCTCGTCCGCTCCGTCAATCGCTATGTCTATCGCGTCAACCTCGTCGAGGCTCACAACCGGAACACCGGCTTCAAGGGCCAAGAGCCTCGCCTGGTATGAGGTCGGGACGCCGTAGACCTCCTCAAGTTCACCCTCCATGATGAGCTTCCCGAGGTAGCGGATGAAGTAGGCGGTCGTAGAGCCGGTACCGAGACCAATGACCATCTCGTCCTCGATGAGGTTAAGGGCCTCTTTGGCAACGGCCTTTTTCATTTCCTCAACGTTCATGAAATCACCCCGTCACGTTGGTCACGTTAAACACGCATTTAATCCCGGCCGTTCCGTTGTGAACGACCTGATAGAGGAGGCTCTGGTTGGAGTAGCAGACCGGCTGGAAGTTGATGGCCACCGAGTAGCTGAGCATCGTGAAGTAGAGCCAGAACAACAGCCAGCCCCAGAAGGCCTTCCTGAGTATCGCCCTCTCGTCCGGGACGTCCGGAGGGAGCTCCTTAATCAGCGCCATGACGAACTTGTCCACGAAGAAGTAGAGCAGGAAGCCGAGTATCCATGCGCTCCTGTTGTAGTAAGCCAGCAGTCCGCTGATTACCCCGGTGATAATGCCCCATATGTAAACCGCGAACGAGAACTTGTACTCTATCTTCACGTCCTCCCACCTAAGGGGCTCTTGTGGGAGAGATTTAAAACGTTATCGAAAAGAGGAAGGGCTCAGCGAGCCCATCACTTGAGCCTTATGGCGTCGAGGTTGTTGGGTGCCCTAGTGGAGATGCCGAACTTCCTGTGTATGCTGGAGCTGAGGTCGAGGCACTTGTGGGCCTCGCCGTGGACGGTGATTATCCTTTCCGGCCTCGGCCTGACGCGGGCGACGTAGCTTATAAGTTCCCTCCTGTCCGCGTGGCCGGAGAAGCCGTCTATCGTGTGGACCTCCATGTTGACCTGAACGACCTCTGTCCTGCCGTCCTCTCCGATGAGCGGTATCTCGCGCAAACCTCTCTGCACCTGCCTTCCGAGGGTTCCCTCGGCCTGGTAGCTGACGAAGATGATGCTGTTCTTCGGGTCTGGGGCAAGCTGTTTGAAGTACTCGACGCTCGGCCCGCCGACGAGCATGCCCGAGGTGGCTATGATTATCGCAGGCTCTCCGGAGTCTATGATGTCCTGCCTCTCGCGCGAGTTGGCGACGCTCTTGAATATCGGGTTGAGGAACGGGTTGTATCCCTCGTGGAATATCTGCTCGCGGAGGCTCTTGCTGAGGTACTCCGGGTAGGCTGTGTGAATTGCTGTAGCTTCCCAAATCATTCCGTCGAGGTAAATCGGAACCTCTATTCCCCCGACGCGCGCGTACTCCTCGAGAACCATCATTATCTCCTGGGCCCTACCGACCGCCATCGCCGGAATGAGCACTTTTCCACCGCGCTTGATTGTTTCTCTTATGACCTCTATGAGCTTCTTCTCGGCCTCTTCCCTCGGCATCTGGTAGTCGTTGCTTCCGCCGTAGGTGGACTCCATGACGAGGGTCTCAAGGCGCGGGAACCTGTTTACCGCCGGTTCGAAGAGCCTGGTCGGGATGAACTTGAAGTCGCCGGTTACGGCTATGTTGTGAAGTCCGTTGCCTATGTGGAGGTGAACTATCGCCGAGCCGAGTATGTGACCGGCGTTGTGGAGGGTCAGCCTTATATCAGGGGCTATGTCGCGGACTTCTCCGTAGTCGAGGGTTATGGTGTGCTTTATGACCTCCTTTATGTCCCTCGGCCTGTACAGGGGCTCGACGCCGTTCATGTGCTGAATCTCGATGAAGTCCTGCTGAAGGAGCGTCATCAAGTCCCTCGTCGGCGGGGTCGTGTAAATCGGCCCGTCGAAGAGCTTGTAGCGGAAGAGGTACGGGAGCATTCCGCTGTGGTCGAGGTGGGCGTGGGTTATGATTATCGCGTCGAGAAGGCCCTCGTCGAGGACGTAGCGGAATTCTGGAGCGTCGAAGTGCGGAAACGCTTTGAGCGGGTCCCTCATAGCTGCAATGTTCACGCCGAAGTCAACGAGAACGTAACTCTCATCGGTCTGAACTAAGAGGGCGCTCCTTCCGACCTCGCGGAAGCCTCCGAGGCCGGTAATCCTAATCCACCTGCTCTTGTACTCGGACTTGCGGTAGATGTTCCTGCCAACCTGCCTGAGGAACTTCCTCCTGTCCTTGCTCTCGGTCTGGAGAATCTGCCTTATCGAGTAAATCGTCTGGCTCTGGAGCGGTGGGGTCCTGACAACCCTTGGCGCCCAGTGGACCTTCTGGGTGATTAGGCGAAGCGTCTCGCCGTTCTTTCCGATGACGAGGCCGGGCTTCTTGGCCTCTATGAGAACCTCGCCGACGGAGGGGTCAAAGCTTATGTTCGTTATCTCGGCCTCCTTCGGGACGAGCTCCTTAATCATCTCCTCGGCCTTCTCGGGCGGGATTAGGATGTCCGGGTCCGGGCGGACGCTTATCCTCTTCTTCAGAACCTTCGCGAGGTTCCTGATGAGGTCGCCGTCCTTCATTATCGCCTCCGGGTTCTTGGTGTATATAACGAGCTCCGGCCCCTCGAACTCGACGTCGGTTATCCTCGCGTTCGGCGGAACCATTTGGGCTATGACCTCGCGAATCTCCTTGAGTATCTCGTCAACGTAGGTTTCCCTCCGAATCAACGCCACCACCTCAGAACAGCGCTTTGAGTTCCTCCTCGCTCCACTCGTGGTAGCCGTCCTCCGTTACCGTCACGAGTGTAACCCCACCCCCGGTGAAAACGTCCCTGCGGGTGGAAGCCTTTATCGCCTTCAGGGCGAGCCTTATTCCATCCTCCAGTGAGAGGTCATCGCGGTAGTTCTCCTCAAGGATTGAGAAGGCGAACTCCATTCCGGAACCGGCGGCGGTGAACTTGTCCTCCGTGACGCCACCGGCCATGTCTATCGAGTAGAGGCCCGGCTTCTCGTCGTAGCCGGCAATCAGAAACCAGCCGAAGTAGGGCATGAAGCGGTTCCCGTGCAGTATGTTCGACGTGAGAGTGGCGAGGGCTTTGACGCTCATCTCCCTGCCGACCCTCGCGCGGTAGAGCTTTGCCTCGGCTCTTAGAAGTCTGACGAGGCTCAGTATGTCGCCAACGCTCCCCGCTCCTGCCAGGGCGAGGTGCTCGTCTATCTGGAAGACCTTCGTGACGCCCTCAGAAAGCACCATGTTGCCGAGTGATGCCCTTCTGTCTGCCGCTAAAACTACACCGTCCTTGCAAACTACGCCGACGGTAGTGGTTCCCTTTAGGTTCTCAGTCAACTACAACACCCCTGGAGTTGGTTTTTAGAATAGAAGAACCTCTGAACCCCGCTTAGAGAAAGAGTATTTAAAGGTTTCGCCCCACTCCCTTGGGTGGTTGTCATGGCAAAGGAGGTAATCCTTCTAACCGGCCCGCCCCTCAACGGGCGCGACGAATACCTGAGCGAGGCCCTTGAAAAGGCCAACGGGGAGAGCTACGCCTACTACCACGTCTTCGAATACCTCCGCGAGGTCGGAAAGGAGAGGGGGGTTAAGATAACCCGCAAGAACGTCCTCGACTTCGCGATAAACCACCAGGACTTGATGAACGAGATTCGCGACGAGGCCTTCGAGAGAATAAGGCGGGAGATAGACGAGAGCGACAAAAGGTTTCACCTCGTTTCGACACCGAGCCTCTTCCGCTGGGGGAGCGGGAGCGTTATAGGCTTCACCCTCAGCAACCTCAAGCTCCTCAAACCTGATAGAGTCATCATCGTCCTCGACGACGTGCTCTCGGTCAGGAGGAGGATAATCAACGACCCGGAGTGGTTCGAGCGCTTCGGCAACGACCCGGACAACATAAAGCTCACCACGCTCGTCATGTGGCGCGAAGATGCGATAAACCACGTGAAAACCCTGGTCCACGAGCTCAAGAAGGAGGGAATAAACGTCCGCTACGTCCTCCAGTTCGGCATAAGGCACCCGCCGGAGGTCTTCCTTGACCTGCTGTTCAGGGAGAAGGAGAAGCCCCTCGTCTACCTCAGCTACCCGATGACCGGCCACGAGGAGGAGTACTACCACCGCGTCAGGGGCTTCTACGACAAACTGAGCGAGCACTTTACCGTTCTCGACCCCGGTGCCCTGGACGACTGGTGGGTCGTCGCTGAATACGACAACCAGGTCGCCAAGAACCCGAACGTGAAGAAAATCAGGATAAAACACCTCCTCGACGGGAACGAGGTGGACGAGCTTGAGAGGGAGGACATAGAGCAGGCCACCGAGATACTGAGGAGACAGCTCGTTGAGAGGGACTTCAACCTCGTCGATGTCAGCAGGGCCATAGCGGTCTACCACTACGCCGAGGGCGTTTCGGCAGGAGTCGTCAGCGAGATGGCAGAAGCATACAGGACGCTTGCGGCGATATACCTCTACTACCCCTTCAAGAGGCGTCCAAGTCCGTTCATGGAGTTCTACGGCATGCAGAACCCATCGAGGCGGACGATGTTCAGGGACGAGGACGAGATGATAAGGGCGATGGTGGAGGAGAAGGACTACTGGACGAAGGGTTGACCTTCTTTTTAGTCTTTTCTTATCCCAGCAAACTGCTTTCAAGAACCGAAGGGAGAACTGAGAAGGAAAAGAAGGGAGAAGAAATCACTTCTTGACCCATCCACGGTCCTTCATGGCCTGGTAGACCCTCTGGACAGCGACGACGTAGGCACCATCGCGCATGTGGATGTTCTTCTCCTTGGCGGTGTTGTAGACTTCCCAGAAGGCCTTGGTCATCTTCTTGTCGAGCTTCTCGCGGACTTCCTCCTCGGTCCAGTAGTAGCCGTTGATGTTCTGGACCCACTCGAAGTAGCTGACGGTGACACCACCGGCGTTACAGAGGAAGTCCGGAATCTGGAGGATGCCCTTCTCGCGGAGTATGTCGTCGGCCTCAGGGGTAACCGGACCGTTGGCAACCTCAGCGACAATCTTGGCCTTGATGTTGTCGGCGTTCTTCTCGGTAATGACCTCCTCGATGGCAGCCGGAGCAAGGACGTCAACATCGAGCTCGAGGAGCTCCTCATTGGTGATGTTGGTCGCGCCTGGGAAGTCCTTAACTGAGCCGTGCTCCTGCTTCCACTTGAGAACCTCGTCCGGGTCGAGGCCGTCCGGGTTGTAGATACCGCCCTTGCTGTCGCTGACGGCGACGACCTTCATGCCGAGCTGCTCCTTGGCGAGCTTGGCGGTGTAGTAACCGGCGTTACCGTAGCCCTGGACGGCGATGGTCTTGCCCTTGAGGTCCATGTTAAGCGCCTTGGCGGCCTCTCTGATGGTGAAGATAGCACCCTGGGCGGTGGCGGTGCCCCTTCCGAGGGAACCGCCGATGCTGAGCGGCTTGCCGGTTATGACACCAAAGGCCGGACCCTTGCGCCTCATTATGGTCTCGTACTCGTCCATCATCCAGCCCATTATCTTGGGGTTGGTGTAAACGTCCGGGGCAGGAATGTCGGTCCACGGGCCGATGACGTCGTAGATGGCCCTTATGTAAGCGCGGGCGAGCCTCTCCTGCTCCCTCTCGGAGAGTTTCTTCGGGTCAACGATGATGCCACCCTTGCCGCCACCGTAGGGGAGGTCAACAACGGCAACTTTCCAGGTCATCCAGGTGGCGAGGGCCTTAACGGTGCTGAGGGTCTCGGCAGGGTGCCACCTTATACCACCCTTGGTTGGGCCGCGGGCCCAGTTGTGCTGAACGCGGAATCCCGTGAAGACTTTAACAGAACCGTCATCCATCTCGATGGGAACGCTAACTTCAACAATCCTCATGGGCCTCTTGAGCCACTCAAGGGCCTCCTCACTTATGTCCATGTACTGGGCAGCCCTCTCAAGCTGCTTAACGGCCATCTCAAAGGGGTCTATCTCGACCATATCTACCACCTCAAGTTTCGGTAATCTGCGATATCCCCTACGACCTTTGCATATATAAACCTTTCGGAAAAGGAGGCAGGAGAAAGCTTAGTTTGCAACAAAAAGTTAGCATCTCAAATTTTCGAAGAAATAAAAAGTTCTCTCGAAATTTTTAGCCAAAAAGAGGGATGTACATCCAAGATTTTATGAACATCAATGGACATCAAAATTCAACAATGAAGAGATGTGAAAAGGGCCCTCAGCGAGAAGTCGGTCATCACACAATCAGCTCACTCTCTTTCCAATCATCGGGCAATGTGGGTTTGAGGGGAAAGTATAAAACGATTGTCCACGCCATTTTGTTGAAAAAATGACAAATATTTTAACGAGTACTTGTCATATGGGCACAGAACGTACGTTTCTCTGTTTAAAATTTGGAAAAATGACAACAAACCGCCCCGAGTTATTTTACGGGAAAGTAAATCGTCTTTCGTCGAAAGGGGCCCCCAAAAAGCTTTTTATACGATGAAAGCCTTTATACATAGTGCCCCCGAGGTGGGCATTGGTATAAGCTACAATACATTTAAGTATGGAGGTGGCTGAAAATGGAACAGCAGAGGGACCAATGGGCGACCAAGATTGGTTTAATTTTGGCCATGGCCGGAAACGCGGTTGGCCTTGGTAACTTTGTGAGGTTCCCAACCCAAGTCGCCCAGAACGGTGGCGGCGCCTTCATGGTGCCCTACTTCCTGGCGTTGTTCCTCCTCGGAATACCAATAATGTGGGTTGAATGGGTCGCCGGAAGGTACGGGGGCAAGTACGGCCACGGAACCATCGGCCCGAGCTACTACCTCATGGCCAGGGAGAGCCTCAAGCCGAGAAGCGCCCTCATAATGGGTGTCATCAGCGGTATGGTGGCTTTTGCTGGAGTCACCCTGCTCAACAGTTACTACCTGCACCTCATCGGCTGGTCAGCCGCGTACACCTGGTTCAGCATCACCGGTGCATACTTCGGCAAGAACACGGGACAGTTCTTCAGCAACTATCTCAGCAACCACGCGGAGGTGTTCCTCTTCTGGGGTATAACCATAGTCACCATCGCCATAGCTGTCGGAAGGGGTGTCAGCAAGGGTATCGAGAAGTGGGTCAAGGTCATGATGCCGTTGCTCTACGTCTTCGCCATCATAATGGTCGGCTACGTCTTCGTCCTCGGTTCACCAATCAACCCGAACTGGAGCACACTCGACGGATTCGCGTTCATCTGGACCCCGAACTGGGCATACCTCAAGGCGCACTTCTCGGCGGTCATGCTCGCGGCCGCGGGACAGATATTCTTCACACTCTCGCTCGGTATGGGTATCATCCAGAACTACGCCAGTTATCTCGGTCCCAACGATGACGTCGCTCTCTCCGGTATAGCCACGGTCTCGCTCAACGAGTTCGCAGAGGTCATCCTCGGTGGTTCGCTCGCCATTCCGCTGGCGACCGCCTACGCTCCGAAGATTGTTCCGGCAAATGTCCTGGACCAGGGCAAGAGCGCCGCCCTCTCATGGATTGGCCACAAGTTCGGTCTCGGTTTCGCTTACACGAGCCTGCCAAACGCATTCGTCAGCATGGGAGAGGTCGGAAGGTTCTTCGGCGCACTCTGGTTCCTCCTGCTCTGGTTCGCCGGATGGACCTCGGCAATAGCAATGTACAACTACCTCGTGGCACTCTTTGAGGAAGACCTCAACATCAAGAGGAACGTCGGCACATGGCTCGTGCTGCTGATATACTTCATACTCGGCCTGCCGGTTATCTACATCGGCCTCGACAACTATGTCACCCCACTCGACAACTGGATTAGCTTCCAGCTCACCCTGCTGGCCCTGCTGGACATCATAGTTGCGGTGTACCTCTTCAAGCCCAGCAACTTCTGGGAGGAGCTTCACAAAGGAGCCTACATCCGGGTTCCAACGTTCTACAAGTGGATTACCCTCATAGTGGCGCCAATATTTCTGCTGATTCCGCTGGTCGGAACCTTCAAGGGCTTCGTTAGCGGCGGAATTCCGCCGACGGTAGGTGCAGTGATTATAGTGATGTTCATTATCGGAGCCATCGAAACCTACTTCGCCATCAAGAGGAAGTACGGCGAGGAGATAGCGAAGAACGAGGTGCTCATAAAGGTCTGAGGTGATGGCAATGGGAAGCTGGGTAATCTACATGCTCTTCGCGTGGTTCGTTATCTTCGCCCTAATGTTCTGGAGCATAGGGAAGCTCCTCGAGGCGGAGAAGCAGGGGCAAGGGTCTTAAACCCCCTTCTTTTTTTTAGTTTTGGAGGGATAGACGTGAAAAGTCCGGGGATTCTTGAGGACACTGCCGAGGTTCTGGAAACGACGATACCTCGCGTTGAAAGGCTCACGGTTCTGAGCGAGAAGGAGAAGAGGAAGGTCATCAAGCTCATAAAGGAGGCCGCTGAGAACTTCAGACAGCTGTCAAAGAACGTTAAGAACGACAACGTCCAGCTGGCGGAGTTCTTCTTCAAGAAGGCGAAGGAGCTGAAGAACCTCAGCACGGACAAGGGAATTGAGCGTGAGGGCAAGAAGAAGTACATTGAGCGGGTAAAGAAGATGAACCTCTACTCCAAGTCGGCCGTTTACGACTTCGACCCGGAGATGCTCAGGGAGCTGAAGAAGGCCTACCGCACCTACATATTCGGCATGACTGCGTTTTTCCTACTCGTTGGTGTTTACATGAGTCAGGTGATGGCCGTAACAGCCCTAATCCTGGCGCTCCCGATAATACTATCGATGCTCTCCCTCCAGAGGAGGGGCTACACCGGCCTTCTCCTGGCATACTCAGCGGCTCCAATCCCGATAATCCAGGGTGTCATGGGACTGACCTACGGCTGGAGGCAGCTGACGACGCCCGGTGCCATAGAAAAAATAGCGGAGACCTTCAACAAGAGCCCGGAGTTCGTCAAGGGCTGGCTGATATTCATGGTTGTCCTCAGCGCCGTCGAGCTGTACCTCATCGTGTACGGCCTCTACCTGCTCTACAGGCACCGCCACGCCTTCCTCTAAAGTTGCTCCACGAACCTTCTCAACCTTTTTATTGAAATCCTCGTTTTCCTTGCGAGCTCCTCAAGGTCCGCATGAAGAAGGTCCTCGGGTGTGTTTATCCCCGCGTTATTAAGCTTCACAAGGGTTTTGGGGCCAATGCCCTTGACGTCTATGAGGCGCTTCAACCGTGGGCGTTTCTTCTCGGCCTTCGGCTTCCTGGGCGTTCTAATCCCCTCGACCCTCTTTGTCAGCCTCGTGTCAATCCTCCTCGCGAGGGGAACCTTCGGCTTCCTCCTCTTTACGAAGGCGAGCGAACTCGCGTAGAACCTCCCATCGGAACCCTCGAAGACGCTCTCACCGAGCTCGGCTTCCGCCTCAACGAACGTTCCTCCCACTTCCTCCGTTCTACCCCTCTCCTCCGGCGGCACCTCCGGGGGCTCCACGTACTCCTCAAGCTCTGGAGAACTGTCGCTGACGTAGTGGGCAACTATCACCGACCTGAAAGGGTTGTCGCGCTCCTCAAGGCCCTCGAGGAGTGAAACGTCCATCTCGCCAGCATTGAAGTACCTGACGACCTCGTTGGCGAGCCTGTGGAAGTCCCTGGCGTGAAGCAGAACGCGCCTCTCGGCGTAGGCCTTCGCCTGGCCGGTCGTTATGAGGAACTGCCAGTCACTCGCCTCGAGGATTAG
Organism: Thermococcus henrietii; assembly: GCF_900198835.1. Classification (NCBI taxonomy): domain Archaea; kingdom Methanobacteriati; phylum Methanobacteriota; class Thermococci; order Thermococcales; family Thermococcaceae; genus Thermococcus; species Thermococcus henrietii. The sequence goes on along the minus strand of NZ_LT900021.1, from coordinate 782,679 downwards.
AAGCTCCCTCGCGAGCTGTTCTATCGCCCTATCGCCAAGCTTGTCCTTCCCGTAAAAGCGGCTCGCCAGCGCGACCATACGCTCCTCCGCGCGGTAGATTTCCTCCCATGTCCACTCCGTTTCCGGATTCCACCACGTTGAGTGGTCCGCGTTGGCGCCCCACGAGCCCTCGGGCAGTTCGACCTCAAGCCTCTCGCCGGAGTAGTTGGAGAGGAAGGCTGAAAGCGTCGTCGTCTTGATTCCCCTCTCCGCCAGAAGCTCAAGGACGCGCCCGAGCCATCTGACGCCCTCGTACCACCAGTGGCCGAAGAGCTCGGTGTCGTAGGGAGAGACGATTATTCCCTTCTCGCCCGTTTTCTCTTCGAACTCACCCAGCAAGGTCTCGACGAGCCAGACGAAGTGCCTCGCGTGCGCTTCAACCCGCTCAAGGGCCTTCTCGGGGTCGTAGAAGTCCTTATCTCCCAAATCAACGTCCTTACCCGTCACACGCCAGTACTGGTTGCCGCTCCGCTCGGCCTTCCTGTGAAACTCCCTGTACCAGAAGTCGCCGGGGTAGCCGTAGTGCGCGCTCCAGACCTGATGGCCCGTCTCGCGGTTTCTCGCGAAGACGGCGACGTTAGAGCCCTTGACCCAGTATGGCCGGAGCGTTGCGAGAGAACCAGTAGGAACCGGGGCGCCGTAGGAGTCGCTGACCGGTCCGTCATCAATGAGGTTGCTCTCGACGAAGAAGTACTCGATTCCAAACTCCTCAAGGAACCTCTCCACCCCCTTCCTCTCAACGGTCCTTCCGCCGGGAAGCTGCCACCTGCCGGAAGGTCTGTAGGCGCACTCGGAAACCCACATCCCCCTTGGCCTCTTCCCGAAGTGCTTCTCGTAGGTTGCTATCCCATTGGCTATCTGGGAGTGTATTGACTCCTCCCTCCAGAGGAGGGGAAGGTAGGCGTGTGTCGCAGGGGAGGTTATGATTTCAAGGTAGCCCTCCTCCTGGAGCTCCCGGAATTTGCCGATTACGTCGCCGTTTATGGCTTTCCAGTATGAGTAAACGCGCTCGAAGTGACGGAGGGCTTCTCTAACGGGCCTCTCGGGGTATTTGCCAGATGCAAGGTCCTCCCTGGTCCTCTCGATTTTCCTCAAGAGATACTTCTCAAACTCGGCCTTGACGTAGTCGTCGGCCAGCTGTTCCATCAGGACGGGCGTTATGTTCACCACGAGCTGGAAGCGAACGCCCGAGTCCCTCAAGCGCTCGAACTCCATGAGCAGGGGCAGGTAGCTCTCGCTCATCGCCTCGTAGAGCCACTCCTCACCGAAGGGCCACTTGCCGTGCTTCCTGACGTAGGGAAGGTGAGTGTGAAGGACAAAGGTTAGGTAGCCCCTCATGGTATCACCGGTGGTGTTTAAGCCTCATCGTATTTAACCTTATTCGGAACAGACCTGTCACCGTGACCAGTAATGTGCATGGAAAACGTTTTATTTCCGAACCCGTAGGAAGTTTGGTGATACTATGAGGTTGGACGAGCTCACGGGGACGGAGAGCGGCTTCATCGCAGGGGCCCTCGCGGTGGTTCTTCTTGGGGCTATAATCTCGATTCTCTCCATGCCCGTTAGGGACTTCACAAGGCTGGCCTACGTCCTATACGACATCGGCCTAGTGGGACTATCCTTTGGACTGCTGAGTGAGGCCGTTGAAGGGGACAAGAGCGACGCGGTTAGGGCCTCCCTCGCGATTGCGGGGGCTCTCGTTCTGCTCGCGCTCAGGCTTTAACCTTTTAACCCCCGCCCTCTACTCTTTTCGGGTGAGAGAATGAAGGAAGAGATGAGTTCAGTTGACATACGCTACGTCGTGAGAGAACTCCAGTGGCTCGTTGGCTCTCGCGTTGACAAGGTCTATCACGACGGCGACGAGATTAGGATTAAGCTCCGCACGAAGGAAGGCAGGGTCGATTTAATCCTCCAGGCCGGGAAGAGGTTTCATTTAACGAGCTACGTCAAGGAGGCGCCGAAACAGCCTTCGAGCTTCACGATGCTCCTCAGAAAGCACCTGAGCGGAGGCTTTATAGACGCGATAGAACAACACCAGTTCGACAGGATTGTCAAGATTCGTGTCGGCGACTACACGCTCATCGGCGAGCTCTTCAGGAGGGGCAACATCGTCCTCGTGGATTCCGAGAACAGGATTGTTGCCGCTTTGAGATACGAGGAGTACAAGGACAGGGCGATAAAGCCCAAGGCAGAGTACAAGTTCCCGCCGGCGAGAGAGAACCCGCTGGAGGTCAGCTTCGAGCGCTTTTTTGAGCTGATGAGGGAGAACGAGGAGCTTGAGCTCGTCAGAGCTCTGGCGAGGAAGCTCAACATGGGGGGCCTCTACGCGGAGGAGATTTCCATAAGGGCCGGCTTCGAGAAAACCACCCCTGTGAAGGAGCTGAGCGACGAGGATTTGAAGAAGGTCTACGAGGCGATGATGGGAACCTTCAACGACGAGCCGAGGCCGAACATCGTCTACAAGGACGGCAACATGCACGACGTTGTTCCAATCGAGCTGAAAATATATGAGGGGCTTGAGAAGCGCTATTTTAAAACGTTCAGCGAGGCCCTCGACGAGTACTTCGGTAAGCTCACAATCGAGAAGGCCAAAATCGAGAGGACGAGGAAGCTCGAAAACAAGAAGAGGCAGTTGCTGGCGACGCTGAGGAAGCAGGAGGAGATGCTGAAGGGCTTCGAGAAGGCAATGAACGAGAACCAGGAGATAGGAGATTTAATCTACGCGAACTACGCCCTCATAGAGAGGCTTTTGGAGGAGTTCAGGAAGGCCACCGAAAAGCTCGGCTGGGAGGAGTTCAGGAAGCGCATAGAGGCGGGCAAAAAAGAGGGCAACAAAGTTGCACTCATGGTAAAATCCATCGACCCGAGGGAGAAGGCCGTAACGATTGAGCTGGAAGGGAAGAAGGTCAAGCTCTACCTCAACAAAAGCATAGGCGAGAACGCCGAGCTCTACTATGAGAAGGCCAAGAAGTTCAGGCACAAGTATGAGGGAGCGCTCAAGGCCTACGAGGACACGAAGCGCAAGCTCGACGAGGTTGAAAAGCTCATAGAAGAAGAGATGAAGAAGGAACTGAACGTGAGGAAAATCGAGAGGAGAAAGAAGAAGTGGTTCGAGAAGTTCCGCTGGTTCGTTTCGAGCGAGGGCTTCCTCGTCCTGGCTGGAAAGGACGCGGGAACCAACGAGGTTCTCATAAAGAGGCATATGGCAGAGAACGACCTCTACTGTCATGCAGATGTTTACGGCGCTCCCCACGTCGCCATCAAGGACGGGCAGAAAGCTGGAGAGAAGACCATCTTCGAGGCCTGTCAGTTCGCGGTCTCGATGAGCAGGGCGTGGAGTCAGGGGCTGTATGGAGCGGACGCCTACTGGGCGTATCCCAATCAGGTGACTAAGCAGGCTCCCAGCGGTGAGTACCTCGGCAAGGGAGCCTTCATGGTCTACGGAAAGAGGAACTGGCTTAGGGGACTACCGCTCAAGCTGGCGGTGGGAGTCATAAACTATGAGGGGGAGGACTACGTCGTCTGCGCGCCCGTTGACGCGATTAAGGCCCACACGGACAGGTACATCGTCATAAGACCCGGCAGGCTCAAGAAGGGCGAGCTCGTCAAGAAGATACGCGGAATCCTCGAGAAGTGGGGCTACAAGGTTCGCGAGGAGGACTTGAACGCGATTCTGCCTCCGGGAGGTGGAGAAATAGTGGAGGTGGTCGGTTAAACCAGCTCCTTCCCGGTTCCCGTCATGACGAGCTTGCCGTGCTTCACTCCCTTGAGGCTCAGTAGCCTGTCCGCTATCTCCTTTATCCTGCTCGCCTTTCCCTTGACTATGACGACCTCGAGGCAGTTGTGCTCGTCCATGTGGACGTGAATGCTGGAAACGATCTCCTCGAGGTACTCGTGCTGCAGGTCGAGGAGCTCCTTGACGACGTCCGCCTCGTCGTGGTTGTAGAGCATCGTTATCGTTCCCGCAACCTCAGTATCGCCGGTCTCCCACTCGTGCCTGATTATGAAGTCCCTCATGAGGTCCCTTATGGCCTCGCTCCTGTTCACGTAGCCCTTCTCCTCGATTATCCTGTCAAACTTTTCGAGCAACTCCTCGGGTACGGAGACGCCGAAACGGACCACCTTCATAACACCACCAAGTGAGATGATGGCACGGAAGTTATAAATCTGTTCCAAAAGTCTTTTATCCGAACCGGAGTAGGTTCGAGCATGAGGGACGAGCTTTACTCGATAGCGCGAAGGGAGTTCGCGGAGGATTTAATCTTCGAGATTGGGGAGAAACCGGTTACGCTCTCGATAAAGGGCCTGCTCATAGCGAGGGCCGAGAGGGAGGGCTACAACTTCTCCTTCTTCGAGGTGACAGAAACTGAAACCGTCCTGGCGGTTCAGATGAAGGGGTTCATCGTCTACATAGCAATCGAGAGCGACGAGGAGCTCGACGATGAAGAATATGCCGAGGTCGGTAAGGCCCTGCTTGAACACCTGACCCCGAAGATTGCCCTGCTCGTGACGAAGGCCGAGAAGGACTACTCGGGAAAAGCCGACATACTCCTCGACGACGGCATGTCGCCCGAGCTGAAGGAGTTCTTTTACTCGCTCCTCGTGAAGCACAGGCAGGGGAGGAGCCCCTACGAGCAAACCGAGGTCGCGTGAGGTGTTGAAATGAAGGGAACGCACAGGATTCTGGCCGTTATCGTGGTCGCGCTCATAGCCGTTGGCGTCGTAAACTACCTGCCGAGGAGCGGGGAGAACGGGGGAGAAAGTGTTAAACCTGCGGAAAAACCGACCCTCTGGGGCCTCACCGACCCGCCGGTTCTCCAAACCATGAGCTGGGAAAGGAACGGGAACGTCGAGGTGGCAACCCTTCCGGGATACCTCGAAGGGAAACTCGAAGACCAGCTCCTGGCCCTTGGATACTATCCGGTTTATGCCAACTGGAGCGACTGCAGGTGGACAATCTGGGAAGGGAGAAAGGCATACTACGTTGGAGAAACCAAAGATGGTATCTTGGTAGCGCGAGGAGACCTGAATGCAGTCGTCGAGTGGGTGAACGAGACCTCAAAGTGCGGAAAGCCGGGTTGGAAGACCACCGTCATCGGCCCGAGCCCCCAAAAAGCACTCTCGTACACCGCCTCGCTGATAGGCGACGCCCTCGAGAAAGACGGCGTAATCGTCGTTCCCTCAGAGTGGAACGGAAAAATCCCCTGGAACCTTGCCAACTACAGTGTAGAGGCGGGGAAGGTGAAAATCCTGATTCTAATCTACGCAACGGACGAACAGCTTGAGTACGCGAGGTCGCTCCTGGAGGGAAAAACGCTCTGCATCCACGCCCTTAACTATCGCGCGCTTGTGGTGCTTGACGGCCCCACCGGGGATGGCTCAAGGGCCTACGACTCTATTGAGAGCGTTGCCAATACAAGAGGAGCCTCCTGCGGGTGATGGAGATGAAGAAGGCGGTCGCTGGAATCATCCTCGCCGTTTCCCTCCTCGCTGGGCTGGTCTACTGGGAGTACTACTACGTAGCGCCGGTGCCGAAACCCAAAATTTGGGGCTACACCGATCCCCCAAGCCTCGTTAACATGAGCTGGGAGAAGAGCGGGGGGGTCGAGGTAATCAACGCAACTCTGAAGAACGCGAGCGAGGTGTACGGCGAGGTCATCGGCGAGCTATCAAAAATCGGGTATTCCATGGTTTCCGGAAACTGGAGTAGCATAAAGTGCCAGTGGAGCTACTGGAGCAACCGGAAGAAGGCTTATTATATCGCGTACAATGGAACGAGGTTTCTGGCCATCAGAGGTGCACCAAACGCGGTTCTGAACGCAAGCGAGGAGCATTGGCTATGTGGAAAACCCCTCGATGCAAGCCCGCTACCGTCGCCGAGCCCATGGAAGCTCGCAGAATCCGAGGCTCTAGCCTTGGGAACCAAATTCATGAAGAACAACATTACCGTCAGCAGGACCAACTGGACGGGACCCCTACCGGACTGGTACCTCGCCAAGCTCTCGTTTGAGGCAGAGATAGGGGACGGCGTTGAAGTGCTCATCCTCGTTTACTCGAGCGACACCCAGGTTAAGTATGCCGAGTACCTTATGAAGAAAAAGGATAGGGGGCTGAGGTTCCTTGTTAGCGATGCCGGGGACTACACGGTCCTCATGGTTTTGAAGGGAAGAAAAGCGGACGTGAACAGAGCGGTTGAGATAATCCAGGAACCAGCGACCTGACTTTTCTTCATAATTTATCAACCGTCCAGAACGCTTCAAAACAATTTGAAACCATGACAAAGGTTATATCCCCCGAGACGTAACAACTGAGGAGGACCCATGGCGGGCAAGCTGATTGCTTCCGTTGCCGTTTCGGCGTTGCTCTCATCCCTCGCGTGGATAATCCTCCAGCTCAACCACCTCCTCGGAGTCCTCCTCTTCATCTCCGCGGTTATCGTACCCCCAGTGGTTTTCAGGAACTACTACAGCAAAAGGCCCCTCCAGCTGGCACCGTTTCTGGCGGCATCGCTCATCCTGATGCTCCTCTTGATGCCCCCTCCAGTCACGGGCCCGAACGTCGAGTTCGGCCTCCACTTTGTTACGGGCTGCTGGGGACGACAGGCCGATACTTGGCCGCTGAGTGGTGGGGAACTCACTTACTCCTGCAACAAAACGGTTGAGTACTCGACGATTCTCGTCAGCGGGGTTGCCTGGAAGTCCTCAGGGGTCAGACTTCCAGTCCTCGGCCGTTATGTAACCCTCTATGAACCACGTGAGAAGGCCGATAACGCCTACAGTGAGGCCGCAAAACGCGTTGAATCGGAGGGCTACCTAAGGATTGTGGAGAACTACGTAGGCGACTCCGACATCATGAGAGATGCCCTCTTCGCTAAGGGCGAGGAATGTATATACCTGGCCGAAACAAGGATTCTCGGCGGTGGCCTCGCCGTCATCTCGGCGCGGGGCCCCTGCAGGGGCGTCAAAGGATTTGCGCTCCGCTGGCACGACGACTACCTCTGGAACGCGAGCGAGCCGCCGACTTTCGTAAGGTACCGCTTCAACTGGAGCTCAAACGGGAGCGTCAGAGTTGGAAAGCTCGGCCTATCGGACTGGCCGGGGGAATGGGTGAGGAACACCTACAAAGCTATAGAAATCGAGCTCAAGGGAACCGGATACGTCAAGCTAATGGAGGGAAAAAGCGGGGACTGCAGGTGGTCTCTCTGGGTAAGGAATGAAGGGTCGCACTACGTTGCCCTGAAAGGGAAAGAAATCCTCGTTTTAAGCGGAAAAACCGGAGAAGTGAAAAACTCGGCGGAGGAGCTTTCACCCTGCGGCCTGCGGAACGGCCGAGAAGTTAAAGGGCCGACTCCCGAGGAAGTGCTCAACGCCGTGATAGCGGAGCTCAACGGAAGCCTTGTCCTGAAACCCGCCAGAGAACCTGCCCTCTGGTCCCTCGCTGGAAAAGAGTTTTTGATGTCTGTGGGTGGTAGAAACCTCAGCGTGAACCTTCTCGTGTACGGAATTCGCGGGCAGTGCGACTACGCCCGCTACCTGCTCGACGCTTCCGACGGGGAAACGACTTCCATTTGCCTCGAACGCAGAGGATACTTCGTCGCTGTGGCAGTTAAAGGGGAAGCCAAAGACGTACAATTCGTCTTATCGTCAATAAAGCAACCGAAAAGAACTTAAGGAAACGCAGTTTCCTTACCTCGATGCGCCATGATGGTCAGGAGTGATTGTTTTTGGCTTTGAAGGTCGCCTCTCGAGCCCTGACATAGCCGTTAGGCGGGATTGTTTTTGGCGCTGAGCTGAACAGGGGGGCTTGTTTTTGGCCGCGCAGTTCTGTCACTTAAACGCTCCGGTTTAGTTCTCACGCTCTTATTCCCTCACCCTTTGGGACCTTTCTCGAACGGATTAAAGGAATTTGAGGAGGTGTTAGAATGAAAGCCGTTCTGCCCGATTCGAAGATACCAAAGAGATGGTACAACATACTGCCCGACCTCCCGGAGCCCTTGGCTCCGCCCCTCGACCCGGAAACCGACGAGCCGATGAGGCCGGAGAAGCTGTTAAGGATTTTCGCTGAGGAGCTTGTAAAGCAGGAGATGAGCACGGAAAGGTACATCGAGATTCCAAAGAAGGTCCGCGAGCTCTACGCCAAGATAGGCAGGCCAACACCGCTCTTCAGGGCGACGAACCTTGAGAAGGCCCTCGACACACCGGCGAGGATTTACTTCAAGTATGAAGGTGCAACCGTAACCGGAAGCCACAAGATAAACACCGCTTTAGCTCAGGCCTACTACGCGAAGGAGCAGGGGATAGAGAGGCTCGTTACCGAAACGGGAGCAGGCCAGTGGGGAACCGCTTTGAGCCTGGCCGGTGCCCTGCTCGGCCTGAAGGTTCGCGTTTACATGGCGCGCGCCAGCTACTTCCAGAAGCCCTACAGGAAGACGATAATGCGCCTCTACGGGGCCGAGGTCTACCCCAGTCCAAGCGACAGAACCGAGATAGGTCGGAAGTTCCTGAGCGAGGACCCGAACCACCCCGGCGGCCTTGGAATAGCGATAAGCGAGGCGATTGAAGACGTTTTGAGGGACGAAAAGGCCCGCTACGCCCTCGGGAGCGTTCTCAACCACGTCCTCATGCACCAGACCATCATCGGCCTCGAAGCTCAGGAGCAGGTGAAGGAGTTCGAGGAGCCGGACGTTATAATCGGCTGCGTTGGAGGTGGAAGCAACTTCGCTGGCCTTGCATATCCCTTCGTTAGGGACGTCCTGAGCGGGAAGGCAGACTACGAGTTCATAGCGGTCGAGCCGAAAGCCGCCCCGAGCATGACGCGCGGGGTTTACAAGTATGACTTCGGCGACTCCGGAGGCTACACTCCAAAGATGAAGATGCACACCCTCGGCCACACCTACTACGTCCCGCCGATTCACGCCGGCGGCCTGCGCTACCACGGCCTGGCCCCGACACTGAGCGTCCTGATAAACCACGGCATCGTCAAACCAGTGGCGTACCACCAGACGGAGGTCTTCAAGGCCGCGGAGCTGTTCGCGAAGACCGAGGGTATAATCCCAGCGCCGGAAAGCGCCCACGCGATAAAGGGCGTCATAGACAGGGCCCTGAAGGCGAAGGAAGAAGGGAAGGAGGAGGTCATACTCTTCAACCTCTCCGGCCACGGCCTGCTAGACCTGAAGGGCTACGAGGACTACCTCGACGGAAAGCTTGAAGACTACGAGCCGGACTACTTCCCCGCCCTCGGGTGACCCCCCCGATTTTCTATTCTTCATATGTATCCCAGCCTTCTGGCGAGCTCCGCGTTGAGGAGCGAGCCTCCCGCGGCCCCGCGGACGAGGTTGTGGCCGGTGACGACGTACTTGAAGGCCGAACCGCTCTCCTCCAGCCTTCCGACGGTTACGGTTAAACCCCTTCCCCTGTCCCTGTGGAGCCTCGGCTGGGGAACGTCAGTGTAAACCAATGGCTTCTCGTAGCTCGGCAGGTCGAGCTCTTTCAGCGGGTCGAAGGCCCCGAATGCCCCCCTGATTTCCTCCACGCTCCCGCGTTCGAGCTCCACAAAGACGGCCTCGGTGTGGCCGTGAAGGACGGGGACGCGCGTCGCTATCGCGGACACCTCGAAGGGCGCCGGGGTTATCCCCTTCCCGTCGAGACGCCCGAGGATTTTCCTGCTCTCGTTTTCTATCTTCCACTCCTCACCGCTTATGAGGGGAATCACGTTGTCCTGGATGGCGAGGGCGGAAAGGCCCGAGAAGCCGGCGCCGCTGATGGCCTGCATCGTTGCCACGTGAACCCGTTTAATTCCAAACTCCACGAGGGGGGCCAGTGAAACTGTTAGAACCGCGGTTGAGCAGTTCGGGTTCGTCACTATGAATCCGTTCCAGCCCCTCTTTTCCCGCTGGACCTCGATGAGCTTCAGATGGCCGGGGTTGACCTCGGGGACGAGTATCGGCACGTCATCGTCGTAGCGGTGGGCCCTCGCGTTTGTGAAGACCGGAATCTGTTCAGCGAGCCGCTCCTCCACCTCCCTCGATATGGACGCAGGGAGGGCGTTGAAGACTAAATCGACGTCCGGGTCTTTGAGGAACTCGCCCAGGGAGACGACCTCTATCTCGCGGAACTCCTCCGGTGCGTCCTCCACGAGCTCGCCGTAACGCTTCCCCGCGGAGCGCTCCGACGCGACGAGCTTCTCGACCTTGAACCACGGGTGACCCTCAAGGAGCCCCACGAACGTCCTCCCGACCATGCCGGTTGCCCCGAGGACCGCAACCTTCATTCCATCACCTCCCTGAAGGCTTCCAGCGTCGGCTCTATCGGCTCGGGAAGGGTGAAGCGGTTCACCACGACGTTCGGGTCCTTGAGCCCGTGTCCGGTCGTTATGAGAACGTAGCTCTCACCCCTCTCCAGCTCCCCGCTCCCGAGGAGCTTCATGAGGCCAGCCAGTGGCGTTGCGGATGCCAGCTCAACGAACAGGCCCTCCCTGCTCGCGAGGAGGTGCTGGGCGCGGAGTATCTCCTCGTCGCTCACGCTCTCGAACAGGCCGCCGCGGTCGCAGCGGTAGCGGAGCTCCTTCTCGTCATACTCCCTCCCGCACTCGATACACATCAAAACCATAGGGCACCCCTTCCAGCCTTTGTGACGTAGACATCGGCCTCGATACCAATTCCGTTGAAGGCCTCGGCGATGGCCTTCCCTATTTGAGCCACGTCCTCACCGAGGGCGAAGACAGCGGGGCCCGAGCCCGACACGGAGAACCCGTAGGCGCCGGCCTCGAGGGCGGCCTTTCTCACCGTCTCGTACCACGGCATGAGGCTCTTCCTGTAGGGCAGGGCTATCCTGTCGTCGAGGAGCCTTCCAACCGCCGGGAGGTCGTTCTCCCTCAGCGCGAGGACGAGGGATGACGCGAGCGCGAGGTTCCTGACCGCGTCCCCCCGCGGGATTTTTGGCGGAAGGACGCGCCTCGCCTCGCTCGTCGGAATCTCCACGGACGGGAGAACTGCCACCACCTCGAAGTCTACCGGAAGGCGCCAGACCCTCAGCGGCTCGCTGGACTCTATGACGGTGAAGTCGCCGTAGTAAGCCGGAACCACGTTGTCCCCGTGGGCGCTACCGGAAGCGGCCTTTTCGCCCTCCATTGCCGCACGGAGTATGAGCCCCTCGTCCTCCACGCCAAGAACCCTCGCCATGGCGAGCGCCCCCGCGAGCGAGGAAGCCCCCGAGCTCCCGAGCCCGCTCTTTGGCCTTATCCCCTTCTTCAGCTCCATCCTCATGGCGACCTCTTCGCCAAGCAGGTCGGCGAGGGCTTTCGCGGCAACCACCGCGACGTTTCTCCCATTCACGGGCACGTCGTGCCCCTTCACGCGTATCTCCCACTCGTCCGCCTCCCTGAAGGTCAGCTCGTCGTAGGGTTCGCCTATACCGACACCGAAGACGTCAAACCCCGGTCCGAAGTTCGCTATGGTAGCGTGAACCCGAACTTTCATCGAAAATCACCCCGTGTATTTCCCTGAGAACCGGAGCGAGCTCCTACCTCTCAACGGTGAGGAAGAAGTAGCTGTCCCCCCAACTCCCTCCCAGCCGGAGAGCTCTTCAACGCCGATGACGGCTATTCTTGCGGTTTCCCTCTCAACGCGGTGGACGATTATCGGCCAGTCGTCGTTGAACTCAGCGACGAGTGTTCCAAGGCACCAGTCCTCGGTTCTGCCGAGTATCAGCGGAATCCCCTCGTTTTCGATGACCCTGACGAAGAGCACCGCGGAAAGCCTCTCCCCGAAGGAGAGGATGTAGTCCCTCCACACCGGGTCGTAGCGGCGCCTCCCAACTGCCCTCTCAAGCCCGGACAGGAGCCCCGAAACGTCGGCGCCAAGGGAGTCTGCCAGGGCGGAGTGCTCGGCCGATATTCTCTCAAGAAGCCCCGGGCCCCCTGTCTCTGCGAGCCTCAGCAGGGCGTCTGTAACGCCCGAAAGCGCAGAAACGACGACGAGGACGTTGGAGTCCTCACGCAACGTGGCAACGAGGTCCGTTGCTCCTTCCATCGAGAACCTCAGGGAGCTCCCCCCGAACTTCACAACGGTGAGTTTCCCCACCACCCATCGAGGTTCACCCCCCACGGTAGGAGGAACCTGGGTTAAATATTTTTCAAGACGTGAGTTGAAAAATTGACGAAATGTGAAGTAATTGAGGAGAAAATTTGAAGAAATGGTCATCATGAGACCACCGCGAGGGGCGCCGTTCTACGCCTCCCGAAGAGGGCCCAGTGGAGAGAGTTGAGGAAGCCCCCGAGGGAGTAGCGCTCGACCCAGAAGGAGACCACTCTAACGCCGTTGAACTCCCGGCTCTCGCCCTCGTAGCCGGGAACCGAGTCAACGCCCACCACAGAGACCCTGAAGAGCTCCCCCTCCCTCCTGTGGGTGATTACCGGCGTCCCCGAGTCCGCTTCACCGACGACGGTCGAGAAGACCCAGTCGTCGGTCCTGCCTATGAGGATTGGGACCCCGAACTCGGTGGCCTTTGGATGAAGGGCATTCATACCGAGGAGCGAGGCCACCTTCACTCTCTTCCGCGAGATGAAGGGCACCGGCCTCGCGAAGAGAACCCTCCTCGGGTCAGCGGTGTAGACTCCATCGACACCCCCCATTATCAGAACGGCGTCTGCGCCGATGGCCTCCCCGAGGACCGCGGCCGTGTAGTCGCTCCCGTTCCTCCCGAGGGTCGTCCTGAGGTCAAGGTAGCCGCCTATGAAGCCCGGAACAACGGCCACGAAGCCTCCCTCGATGGCCTCCCTGACGGGGGCGCTCCCCCTCAGCGTCTCCCTGAGGTTGACCTCCGCGTTCCCGAAGTTGCCGTCGGTCGCTATGACCTCCCACGGGTCGAAGAGCACGACGGGGACTCCCCTCGCGGACAGGGCCTCGGCGAAGGCCCTCGCCGACAGCAGTTCGCCGAACGAAACGACGTGGTCCCCGAAGGCCCTTTCGGACGGAAACGATGCCCTTGACTCAATACTCCTCTCGAGCTCTCTGAGGAGGTGTGAAAAGATTGAGGGGTCGAGGCCGTGCCTGAGCGCGAAGTCCCTGTGGAGCGCTTCTATGCCCTCGATGCCGTCCCCGGTCTCTGCGAGCCTCAGCAGGGCGTCGGTAACCCCTTTTATTGCCGAGACGACGACGGCGACTTCTCCGGCGTCCCAGAGCCGGCTGGCAAAGGAGACCGCCGAGTCGAAGTGGTCCCTGACAGAGCTCCCGCCAAACTTGACGACGAACCTCCTCCCGGGGCAGAGCATCAGACAGACCTCCTGAATGGTATGGTCTCCTTTCCTTCCCTCGCGAGCTCCTTCCTGACGATTTCAACGCCCTTAACGAGGTTCACGAGCTTCCCGTAGGCTATCCTCCTGTCGAGGAGCTTTAGGCCGCAGTCCGGGTTGACGTAGAGCCTCTCCGGCTCGACGTAGTTCGTCACCTTCCTTATCGCCCTCGCGACCTCCTCCGGGTTCTCGACGCGCGGGTTGTGAACATCCACGGCACCGAAGCCGAGCTCCCCGTGGGTAAGCTTTTTGAGGAAGTCCATGTCGCGGAAGTTCCTGTTGGCGAACTCGAGGGCGAACTGGGAAACCTTCAGCTCGTCGAAGTAGTCGGCGAGGAGGTGGTAGTTGGAGTAGCAGACGTGGAGGCCGAACTTCACCCGGACCCCCTTCACCGCCCTGTTGATGGTCTCCACCGCTATGGGAACCTCGTCCGGGTGGTTGAGCATCGCGGGCTCGTCGAGCTGGATGAAGTTCGCTCCTTCTTTCTCGAGGAGCTTGAACTCCCTGTTGAGGATTTTGGCCAGCTCAAAGGCGAGCTCCTCCTTGCTCGGGTAATACTCGTTGAAGCTCCACTCGGCTATGGTGTAGGGGCCCGTTACCGGAACCTTCACCACCCCACGGGTCGTGTTGGCCTTAACCCACAGGAACTCGTCGAGCACGAGGGGCTCGCTGTACTCGAGCTTTGAAACGGCCGCCGCCTTGTTGAAGTAGGCGTTGCCCCACACCCTCACCGGGCCGTAGAAGCGGAAGCCCTTTATCTTCGCTGTGAAGTGCTCGGTCATCTCGCTCCTGCCCATCTCGCCGTCCCAGGGGATGTCTATACCAGCCCTCTCGTGCTCCCTCAGGACGGCCACGCTCGCGTCCCTTACGGCCTCCTGGAAGTCCTCCTCCGGAAGCCTGCCCAGGGAGTAGAGGTTGTACGCCCGCAGGAGCCACCTCGGTTTTGGATAGCTCCCTATGACGCTTGTGGGAAGGATTGGAAGCTCCACCTCACTCACCCCCGAGCCTTCCAAGGAGCTTCAGTTTCCTCCACGCGACGCTCTCCGGGAGGAAGTCGAGGAGCGTGTTCGGAGTGATGTAGAGATCCCTGTACCTCCTCAGGAATGGCCTGAGCCTGTCCACGAGCCTGTCGCGCCTCTCCATCTTAGTCTCCCTCACGTTCACTATCCCGAGACCGGGCCTTCCGGAGTATTTCTCCGGAACCGAGCCCTCGACGAGGTCGAAGTTCATGATTACGCCGTCCGGGAGAACCTTCGGGGTGCCGAAGTACGTTACCACCCAGAGCTCCTTCACCCTCGCGAGGTCCTCTATGAGCCTCTTCGCGGTCTCCGGCGAAACGGCGTCGCTCGTCTCCCTCGTGGCCCTCGAGAGCTCCGCGGCTAAGGCCGGCTCCTGGAGCTCCACGAGACCGACGGGAATGTCCTTCATGAGCTCCGCCAGAACGCCGGTGTAGGCCTCCGCCAGCTCGTCGAGGCTCCCGTAGGCCTCGTTTATGGAGTGGTATGCCAGCGTGACCGGGCCCGGCAGAACAGCCTTTAGCGTCGCTCCTGGGTAGACCTCCTCCTTTATCTCGAGCGCGATGTTGAGCCACTCTGGAATTGGGTTCTCCCTCAGCGAGAGCTCTCCCTTAACCACGGGGGAGCGGTAGAAGAAGTTGTTCTCGTAGAACTTGAAGAGGCCGTTGACCTCCACCCCGTCTATGAACCTTATCAGCGGGTTGAATACGTCGTCCCAGCGGTAGAGGCCATCGGTGATTACCCTTATACCCGCCTCTCTCAGCTTCACGAACGCCCGCTTCGTGTGCTCCCGGTAGGCCTCTTCGAGCTTTTCCTCGCTCAGTCTTCCCATTGAATACTGCTCAATCTTCTTGGCCAGCGAAACAGGCCTTGGAAGGCTGCCTATTAGAGCCGGAACTATCATCCAAACACCTCCCTCACGAGTTCTTTCACCTCCTCCCACAGAGAGAGCCACTCCCCGAGGGTTTCAGCGAGTAGAATCAGGTTAACGCCGCCCTTCGCGTCGAGGGATTTCACTTCCTCGAGGAGCTCTCCGAAGCCCTCATCCCCCGTTGGTATGCCCATCCGCTCGAGGAAGGGCTTGAGCTCGTCCCCCAGGGGGTAGAGCAGCGAGACGACGACCGGGACCTCCGCCCTGGTCTTCTCTTCAACCTCCATCAGTACCTCTCGGATTGAGAGGACGCTCTCCCGCCTCGCAACCACCTGGGTGAAGAGGACCTCCGCTCCGGCCACAATCTTTCTGATTGTTCTCCTAGCCTCCACCCCCGGCCGGTAATGTGGGTTCATAGTCCCAGCAACCCTCGGGCGGCTCTCGACCTGAACCCTCTGACCCGGCGGCATCACGCCGGCGAATACGAGCCTCGCAAGCCTGAGTAGGTTCGGGGAGTCGAGGTCGAAGACCGGCCTGCTCGGCATCGAGAGCCCGGGCCAGTCCCCGGTCGTCAGAAGCACGGCCTCGAAGCCGAAGAGCTGTGCGGTCCTGAGCTCTGAGGCGAGTGCCGAGAGGTTCCTGTCCTTCGCGGTCACGTGGGGCATGACGCCGGCCCTCACGCCAACGTCCTTCAGCCTCGTCGCGAAGGCCACGGGGTCAAAGTGGGGGTAGCCGAGGGGATTGTCCGGAACCGTCACGAGGTCGGCCTCAAGCGTCCGGAGAACCCGGAGGAGGTCCTCGCTGGAGCGGACTACCTTCACAGGGAACTCGACGGTGAAGGCCTTCCCCCTCGTGAGCTTTCTCCAGAAAGCGGAACTCCTCGGCACCGAGTCGGACTCGACGAGCCCCTCAAGCTCCGCGAGCAGGGGGTGCTCCTCAAAGAGCATCCACGGTTCCAGTGGAACGCGCTCTATCAGGCCGGTCCACGGACAGTGCCTCCCGTCCACCTCGCAGGCACCCTCAAGAGCCCCGCCGCAGGGCCCGTTGAGAAGCCTCTTGGGGCAGGAGTAGACCCTAATCGCCACCACCCCCCAGGGCCCTGTCGAGGTCCTCGATTAGTTCGTCCTCGTCCTCAAGGCCGACAGAGAGGCGTATCAGGCCGTCCGTGATTCCGAGGAGCCTCCTCCTCTCGGGCGGCATCACTTTCGCGGCGCTCTTCGCCGGGTAGGAGGCTATGCTCTCTACGCCCCCGAGGGAAGGCGACGGGAAGATTCTCCTCAGCGAACGGAGGAAGCTTAAGGCCCCGGATTTACCCCCGGCGTGCTCGAAGCTGACGACGCCGCCGTAGAGGTCCCTCTCAAAGAGCCTGCGCGCGGTCTCGTGGTGGGGGTCGTCCCTCAGCCCCGGGTAGTGCACGTTCTTAACCTTCGGATGCTCGCTCAGGAACTCCGCTATAGCGAGGGCGCTCCTGCTCTGCCTCTCAAAGCGGAGTTCAAGGGTCTTCATGCCCCTCCAGACGAGCCACGCCTCGACGGGCTGGATTATCGAGCCGAGCCTCCGCCTCCAGTGCCAGAGCCCTGAAACGTCGAGGTCCCCGAGGATTACGGCCCCGCCGAGAACGTCGTTGTGGCCGGCGATGTACTTGGTGAGGCTGTGAACCACCGCATCGGCCCCGGCCTTGAGGGGACGGAAGACGAGCGGGGAAAACGTGTTGTCCACGACGACCCTCGCCCCGACCTCCCTCGCCCTCTTCACGACCTCCGGGACGTCTATCACCTTGAGCGTCGGGTTGGTCACCGTTTCAAGGAGCACGAGGGAAGTCCCTCCTCCAATCGCCTCGACGATGGATTCGGCGCTCGGGTAGGCGAGCTTAACGCTCACCCCGAACTTCTCCAGCTCCTCGGCGAGCTGAACCGTCGTTCCGTAGGCCTCCATCGGCAGGACCACCTCGTCCCCGGCGGAGAGCTGTGAGAGGTAGAGACAGCCTATCGCCGCCATGCCGCTGTTGAAGGCCAAAGCCTCCCTCCCGCCCTCGAGGGCCGAGAGGTTCCTTTCAAGCACCCTGACGGTCGGGTTCTCCTCCCTGCTATACTTCAGGTCGAATCCCCGGTCCGATTTCCCGGCCTCGCCGTACTGCGCGAAGGCGACAGTGATGTACACCGGCTCGTGGAGGGGTCTCATGTCACCACCGTTGGTGGCTGGAAGCCGGCGTTTATATAATTTTCGACATATTTTTTGGTATTAAATATTCTCTCTAGTTATACAACTTTGAGTGGTTACATTTAAGGCCTGAAAAGCCTTTAAAATGAGACGTTTTTCAACACAAACCTGTTAAAAAATTGGTGCAGTTTCCGGGAGAAATGCTAAAATGCGTCAAAGGTGCGAGAGAATTGAACGCGGGTGGAAGTTCAGGCTCGCCCTCGCCTCTGGAATCTCCATTCCGATGTTTATCCCGAGGCTCATCAAGTCCCTCGGCCCGCGAACCTCCCACCTGCTCTCGGCGGAGCTCGTGATGAAGCGCGGAACGCGATACTTCCTGACGAGCTCCCAGACCTTGGCCATGAAGCGGAGTGTTAGTGCCCTCTCGTAGGGATTCGCCCTCAAAAGGGGTGAGAGCGAGAAGCCAATTGCTACGCCCCTCCTGCCTGCCATTCCAGCCAGCGTGTGGTCGAAGCCGTAGTCCTTCCTCCCGAGCCAGGGGCTTATCAGGGCGTCAACCTTTGCCTCGATTGCCATTCTGTTGACCCTCATGTCGCCTCCCTGAACATAGAGCAAAGCTTTGAGGTTCCTGGCCCTGAAGGCCCTTATCAGGCTCGGCTTCTTAGTTACGAGCAGGAGTGCAACCTTTCCGTAGGTCTTTCGAAGCTCCCTAACTTCTTCCTTCAGTGAGTCCCAGTCCGGCTCATTGTCGAGGACGAGCTTTTTGGTAAAGACTACCTCGTCGAACCACTCATTAGCTAACTCGTAGGCCTCCGTGCTCCTGACGTCCATCTCGACGAAGTAGTCCCTCTCGCTCATTCCTTCTCCTCCAGCCACTCCCTCACGGCCTTCACAACGGCCTCTTTCTTCATCGGGAAGGCCTTGACCTTTATCTTAACCCGAATCGTGTCGCCTCCCTCGTCAACCTCTACCTCACCGAGGTAGGCCTTCTGCTTGTTGAAGCGGACGTAGAGCGTTCCCTCGTCGTCAACCTTCTCGTCGAGGTTCTCAAGGATGTAGCGCCTCGCGTTCTCGTCGAGGAGCTCCCTGAAGTGCTTGAGGAACGCCCTCACCGCTTTGCTCCTTTTTATCTCGACGTTGACGACCTTAATCGGGTTGCCGAAGAAGCCCGTGGTTTCCTCAACATCAAAGTGAACGTCTTCATCGTCTATCTCCTCGGGAATGAACGTCCCTATCGCCTCTAAGACCTTGTCCTCGTCCTCGGTCGCGTGAATGAAGGTTGTAAGCCTGACGTGGTGCGCCCTGAGCGTCATCTTCTCCCACCCGAACTCCTTTGGCGGAGGGATTTAAAAATGTGAGTGGGGGAAAGCCATAAGTATGTTCCCACCCAAACCCCTATGGTGGGAAAATGCTGGCCAGAGTGGACTCAAGGGGGAGGCTCTACATACCCAAGGAGCTCAGGAAGGACATTTCGGGCGAGGTTTACCTTGTCAGGGTGGAGGAGGGAATTCTCATAGTGCCCAAGCCGGAAGACCCGCTGGGAGAGCTTGAGGAACTCGGGAAGAAGCTCCCGGACGTTTCCCTCGAAGAGCTGAGAAGGGAAATCCTGAAAGAGGCGGAGAAGCTCGCGGGTGGGTGAAATGGTCTACGCGGACACGGATTTTTTCCTTGCACTTCTTAAACCCAACGACTGGCTGAAGGAGAACGCCAGAAAGCTTTACGAAAAATATAAAGGGGAGATAACGACCTCGGAGGCAACCTTCCTCGAGCTTTTGATACTCTCAAAAAGGTTCAATCTCGACCCCCTCAGGCTTCTGGCGGCTGTGATGGCGATAATCGAGGAGGAAAACGAGGACTACCTCCGGGCGGCGTACTACATGAAGGAGCACAATCTTAATCCCTTCGATGCAGTTCATGCGGCGAAGTGCGGAGGAGTGATAATCAGCTCGGATAAGGCCTTCGACAAGCTCGGAATCAAGAGGATAAAGCTCGAAAAGCCAGAAGAAGAATAGAGGGGAAATCACTTGGTCTTGCCCTTGTTGGCCCTCACGCTGGGCCTGACCTTCTCGGCGCCCTTACCCTTGTTCCTCAGGCCACGGCCCTTCTTGCCGGCGCTGGTGAGACCACGGAAGACCCTACCCTTGTGGGGCTTGAGGGCAATCCAGGCTATCTTCGGGTCGCTCTTTATGACCGGGTGGTGCGGGTCAACCATTATGACCTCGAACCACTTGTACATTCCGTCCTCGCCGACCCAGTAGGAGTTGAGGACCTCAAGGTTCGGGAACTTTCTCGCGGCCTTCTCCTCGGCTATCCACTGGAGGCTCTTCTTCGGCGAGTACTTGACCATACCCATCTTGCTCGGCTTCCTTCCGCCCTTCCACCTGGGCCTCTTCCTGCCGCCACGCCTGACCCTAACGCGAACGACGACGTAGCCCTGCTTGGCCTGGTAGCCGAGCGAGCGAGCGCGGTCAAGCCTCGTGGGCCTCTCGACGCGGACGACGACCGGCTCTCTCCTCCACTTAACCATCCTCTTCTTGAGGAGCTCTCCCACGTAGCTCTTCTTGGGGCTCTTCCAGGCTTCCCTTATGTACTTGTACATTCCCATCTTTCTCCCTCCCACGTTTGTGGTTCTCCGCAGAGCGGAACATCCCGCGGGCGAACCCGCCTAGTCGGTCGAGTTTCGAGGGTTGGTTTTTAAGGGTTGCGGAGGACTAACGTCGATGACGGGAAAACGGTTGAGGCTCATCCTCCTCTTCCTCGCGGTCTACCTCTCCTGGGACGCCTACGCCTTAATTTATCCATTCATCGGGCGCTGGAGCGCCGACGTTACCCGTTTCCTCCTCCACCTGCCACTGACGTCCTATCACTTCGAATACTCCCTCGTGAGCTGGACGGTCTCTCATCATCACCTCCACGCGCTCATGAGGGCGGTTTATAAGGCCGGCTTCGCGGGTAGCTTCTGGCTCCCGGCCCTCTACTTCACATTCGCCGACCCGGAGCGGGCGAAGAGACTCGCCGTCAGGTTCGCCCTCGGCTTCGGAATTCTGGCCCTATCCTTTCTGGTATTCCACGTCCACGCGCCCCACGTCGTTTACACTCTCCCGGAGCGCTACGCGCCCAACGACTGGACCGCTCGACCCGAGTTCGTTCTCCCCTCTCCTCACTGCACGCTGGCCTTCATCGGCCTGCTCTCAGTTCTGGAAGTTAAGAGGAGGGAAACCGTCCCGCTCGCAGTTTTCCTCGCGCTCGTTCCCACCTCAACGGTTCTCCTCGGTGAACACTGGGTCTGGGACGCGGTAGCGGGCTTCCTCGTGGCTCTCGTCGCGGTGGGGGTTGAGAAAAGGGTTTAAGGCGGGCAGGAAAAATAAACCCCGGTGGTGGTATGAGAATCGGAAAGCTCGCAAAGCTGATGAAGGAGAGGGGATTTGATGGAGCTCTCGTCAGTCCGGGCTCGAACTTCTACTACCTGACCGGAATCAGAATCCACGAGGCCGGTGAAAGGCCGACGATTCTGGCTTTAAACGCCGACGGGGAGTTTCACCTCCTCGTTCCGAGCCTCTACGAGAACGTCCTGAGTGACGTGCCCGTTACCTTCTGGCGCGATGGCGAGAACCCCTACGCGAAGCTCGCGACGATTGCTCACGAGCTCGGCATAAGCGACGGCAAAATCCTCATCGAGAACACGATGCGCGCCGACTGGCTCATAGAGATTAACAGAACCGTCCGGATGAGGCCCTATCCTCTGAGCGTTGTGATTAGGGAGCTCAGGATGAGGAAGGACCCAGAGGAGATAAGGCTCATGGAGAAAGCGGCGAAGGTCGTTGATGAGGTCTTCGAGGAAATTCTGAGCTGGGATTTGGTTGGGATGACCGAGAGAGAACTGGCTTTAAAGATAGAGCTCGCGATAAGGGAGCGCTCGGATGGGATTTCCTTCGAGCCGATAGTCGCTTCCGGTGAGAACGGCGCCAATCCCCACCACGAGCCGGGCGAGAGGAAGCTGAGGAAGGGTGAGGTGGTGATACTCGACTACGGGGCGAGGTGGAAGGGCTACTGCTCCGACATAACGAGAACGATAGCCCTCGGCGAGCCCGACGAGAGGCTTGTAAAGATTTACGAGGTTGTTTGGGAGGCGCAGGAGAGGGCATTCCAGGCTGTCAGGGAGGGCGTGAAGGCGAAGGAAATCGACGGAACCGCGAGGAGAACCATAGAGGAGGCCGGCTACGGGAAGTACTTCACCCACAGAACCGGCCACGGGTTGGGCTTGGATGTCCACGAGGAGCCCTACATCGGGCCCGACGGAGAGGTCGCCCTCGAGAACGGAATGACCTTTACGATAGAGCCCGGAATCTACGTCCCGGGGCTTGGAGGGGTTCGCATAGAGGACGACGTGGTCGTGGAGGGAAAAGGAAGGAGGCTGACGAAGGCCGAGCGGGAGCTGATTTCGGTTTAGCGCCTCCTCCAGAGCACAAAGAGCACCACGGCTGTGACAATCGCCGCAACAGAGAGAACACCCCACGGAGTCCCGCCGGTTCCGCTGGTCGAAGGTGCAGGCTCTGCGGGTTTTTCGAACGACTGTGTCGTGGTTTCAGCAGGCCAGGTTTCGGTTCCTCCGTTATTCCATTTCTCGGTTTTCCTGCAGAGAGGGACTCCCTCAACGGGACGCTTCCCCGGCAAACTGTACTTGATGAGCCGTCCGTTTTGATAGAGGTACAGGCTGAAATCCGTGCTTATCATCACCCCGTCCTTTAAGTGCACCATGTGGTACACGGTCCCGTTGATTGGCACCGTCACATTCCCCGGCACGATGAGAATCCGTCCGTTATCGCCTATCAGAAGTCTGCCGTCCACCGAGAGGTACGAAGTTCCGTTTGACTCGAAGGTTCCAACGTACTCAACGCCGTTCTTCATGAGGTAGACTATCTGCTCCGGACGCACGGGGAGGCTGAGGTTCGAAACCACGAGGTAGTTCCCAACAACGTACGCTTCCGTTAACAAGTCTGTCTCGATTATCGGTCTCAGTCGGCCGTCGTAGAGGTAAGCCGTCGCGGTCTCGTTCCCGAAGTGAGAAGACCTGAGAACCCAGCCGGAGGGCGTGAGGCCGAGGACCTCCGTACGGCCGTTGACCGTTCCGGCTTTCTTGAGCTCGCCGGGCTTCCAGAGGTAGAGGGTGGCGTTGAAGAATCCAGGCCTCGGCTCGAAGTTGTAGGCGATGAAACAGGTTTCCCCGCTGGAGTTGCAGGCGACGGAAACGTAGTGCTCCACGTCATGGCGCAGGGGGAGCCGGTACAGCCGTCCGTTGATTGCCAGGTAGTACGTTTCGTTGTTCCGCAGGAGAACCCCGCCGGGTGCCGGGCGGAAGTAGACCCATCCCCTAAAGGAGCCGAGCCTTAGGAAGCCGCCGTTGTAAAAGTAAAGGGTCCAGTTCTTGCCCCCATCATTAACGAGGACGTACCTTCCGGCTGCCCGGTAGATGTTGAGCCCCACGGGTTTAACACAGCTCCCGTTGAAGACGTAGTAGCCGTCCCTGCCCTCGAGCAGGGCAACACCCATCCACGAGACCGGGTAATAGGGACCAACGTACCTAAATGTGCCGTTGAAAGTGTAGAGGTAAGTGCCGTTCCCAATCTGGATGGCAACGAACGCCGAGGTGCCATTTGAGAAGAGGGCGGTAACCTCGGCTCCGGGTGCACTCTCGTTCGAGCTGAACAGGCCCTCGAGCTGGTCGAGAACGCTCCTCAGTGAGCCGTTGGAGTACACGTAGAGGGCGTTTGACGCACCGCCGTCAGCGCCCATCTCACCCCTGTAGAGCAGGAGAAAGCTCCCAGCCGGCGTCAGCTGGAGGTAGGGCTTTCCAACCTTGAGCGAGCGCATCTCGTCAGTGCCCCTCTCCCAGATGTGGAGGGTGCCGTTCCAGTACAGGTAGACGTGCCTCCCATCAAACGCAACGGGCCACCCGAAGCTCTCGTAGCCGGAGAGGGGCAACCACTCACCGGTGTTCCTGTCGGTGTACCACGAGAGGCCCTCAAGCTTCACGAAGCCACTCGGGTTCGCGACGTAGGCCTCGCCGGCTCCAGGAGCCGAGACGTAGTACTCGCCGAGGAGGGAGCCGTTGGGAGAGTAGAGTCTCAGGGGGCGCCCTTTGAAGAGGGCCTCGCTGAGCGCGGAGGTCGTGTCCGGGTAGATGTACCAGGTCCCGTTCCAGCCGAGGCTCATCTCTGGGGTCTTGACCTTCAGGGCATCCACTCTGAAGCCGAGGGCGTTGATTAGCGTTTCATTGAGCTCGGTTCTTCCCCACTCCAGGAGCAGGAGGGTGCCGTTGAAGTAGTCGAGCCACACCTTTCCGCTTGCAAGCCACCGAAAACTTCCATTGGAAAAGACGTAGTAGTTGTAGCGGCGCCAGGTGAATCTCAACGGAACGGTCCGCACGAAGAGGAAATCCCTAAATGCTATCCCGCTCGGTTCGCCCTCGACGCTTCCCAGAAACGTAGAACTCCCGTTCAGGGAAACTTTATAGATGGAAGTGACTGCGGTTCCCCTCGTGGCGTTGGGAAGGCGCTCAACGTAGACGTAGAGCCTTTTTCCAAGCACCTTTACCCACACGGGCATATAATCAATTGTTTTCACGGAGAACAGGACCTTAAAGCCGCTGCCGTTGTAGGCGAGGCAGTACCTGCGCTCGTTGCCGCCGAGGAGAATCCAGCTCCCGTTGATGTAGCCGACGATTGAAAAACCCTCAACGGACGCTGGCAACATCCTGAAGGAAGTTCCGTTGTAGAGAACGTAGAGGGGACGGAGCGGAGAACAGCCCCGCTGTGCACTGCACGAGTACCCTGCAGAAACTGAGAGCACGACAGTCCCGTTGCCAGGCTGGGCCCGTTCGACGAGCACCCACGCGTTAACACTTTGCAGAGTCATGAGAATAATCATCAAGAGCACCGCGAATTTTCTCATAACATCCCACCAGAAGGTACAAAGGCACGACGTATAAAAGGGTTGTGCTACAGCTTTTCATCGCTCAGCTTTTCAATGAGCCGCCTCGTGTGCTCGTCTACTGACTCGCTGAGGCCCACGAATACCACTCCGTCGTTTACCATCGCATGGTCCCGTACATCCCCGAGGAACTTCAACACCGCGAGTTTATCGTTGTAGAGGAGCAGAAAATCGAGGCAGTCAATTACCACGAGTCCCCGGGACCCGCTCTTCTTTGCCTCCAGGAGATACTGAACTATCACGTGCCTTATCTTTTCAAGAGCCGTTGGAGGGATGGAGTTCTCGAAGGGAACCGCTGAAACTCGGAACACAGACCAGTTCTCCGGAAATTCGCCTTCCTCACGGGTGAGGAGCAGGACGGGCGAATCATGGTACTTATCGAGGATGGACTTTAGCTTTCTCCCTTCAACGAGCACGAGCCCCTTCGTTTCGACTTCCGGAGCCTTCCCACCCTTGAAGAGCCCCTCGCGGGTAACACGAATCGTCGCAATCGAGAAAACGACGGCACCAACGGCCATGAGTGAGAGACCCAAGAAAGTTCCCCTTAGAACCTTGTAGCCGAGAAAAACAACTGCCACCGGAATCATTGAAAGAGAAAGCCAAGGACGCTTGAAGACGCGATACGCCACGTACGCAGTTATCAGGAGCATGACCCTGGAGTCGCTCGCTATCCCGCCGACACCCTTGGGAACTTTGTAGCCCAGAACCTCGATGATGCGATAGACCACGTGAGAGACGGGAACAAGTAGGTAGAGGGCGAAGAGGGACGTCTTAGAGGGGTGCATCTCGATGACGAGGAGAACTACGTAGAGGGAAACCGTTCTGGTTATCCGCTACTTTTGGAACTTGTGAACCAATCGTAGCGGATAACCTTCCCCACTCCTGTCTTCATCGTGAGGCTTTCGGGGGGAACGGAAACTCCCCACATCTTCAAGGCTTTCAAACGAATATTCCAACTCCCAACCACATCACGGTCGGCCTCAAACCCACAATTCGAACACTTCAAAACCCTGTGCCCATTCGGGCTTAACTTCCCCCCACATACCGGGCACAGGGAGGAAGTAAAAGCGGGATTCACAAAAACAACCTTAACTCCCCTCAGTTTAGCCTTATATTCGATAATGCTTTGAAGCTTCCTAAAACTCCACCTGTGGAGGCGACCATTCATCTCAGCCGAATACCTGATTGACTCCCTGATTTCCGTTAAATCCTCTAAAGCAATCCCACCATATTTTTCCGCCAGCTCAACGATTTTATTCGCCAGTTTGTGATACAAGTCGTTCAGCCTGTT
Organism: Thermococcus henrietii; assembly: GCF_900198835.1. Classification (NCBI taxonomy): domain Archaea; kingdom Methanobacteriati; phylum Methanobacteriota; class Thermococci; order Thermococcales; family Thermococcaceae; genus Thermococcus; species Thermococcus henrietii. Next base: position 757,022 of record NZ_LT900021.1, on the reverse strand, counting down.
CCTCTCCCTTAACCCGTATTTTTCGAGGAGTTCTCTCCTCCTCTTTCCAGCCCTGATTTTCCCCTGTATTCTCCTTCTCTTTACGAAATAGCCAGTCCTAATCTCTCGCTCGTGAGTGATGATTTGAACGAATTCACCGTTTGGAAGGGAGAGAGTAACGTTATTCTCGTTCAAATCAACTCCAACAAAAGCTTTAGGCTCGCTAACTTTAACCTCTTTCGAGAAAACAACGTTGATGAAAGTTCCTTTCGGCGTTCTAACCAGCCATGCTTGGCCAACCTTCCAGTCCTTGAACTTCTCGTGGTATCTGGCGGGGTAAAACTCTAATTGAATCCTCCCGCTTGGAGTGGTGAGTTTTACGGTTCCCTTCTCCAAGTCGAGTTTGAACAGGTGGTCGTCGAGCATTATGACTTCCCTCTTAAAAACAGGCTTTCCCTTAGCTTTCCCCTTCTTTCTCCGCTTCCTAAAGCTCTTGAAGATTGCCGTCGCCATTTGGCAAGCCGTGTAGAGATAATGGCTTGGGAGTTCTGGGTACTCCTTGCGAAGGCTCTTGTAAGTTTCTTTTTTCAGCCGGTAAAAGCTGGTGATGTTGTTCTCAGAAGCGTAAGTGATGAGGAAATTCACGATTTCACGATAAGTTTGGAAGAGGCCATCTAACCCTTCGGGTGTTTCTTTGAGCTTGAATTTGGTAGTGAGTTTGATTGTTTCACTCGGCATTTTCCAGCTCCTTTTTTGTTTTCTTAATCCAATCCTTGATTGCCTCTTCAATTGCAACGCTTAAGACTCCCCTCTTGTCCCCGTAGCGTTTTTTGGCGAGTTTTTTGAACTCTTGGAGGGTTTCTTCACTGATGACAAAAGTAGCCTTAGGCATTATTAACCACCACTAAAGAAATACTAAGTGGGATATTTAAACATTGTGCTAACAAAAATCAACAAAAATTACGAAAGTTAAAAAAAATTACGAAAGTTACCAACTAAGAAACAGCCCAAGGGCGAAAAAGTACAGAAACACCTCGGCGAGGGAGGGGTGGCCGAGTATCCTCAGGACAACGTGAACGCAGAGGAACGCCCAACCGGCGGAGGCCGAAAAAAGCGTTCTGGACTTCTCCCAAAGGGCGCGAAGCGTCAGATAGCCGAACGTTGCGAGGCTGACCGCGAGCATGAGAACCTCGGCGTCCAAAAACCCCCTCATGTGGTTGGATATCACGCGGGCCTATTTAACGTTTCCCGCCAAAAAGCCCAAAAACCTTAAATACCCAAAGCCGTTACTCGCACCGATGCCGATGAGGGGGGAGTGTCTTCTCCGCTGGAATCACATCGGTGCCTGATTTCATCGATAACCCCCCTATTCTGGACTCCCGCTCTTTTGGAAAAACCTTGAGGAGGTTTTGGACATGAAAGTGGACTTCAAGGCCATTGAGGAGAAGTGGCAGAAGCGCTGGCTTGAGGAGAGGGTTTTTGAACCCGACAGAAACGCGAAGCCCAAGGAGAAGAAGTTCTACATAACCGTCGCCTTTCCCTATCTCTCGGGCCACCTCCACGTCGGCCACGCGAGGACCTACACGATTCCCGACGTCATAGCGCGCTTCAAGAGGATGCAGGGCTACAACGTGCTGTTTCCGATGGCGTGGCACATCACCGGCGCGCCGATAGTCGGAATCGCCGAGCGCATAAAGAACCGCGACCCGAAGACCATACACATCTACCGCGACGTCTACAAGGTGCCCGAGGATATTCTCTGGAAGTTCGAGGACCCAAAGGAAATCGTTAAATACTTCATGAAGGCCGCTAAGGAGACCTTCATAAGGGCCGGCTTCAGCGTGGACTGGACGCGCGAGTTCCACACAACGAGCCTCTTCCCGCCCTTCAGCAAGTTCATAGAGTGGCAGTTCTGGACGCTCAAGGACATGGGGCTGGTCGTTAAGGGCGCTCACCGCGTCCGCTGGGACCCCGTTGTTGGAACTCCCCTCGGCGACCACGACATAATGGAGGGTGAGGACGTCCAGATTCTCGAATACGTGATAATCAAGTTCATCCTGGAGGAGAACGGGGAGAAAATCTACCTCCCGGCCGCGACGCTGAGGCCCGAGACTGTCTATGGGGTAACCAACATGTGGCTGAACCCCAACGCCACCTACGTCAAAGCCAAAGTCAGGCGCGGTGACCGGGAAGAGACCTGGATAATCAGCAAGGAAGCGGCCTACAAGCTCTCCTTCCAGGATAGAGAGATAGAGGTCATCGAGGAGTTCAAGGGCGAGAAGCTCATCGGCAAGTACGTGAAGAACCCGGTAACGGGCGACGAGGTCATCATTCTGCCGGCGGAGTTCGTTGACCCCGACAACGCGACTGGAGTAGTCATGAGCGTTCCCGCTCACGCCCCCTTCGACCACATAGCCCTTGAAGACCTGAAGAAGGAAACTGAACTGCTCCTCAAGTTTGACATCGACCCGCGCGTCTTGGAGGACATCACCTACATCTCGCTGATAGAGCTCGAAGGCTACGGTGAGTTCCCGGCCGTTGAGGAAGTCGAGAGGCTCGGCGTGAAGAGCCAGAAGGACAAAGAAAAGCTCGAAGAAGCTACCAAGAACATCTACAAGGCCGAGTACCACAAGGGGCGCTTTAAGATTGAGCCCTACGCGGGCAAGCCGGTCCAGGAGGTAAAAGACCTCATAGCCAAGGAGCTGATGGAGAAGGGCATTGCCGAGATAATGTACGAGTTCGCGGAGAAGCCCGTCATCTCGCGCTTCGGCAACCAGGCCGTCATCAAGATAATCCACGACCAGTGGTTCATCGACTACGGAAACCCCGAGTGGAAGGAGAAAGCAAGGGAAGCGCTCGCCAGCATGACGATTTACCCGGAGAGCAGGCGCGCGCAGTTCGAGGCTGTAATAGACTGGCTCGACAAGAAGGCCTGCGCGAGAAAGGTCGGCCTTGGAACACCCCTGCCCTGGGACCCTGAGTGGGTCATCGAGAGCCTGAGCGACTCGACCATCTACATGGCCTACTACACGATAAGCAGGCACATAAACAAGCTCCGTGAGGAGGGCAAGCTCGACCCCGAGAAGCTCACGAGGGAGTTCTTTGACTACATCTTCCGCGAGGACTTCAGCGAGGAGCGCGAGAAGGAGCTCGAGGAGAAGACCGGAATTCCGGCTGAAACAATCCACGAGATGAAAGAGGAGTTCGAGTACTGGTACCCGCTCGACTGGCGCTGTTCAGCTAAGGACCTCATCCCGAACCACCTGACGTTCTTCATCTTCAACCACACGGCGATATTCAAGAGAAAGCACTGGCCGAAGGGAATAGCCGTAAACGGCTTCGGAACGCTCGAGGGACAGAAGATGAGCAAGAGCAAGGGCAACGTGCTGAACTTCATTGACGCAATCGAGGAGAACGGGGCAGATGTTGTCAGGCTCTACATAATGGGACTTGCCGAGCACGACAGCGACTTCGACTGGCGCAGGAAGGAGGTCGGAAAGCTCCGCAGGCAGGTCGAGCGCTTCTACGAGCTGATAAGCGAGTTCTCAGGCTACGAGGCCGAGGAGACCGAGCTCAAGAACATCGACCGCTGGATGCTCCACCGCCTTAACAAGGCCATCGAGGGAACCACTAAGGCCCTTGAGGAGTTCAGGACGAGAACCGCCGTCCAGTGGGCGTTCTACACGGTCCTCAACGACCTGCGCTGGTACATGCGCAGAACTGAGGGAAGAGACGACAAGGCCAAGCGCTTTGTATTGAGAAAGCTCGCCGACGTCTGGGTCAGGCTCATGGCGCCGTTTACGCCACACATCAGCGAGGAGCTCTGGGAGAAGCTGGGCGGAGAGGGCTTCGTTAGCCTCGCTCCCTGGCCCGAGCCCGTCCCCGGGTGGTGGGACGAGACGGTAGAGGCGGAAGAGGAATTCGTCAAGGCCTTCATTGAGGACGTCAAGGAGATAATCCGCGTTGCGAAGATAGAGAACCCGAGCAGGGTTTACGTCTACACAGCCCCCGAGTGGAAGTGGAAGGTCGTTGAGGTCGTTGCCGAGAAGAGGGACTTCAAGTCGGCGATGGCCGAGCTTATGAAGGACCCGGAGATGAGGAAGCACGGCAAGGAGATAAGCAAGCTGATACAGAGGCTCATCAAGGAGAGGGCCTTCGAGGTCAAGAGGATAGATGAGGAAAAGGCGCTGAGGGAAGCCAAGGACTTCATAGAGAAGGAGCTTGGCGTCAAGCTGATAATCAACCCCGAGGAGGACAAAGGAGGAAAGAAGAAGCAGGCAATGCCGTTGAAGCCGGCGGTTTACGTGGAGTGATGCTTTGGCTTCTCTTTATCTTCTTGGAAATTTATCCCCTTGCTGGTTTAAAATTTGTTTTAATATCAAGAGAACATTCGTACCCACATTAAATAGGATAATCACGAAAAATATCGCTATGAGAACAAATAGAATCATCCCAAAGGGATTAGGCAAAGTTTCAGTTAAAGTATCTTTAATGCTTCTAAAGGCCTCCACTATCGGTATCAATATGCCCGATTTCATTAGCACTTCATTCATCTTAATCACCATAACTATCCTAAGAAGAACTCCTTATAATCCTTCTTTTTTGTTACATACTAAAATCTAGCCCTGCTATCAGTTCACCCCCAACTTATAAAACCTTTTCTCCGAAAACGCCTTAAAGAGAGCGTCTTTAGCCCTTTTCGGTGTTGTCCATGCCCGTTAGCGAGGAAACGTTTAAGAGAGAAGTTCTTTCAAAAATCTCGCCCCGGAACGAGCCACCTTTACCTTCTGATTGGCTTTATACCGAGCAAACTTTTCTGGAGAAAAGTTTGACCAAAAGTATTCAACTCACTAACTGCCACCACAAAGTTTACATGTCTTGACAAACCGGGCAAGAAAAGGGGTTTAAAGAAGAAAGCGAAATTTCATTAGGTTTTAGCTCTTTTTAACGCCCTTCGGGCGTTGTATTCGCAGTAAAACCATGCTCTATGGCCTTTGAAACTTGAAACCTCACAACATTAGCGCCTCTTCAGAATAGGAATGCCAACTTTGATGAAACTTTGCGCAGGCAAAGTTTCGTCGGCTGTGGTGCGCACGCACTAACCACCGTTCCCCTCGCTTATCTCGTCGGTGAAACCGGCCGTGTCGTTGCGGTTGACCGCTCCCGCTGGCGCTTCTTTGAGGAGATAACGTCGTCGGCCGGCGTAAAGTACAGGATAATCCCCCTCAAACTCGACGCGCGGGAGTTGCCGTTTCCTTTCAGAGCTTTTGACCTGGCGGTTCTCGTCCACGGAATACGGAGCCTGAAGAGCGAGGAAACGATGGTTAAGGTCATCTCGGAGATGCTCCGGGTCTCGGAGCGGGTATTCATCGCGGAGAGCCTCCCTGTGGCGAACAACGAGCGACAGAGGGCGCACCTCGAACTCTACAATCTTCGCGAGGAACTCTTCGAGGCGCTGTTCGGCGAGAGGGACGACCTTCACTACCCGACGCTTGAGAGGCTCAAGGAGCTCGTTGAGCGGGCAGGAGGGAGGGTAATCGAGAGCGGGACCTTCGAGCCCAAGCTACCTCACTATCTCGCCTACATTCCCAGGGAGTACGTGGAGAGGATAGAAGACGAGGAGAAGCGCGCCGAGCTTTTGAGAAGATGGGAGGAAGCCCTTTGAAAAGTGGAAGGCCGGGGCGGAGCATCCTCCGGTCGGGTGGCTGATTGCAAAGCGCTGAAAAGAGAAAACCAGAAACATCAGGCCGAGAGGTTGCCGTCCCGCCTCCACAAGGAAAGCTCAAAAAGACTCCCGAGAAGGCCCAGCAGAACGGCCGGGAGCAGGAGGAAGAGCAGAACTACCATAAACCCATCGCTCTCGGTGGGGCCCGACGCCGGCGCTTCAACGAAGGAAGCCACGAGCCTTATCAGCGCCAACACAGCAACGAGAGCGACCGGAACAGCTATTAAAGCCGTTTTTGCGAGCTCTCTCGGCCCAACGCCAAGCCGGAAGGCAACGAATGCAACGAAAAGTGAGCCCAGCAGGAGTCCTGATTAAGTAGAGTGCAAGCGGAAGGAGCCCTCCAGCATCAATCCCGAGAAGGAAGCCTGCCAAAAACGACAAGAGCACTATCAAAAGGGACAATCCAGCAACTTTCTGGACGTCGCGCATATTCCCCACCAAGCAAAGTATGAATGTTCACCTATTTAAAAGTATCTACGGACTGTTCTCCACAACGACCTCGACTCGGGCGCGGGCGATGATTGCGAGCAGAACCGCGAGGAGGACAACCCTAAGGGCCTTTGAAACCCACAGGGGATAAGGCTCCAGCGTGCCCGAGCTGGAAACGAGCGCCTCGCCGCGGTCAACTACTTCCGTGTCTGGGGAAAGTCCGAGGAGCGCGAGGGTAACGATGAAGTCCACCGCCATTCCCGCGGTGTTGAAGATGTAAACGAGAGCCCAGAAGTCTGAGCGGAGTAGCCACGCGAGGGCGAGCGCGATGAGAGATAAGGAAAGCGGCGCAAGGGTAACGGCGATAAAGCGTTTCGAGGTTAGGGGTGTTTCAACTGCAGTGTAGAGCGCGATGACGAGCTTCCAAAGGTTGTGACGCCGAACCTCCCCCTCGCACCGAAGAGCTTGGCAACGAGCGCGTGAAGGCCCTCGTGAAAAGGTATTACGACGACCCAGGGAAGGATGAGATAGTAGACAAAATCCCAGAGCGAGCTTACCGAAACTTCAACCCATGGAACCGTAAAGGCAGAACCTATGAGGAGCAGAAGGGAGAGGGTAAGGAAGTCAGAGGAATAATCGGAGAGCCGGAACTCTCCCATCAAAACTCTCTCTCCACCAGGAACTCGGCGAGGAGTTCAAGGTCTTTCCTCGCCTCGCTCTCGGGGAGAACCTTGAGCGCCTCGTTGGCTTCCTTCACGAGGTTCTTGGCGTACTGAGCGGCGTAATCGATGCTACCGTACTTCTTGAGGAGCTCGATGGCCTTGGCAACTTCCTCCTTCACCTTATCGTCGTGAATGAGAGCATCTCCCTTGGCGTCTCCCGCGTATTTTCCAAAGACCTTCATGAACTCCGCCTTGTCCTCCTCGTTCGCGTGCTGGAAGAAGTGGCTGACTATGAGCGTCTTCTTGCCCTTCCTTATGTCGCTTCCGACGGGCTTTCCAAGCTTTTCCTCGTCGGCAATCAAATCAAGAACGTCGTCCCATATCTGGAAGGCTATTCCCACGTTCCTTCCCCACTTCGAGAGGGCCTGGATGTACTCCTCGTTGTCAGTCCCGACGATTGCACCTATCGTTGCCGAGCCGTCGAAGAGCGCCCCTGTCTTCCCGCTTATCATCCTGAGGTACTCGTCAACCGTTACCTCGTCCCTCATCTCGAACTCTATGTCCAAAGCTTGACCCTCGCAGAGCTCGTTTGATGTCTTCACGAGAACCTCAAGGATTCTCGCCTTCTTCTCGGGGCTTACCTCAGCCCGGGCTACCGCTTCGAAGGCCTTTGAGAACAACAAATCGCCGGCGAGAATGGCCATGTTGACGCCCCAGACCTTGTGGACTGTCGGCCTTCCGCGCCTCAACTCGTCCATGTCCATTATGTCGTCGTGGACGAGGGAGTAGTTGTGAATAAACTCAACCGCGGCCGCTGGATAGAGCGCCTTCTCAGGGTCGCCGCCAACGGCCTCAGTTGCCCGGAGAACGACGAAGGGGCGAACCCTCTTGCCACCGGCGAGCGGATAGTGGCGCGCGGCATCGTAGAGGTTCTTGGGCTCCCTCTCAGGGATGAGCTCGAAGATTTTCTCGTCGACGACCTTAGCCTTGGTTTTAACCCTGCTGAAGAGTTCATCATACTTCCCCATGTTACCACCCCGTGAGTGATGAAAGCAATCAAAGGAAAAATAGGGCAAGTCTTTATCAGCTTTGCCCTTCATGGAATCTCAACGATGTAGCCGTTCCTCGACACAAAGACGTCCTTTCCAATCATGTAGCCCTCTTCCTCGGCCAGCTCGGCGTAGTGGGTGAGCATCCTAAACTCGCCGTGGGCCGGGACGATGTTCTCGGGGTTGAGCATCCTTATCAGGTAGCGGTGGTCCTCCCTGCTCGCGTGGCCGGAAACGTGGAGGTCCTTAATCATCCTGACACCCTTCATCCTGAGCTTCGTTTCTAGCTTGTAGCGCTGGGCGTAGTTGAGCGGGTTCGGTATCGTTCCAGCTGAAAAGACGACGGTGTCGTCCTTGCCGATGTCGTAGAGCTCGCCGTCCGCCATCCTGGTGAGAACGGCTCCGGGCTCGCCCTGATGGCCTGTAACGATGAGGAGGTAGTTCTCCCTCGCCCCCGAGACCTCCTTGAGGACCTTCCTGACGGCGTTGGGGCTCCTGACGGCTCTTGCTCCCTTCATCTTTATGAGGCCGAGCTGTTTCGCTATGCCCGTGTACTTTGCCAAGGAGCGACCAACCAAAACGGCCTGCCTGCCCATCCTGTTGGCTATCCATATCAGCTCCTGAAGGCGGAAGATGTGGCTTGCAAAGGTCGTTGCTATCAATCCCTTCTCGTCCATGCCCTCGTAGAGGAAGAAGTCCTCGAGGAGCATCTGAGCTACGGCCTCGCTCGGCGTCTTCGTCGGCTCCGCGACGCGCGTGGATTCGGCGATGAGAACCTTGACGCCCTCCTTCCCGAGCTCCTTCAGGCGCTTGTAGTCGGGTCTCTCGCCGAGCGGGTTGTTGTTGTCGAACTTGAAGTCGCCGGTGTGGAGAACGACGCCTTCCGGGGTGTGTATCGCCACCATGGAAGCCTGAGGAATCGAGTGGGTCATGCGAATGAACTCAATCGCGAGGTTCTCGCTCACCTGGACTATCTCGCCGTAGTTCGTCTCGTACATCGGGTTCTTGACCTCGAAGTACTCCTCGCTCTTGACCTCGCCCTTGGCGAGCTTAATCGTGTAGGGCGTCCCGTAAACGGGCGTGTCAGGGTAATGCGGGGCGAGCTTGGCTATAGCGCCGATGTGGTCAAGGTGACCGTGGGTGAGCGTAATCGCGACGACCTTCTTGTTCCGGCTCTTCCACAGGATTCTATCGTCGGGAATCGCGCCGAGCTTCTGGAGTTCCTTGTCGGAGAACTTCTGAATGCTCGTGTCCTCGTGAATCATCACCCTGTCGAGCATTATGCCCATGTCGATTATCACGACTTCCTCCCTTCTGCCGTCGGAGTAGCCAACGGCCGTCATGTTCTTGCCGACTTCCTCGTAACCGCTGATTGTGTAGACCTTTATCATGTCAATCATCCTCCCGCCCCGGGCCCCTCCTGAGGCGCGGGGCTGCGTTGGGCATTACTCTGAACGAGGGTTTAAAAAGGTGTGCATCATCTCGGCGACTTCAGCGAGAGCACCGACCCGGCAAAAACCGCCAGGACGAAAGCCAGAGGAATCAGCCCCAGGGAACCCCAGAGTGAGAACCAGCCCCTTCCCCAGAGCGAGATGGCAACGGCCGAGCCCGATACGGCCCCGAGCAGAAAAGCCGGCCCGTCTTTTCCGGGCTCCCACGTCATGAACAGAGAGGCCAGGAAGGAGAGGATTATGCCGGCAACCGCCGTCAGGGGCGTTAGCACTATGAGAAAGCCCTCAATGAAGGAAAATGTGCGGGAAAGAAGACTCCTCACCGCTCTCACCGGGCGCGCAGATAGCCGGGAAGGTCAATCCTCCCCTCCAGCCACTCCCTCGTGAAGCCCGTGATAACGAGCGGAACCTTTCTGAGCTCCTCGATGTTTTTAGCACCCACGAGGAACATCGCGTTCCTTATCTCCTCGATGTAGCGCCTCAGGATTTTGATGACGCCCTCGACGTCGCCCTTCACAGCCGGCTTGAGCAACGGCAGTGCCACTCCAGCAAAGGTCGCGCCCATCGCAAGAGCCTTGGCCATCGTTATCCCGTCGCGCATTCCGCCGGTGGCTATAATCGGCAGGTCCGTCGAATAGCGAACCTCGGCGACGCTTATGGCGGTCTTAATCCCCCAGTCCCAGAAGCGGAGCGCGAGGTTCCTGCCGAGCTCGTCCTTTGCGCGGTAGTATTCAACGGCGCTCCAGCTCGTTCCGCCGAGGCCGCCGACGTCAATGGCGTCAATACCAATGCTCTCAAGCCTGACCGCGACTTCCTTAGAAACCCCCGCGCCGGTCTCCTTCGCTATTATTGGATAAGGGAACTCGGCCTTGAGTTCAGCCAGAGCTTTGAGAACGCCCCTGTACTGCGTGTCCCCCTCGGGCTGGACGCTCTCCTGAAGTGGGTTCATGTGTATTGCTAAAGCGTCCGCCTGAATCGTCTCGACGGCCTTCAGGGCCTCCTCTATGCCGTAGCGCTCCGGAATGGTTTCGGAGAACTGCGGTGCCCCGAGGTTGCCGACGAGGAAGACGTCTGGAGCGACGTCTCTCACGTAGTAGCTCTCCCAGGTTTCCGGCTTCCTTATCATCGCCCTCTGACTGCCGACGCCCATCGGTATGTTGAGCTCCTGCGCGGCCTTCGCGAGGGTCTTGTTTATCCTCCCGGCGAGCTGTGAGCCCTTAGTTCCACCGGTCATTCCCGCTATGAAAATCGGGTAATCAAAGCGCCTCCCGAGGAACTCGACGCTCAAATCAACCTCGTCCTTGTCAATCTCGGGCAGGCTCATGTGGACGAAGTGCACGTCCTCAAAACCGTTGCTCACGTGGGCCTGAACGTTACGCTTTAGACAGTGCTCTATGTGCTCGAACTTCCTGATGATAGTGAGCTCTTCCTTATCAAAAGCCTCCATCACGACCACCGGGGAAGAGAAGGCGGAAAAAGTTAAGAGGTTTTGGGTGGGCAGACGGTGACGTTCACGGTTTTCACGACCAGCCAGCCCTTCGGGTCCTCAATCCAGTTGCCGAGGTAATGGGCGTTCACGGCAGAGGTGAGGAAGTTCGGCATTTCGGATGCTCCGATTGTGAGGTTAAACCTCGACCTGAAACCCGGGAGTACAGGGAACTCCTCGCCAAAATCAACCGAGAGGGGGAGCACGAGGTCCCGGTAGTCCCCTTTGCCCGTGCTGTGGAAGTAAATCACATTGAGGGTAACGTTGTTGCAGGTTCCGTAGTAGGTTACCAGTTTAAATTCGATTTTTCCGGACTGAACCGTTGATGGGAATCCGACGGGAACCGCAAAGACCCTCAATTTGGCCTGAGCGCTCCCGTTGGAAGCCGAGACCTGGAACGGATAGTAGATAACGGTGAGGTTCCTCGGGTTTCCGCCGCCCAATGTCACGGACAGGTTTCTGACATCGCCCAGCACAAGCCACGAATCGTTGTTCTCCACCCAGCCGGGGTAAACCAGAATAACCGCGTCCCTTCCTCCGGCGAGAGCTCTAACGATGCTTCCACCCCGGAGCTCCCATTCAACGGTGACGGTGTTGTTCTCCGACCTAACGCTTAGGTTCAGGCCTCCGGGAGATGCATCAAAAGCGCTCAGGTAGCCACTGGAAGATGCCTTCTGAAGTCCCCAGAGGGCGATGATGAAGAGCACCACAAAGGCCAATATCTTACGTAACATGATTATCAGAGTTACCAATATTAAAGGAAAATAAAAAGATTTCGTCCCGGCTAAGGCACAATCCTCGTGCCGAAACCGTCTCCCCTGATGGCCCCGCTCAGCCTGCCTGGAACGAGCCCGTTGACGAACCACACCTCTGAGTGCTTCGCTATCTTCTTGGCTTCCCTCAGCTTGTTGCATATTCCCCCCGTTACATCGCCACCGGAGCAGGTGAGTTTTGAGAGGAGGCTTTCTATTTCATCCCGGCCGAGGGCTTGGATGAGGTTGCCCTCGCCCGGGTCGCCGTCGTAGACGCCGTCAACGTCCATGAGGAAAATAACCTTCTCGGGCTCGAGCATCTTGGCGAGGTAAGTTATAATCTGGTCACCGGAGAGAATGTCGATGCCCTTGGCCAAGTCGAGGGAAACGTCTCCAAAGAGGACTGGGATAAATCTGAGCTCAACCAGCCTCTTGATTATCTCAAGGTCCCCGTAGGCAACGTCACCGTTCTCGGTCATGAAAACCGAGGAGGTTGAAACTGAAAACGCCGGAAGGCCCCTCTGAAGGAACTCCCTGATGAACGCCGAGTTGGCCCTGAGCATCGCCTGATGGGTCTCCGAAAAGCCCACCATCCTAAACCTCGCAGTTTTCCAGTCGTCGGGGATGCCGTCCCTTATGCTGTACCTCCTGGCGTACGGGTGCCCGAAGCTTCCTCCGCCGTGGACGATTATAAAATTCTTCTCGGGGTAGAACTCCGAGATTTCCCTGGCTATGCGGGCAACGACGTCCCTACGGAAGTTTTCTGGCTTCCCCTTTTTGTCGCTGAAGACGCTACCCCCGACCTTGACGATTATCACGGAATCACCTCCTCTATCCTGAGACCCTCCCTGCTTATCTCGGTTATCATCGGCGTTCCACCTGCTATCGTTATGGCCGTCGCGACTTCGCTCTGCTTCTCCGGGGCGAGGGCGTACATACAGCCACCGCCACCGGCCCCAGTTATCTTGGCCCCCAAGGCTCCGGCCGTTCTGGCTGCATAAACAAGCTCGCTGAGCTTCTTGGTCGAAACGCCGAGTGCATCGAGGAGGCCGTGGTTGATGTTCATCAGCTTTCCAAGCCTCTCGAAGCGGACCTCTTCATCGAGGTCTGAAAGGAGAACTTCCCGAGCCTTCTCCACTATCTTGCCCATCGCAACGAGGACGGGCTCGACTATCTCGGGCATCTCCTCGTAGGTCCTTCTCACCATCGCGACGAGCTCCTTTGTTGAGCCACTCGAGCCGGTGTAACCAACGACTATAGGAAGCTCAGTGAAGGGGAGGTGCTCGAAGTTTCCCTTCTCGTAGTGAATGAACCCGCCTATTGCTGAGACCGTTGGGTCAATGCCGCTCGAGGCGCCCTGAACGAGAAGTTCAACCTTGTGGCCGAGCTTTCCGATTTCCTCGTTGGTCAGCTCGAGGCCAAGGAGCTTTGAAACAGCACCGATTGTGGCAACCGCAACCGCTGCCGAGGAGCCGAGGCCAGCTCCAACAGGAATCTGGGAAGTTATCGAGACTGTAATACCCTTTCCATTTGCATCGGCCTCCTCCTTCACGAGTTCTATTGCCTGGCGGACGTAACTCAACACCTCAGCGGCCTTACCGTAATCGCTCTCGAAGTAAATCTCGTCCTCTGAGAATGAAACAGTTAACCCGGGGACGCGTATGTCCTTGGCCTCTATCTTTATTGCCCCGCTCTCGTTGAACTCCGCCCATACGTAAGTCCTCAGGTTTATTGCGGCCGCGATGGCAGGTTTACCGTAAACAACGCTGTGCTCGCCGAAGAGGATAATTTTAGCGGGGGCCGAAGCCAGAACTCTCATACCACCACCCAATTGGTCTAAACTAAAGCCCTAAAAAACTTTGGGACTCTTGAAGTTGAAAGGCTAAAGTAAAAGATTATCGGTTTAACTTCTGAATAGCTAAACACTTATCATAAAATAACGGTGATGTGCGACACTTTTTGACGTAAAATTTATACGGGGTTATGCCTACGAGATTATAGTAACAAAATGGAAAAAATACACTGGAGGTGATATAATGCCAGAGAGCAAGCTCCAGAAGATAGCGCAGAAGGCAAAGCACATGAGCATCGAGGAAGTTCTGAAGTTTCTTGAAGTAGACCCAACAAAGGGTCTCAGCAGTGAGGAAGCGAGGCGTCGCCTTCAGGAGGTCGGCCCCAACGAGATTCCCGAGAAGAAGGTGCATCCGCTGATAAAGTTCCTCTCCTACTTCTGGGGCCCGATTCCGTGGATGATTGAAGCGGCAGCCATTCTATCAGCGATAGTCCACCACTGGGAGGACTTCGCCATAATAGTCAGCCTGCTGATAATCAACGGCGTCGTCGGCTTCTGGCAGGAGCACAAGGCGGAGAACATCATGGAGTACCTCAAGCAGAAGCTCGCCTTAGAGGTCAGGGTTCTCAGGGACGGCCAGTGGAAGACGATTCCGGCGAGGGAGCTCGTGCCCGGCGACATAGTGAGGCTCCGCATGGGCGACATAATCCCCGCGGACATAAAACTCATAGACGGAGACTTCCTGACGGTGGACGAGTCGGCGCTAACCGGCGAGAGCGTTCCGGTGACGAAGAAGGTCGGCGACGTGGTTTACAGCGGAACAATCGTCAAGCGCGGTGAGATGACGGGAGTCGTTATCGCAACCGGCCTGCACACCTACTTCGGAAGGACCGTTCAGCTCGTCCAGACCGCCAAGACGACCAGCGAGTACCAGAAGCTCGTCATCAACATCGGAAACTACCTCATCGTGCTCAGCGTCATCATGATTGCCATAATGTTCCTCGTCGAGCTCCACAGGGGCAAGCCCTTCATCGAACTCCTGCGCTTTGCCCTCGTCCTGACGGTGGCGGCCATTCCAGCGGCGTTGCCCGCTGTCATGAGCATAACGATGGCCATCGGAGCCTACGAGCTTGCCAAGAGGCAGGCGATAGTGACGAAGCTCGTGGCGATTGAGGAGCTCGCGGCTGTGGATACTCTCTGCGCCGACAAGACCGGAACCCTCACCAAGAACCAGCTGACGGTCGACAACCCGATAGCCTGGGACGGCTTCACGGTCGAGGAGATGCTCTTCTACGCGGCTTTGGCCAGCAAGGAGGAGAACAAGGACCCCATCGACCTCGCCATACTACGCGAGGTTGACAAGGAGAAGCTCAGGAAGTGCAGGCAGGTGAAGTTTGTCCCCTTCGACCCGGTTATAAAGCACACCGAGGCGGAGGTCGAGTGCGAAGGAGGAAAGCGCTTCAGGACAGCTAAAGGTGCACCGCAGGTCATACTCCAGATGGCCAACGCCGACGAGAAGCTCACGAAGGAGGTTATGGAGAAAGTCGAGGAGCTCGCGAGGAAGGGCTACAGGACGCTCGGTGTCGCAGTCGACTTCGGCGACGGCTGGAAGTTCGTCGGACTGATACCGCTCTTCGACCCGCCGCGCGACGACTCGGCCGAGACCGTCAAGTTCCTCAAGAGGAACGGCATCCGCGTGAAGATGATTACCGGTGACCACATCGCGATTGCCAAGCAGATAGCCAAGATTCTCGGCATCGGAACGAAGATACACACGGCCGATGAACTTGAGAAGGCCAAGGGACACGAGCTCATCCAGCTCTGCGAAGAGGCAGATGGCTTCGCGCAGGTCTACCCTGAGCACAAGTTCAAGATAGTTAAGGCTCTCCAGGAGGCCGGCCACAAGGTTGCGATGACCGGCGACGGAGTCAACGACGCCCCTGCCCTGAAGCAGGCCGACGTCGGAATCGCCGTTTCAGGAGCGACGGACGCGGCAAGGGCGGCAGCCGACATAGTGCTCCTCGCGCCGGGTATAAGCGTCATTAAGAACGCCATCGTCGAGGCGAGGAAGATATTCCAGAGGATGTACAGCTACGTCGTCTACCGCATCACGGAAACGATTCGCGTCCTGTTCTTCATAACGCTCAGCATACTCGCGTACAACTTCTACCCGGTAACGGCAGTGATGATAATCCTACTGGCCCTGCTCAACGACCTGCCGATAATCACCATCGCATACGACAACGTCAAAATCAACCGCTGGCCCGAGAAGTGGAACATCCGCGAAATCCTGACGGTGTCAACAATCATCGGAAGCATGGGCGTTATAGAGACCTTCCTCCTGCTCTGGATAATGATAAACTACTTCAACATCTCACCCAAGACGGCAACGGGCCTAGCACTGCTCCAGAGCATCATATTCCTGAAGCTCGCCGTCGCGGGCCACCTGACGATATTCGTCACGAGAACGAGAGGGCCGTTCTGGAGCATAATGCCAGGCAAGTGGCTCCTCTGGAGCGCCGTTGGAACAAAGCTCATAGCGACGCTGATAACGGTCTACGGATGGGGAGTTACCGCAATCGGCTGGAAGTACGCGGGCTTCGTCTGGCTCTACTGCATAGTGTGGTTCTTCATCGAGGACATAACCAAGAGGGCTGCCTACAAGTTCTTCAGCTGGGAGGTCAAGCACGAGCGCCACAAGGCGGCCTTCTGAGGTCCTTGAAGTCTTTTCTTTTCACTTTCGGGGCGAGACACCAAAAGAGAATAGACACGGGGCAGAGTTCACCTCCTCATCACGATGCTCGCGTAGCCAACGACAGCCTCGGTGCTCCTGCTGACCTCGTAGCTCGTCGTGTAGTGTAAAAGCTCAGCCTCAAGCGCCCCGGCGAGGCGGGAGTAAACTATGGCAGTTCCCACGGCCCCTGGTCCGCACATCGTGTGCCTCATCTCGCGGAGCTCCCTGAAGAGACCGTCAACGTCGAAGTCGAGGATTCTCCGTATCAGCCTGAAGTCCCACTCCTTTATCCTGTGCGGAAGCTCGTCGGCTCTGGCTCTGAATGGCACATAGCCGTACATAGCCCCGTAGTGCATGAAGTCGGTGCTCGCTATGACCACGACGTCCCTGCCGAGTTCCTCGCTCGCCTCGAATATCGCCTTTCCGAGGGCCCTCGAAACGTCTTCGTCCTGAATGCCGAGGGTTATGGGGACGATTCTCACTTTCTTCCCGGCGAGCTCTGCCAGATACTGAATGAAGGGAAGCTGAACCTCGATGGAATGCTCGTACTGGTGGGCGAGTTCGTCCAAATCCGCTATGCCAGAGAGCTTCGCTATCGCCTTAGCCATCTTGGCATCGACCTCGATGCTCCCGAGAGGAGTGAGCCACTCTCCCTCGGGATAGACTGCTATCGGCGAGCCGAGTCCCGTGTGGTTCGGCCCGAGGATTACGAAGGTCTCCGGCAGGCCGTCCTCGAAGATTGCCTTGTAAGTTCTCGATGCTGTGTAGCCCGAAAAGACGTAGCCCGCGTGCGGCGCGACTCCTGCCGTTATCCTCCTCTCGCTCCCCTCCTCGCCGAGGTTCCTAAAGAACTCCTCTAACATCTCGATGAGCGCTTCGTCAGATGGATAGAAGCTTCCCGCGACTGCAGGATACCTTGTCATCGCCATCACCTCCGGAGTTAATTGGCATAAGAGTTTAAATACCTTGGGTTAGTTTAACAGTTGGAAATGGTAGAAGAGAAGGGGTTCAGTTCACCACGACCCGAACCCCGTTGACCGTCTCGACCCTGTTGAAGTTCGCAATCCATTCGTTGGGGTCAAGGATTATCTTCTCGGGCTTTTCTTTCAGTTTAAGAGACACTCTTGCAGTTCCGTTGACCCATACTGTCTTTGTAATGCTTCCGTTTGCCGTCACAACCTCGACCTGAAGGGGCATTTTGAAACCGCTCCCATCATCTATGGTGAAGTTCAGGGTGTACCCATCACCGGTTTTCAACAACCTTAAATTCCGAACGGTGTAGTTCGGCAGGCTCGTCGAGTTAAACCACTCCGAGTAGAACCACGTTAGGTTCCGTCCGCTTACATCATCGAAGATTCTGAGAACAGTGGAGAGGGTGCAGTTGGATGAGTGACAGGTCTCAAATACCCGCTTCATCCCCGCATGGAACGTCTCGTTGCCTAGGGTAAACTGAAGGGACCTCAAAACGAAGGCCCCCTTAAAGTACATGATTGCCTCCCTCTCATTGATGTCGGGTATCCATTCACCGTACGTTTGGGCTAGGGTGATGGGCAACGATGAGTACTTAACGACGTATTTCTCCCACGAGTTAAGCCACTCCAAGTAATCCTTCGTGTTGTAGAACATGAGGGCAACCTCTGGGTGCACGTGGAAGAAGATTCCCATGTAGGTTATCTGAGAATACGTGGCGAAACTCTCTGACATAAGGGAACTGCCGAGCGAATAATCTCCGTACCAAGTGTGGGCCAGTTCGTGCGCCAGGACCTGAAAGTCAATCGGATAATCAGCCCGTGCAAGGTACTCACTGTACGTTATGAAGATGTTACCGTGAAACAGATTTATGCCATGGTACAAGAAGTTCTGAGTCAAAACGATGTTGAGGGAATCGTATGGGTACTCCCCGTACCAGTGAGAGTACGTTCTAACGATGTTCTCGGTTGTGTTTACAAGAAGGCCCTCGTAGCTCGAGGGATAAATCTTGGGAACGTAAAAGCTGGCTTTGATTTCCCTGCCCCCAACACTGAACTCATCGTGAAGAACGCGATACTGCCCTATCGCAACGAAAGGAAGGGGAAGCCGCGAGCCAGAGAACGTAAAAATCAGCCGAGTCGAACCGTTTTTGCTCAGATTGAATGTGTTACGGCTCCTGAGGTCCATCGCCACGCCCGTGCTGCCCGAGAGTTCATCAGGCAGGTTTATTACTAGAGACTCAACGACGTGATTCGTTGGTATGCCGTCCACGAGAAAGTACGTTGGAACGAGCTCCGTATCAACGGCATTGACCCCATGCTGGAAGTAGTTACTGACCCATGTGATTCCGGGGTCGGAAACGGTTCCAGTGTAATTAACGGCAAACTCCGCAGTTCCACCCACCATCGCAATGTCTATTACAATACCGGTTCCATTGTCCCCAAGAGATACGCGGGTTGCATTGAGCAGTTTTCCCTTTGTCACTGTGAGGGTCCGGACTTTTATGTAATTCCCCTCTAGGATAAGAACGCGCGTGGTAGTACCGTTTCCCCGAAGGACAACGCGCTTTGTGGCGTTGAACGTGCCGTTGTACAGTAAGTTGAAAGTGACCGTAACGTTTGCTAGGAGGGCAGTCTGGTTTTCAAACGAGCTCAGAAGCTCCCTCCAGTTCGTTGTGGAAGCATTAACCAGCGGAAGACTGGATGCGTAAATCACAGTTGTTGCGTTCCGCGGTTGTTTCGACGTGTTTTGCATCCTCGAGGCATTTGAGGAGTTGTACTTGTTCAGTACGGTACTAGACCGGGTGCTGGAATGGTTCATGGCAGTACTTCCCTCGTGCCCAGTTCGCTCGGCTTGATGTCCCCAGAAGGACACCACGGCCACCAAGAGAAGGGCCAGCAACACCACGCCAAAGTATAGCTTTCTCATGTACAGGCCTCCATCCATGCACTTGCGATATTCCAGCGTGAAATACCGCCGAGGGTAATGGGTTATGAAATTACTTAAGTGTTATTTCAAAGTACGGAGTGTACACACTGCAAATCAACACCCCATTGGAAACTTTCAACAGAACTGGCAACAGAACTGGGATAAAACACTAAAGCGTCCCTTTAAGCCCCGACCCCGTCAGGGGCAGAACTGCGAGCTCGCCTTTTTCAACCAGGCCCCTTTCAATGAGCTTCCACAGCGCGGAGAGAACAACGGCGGACGTTGGCTCGACCAGAAAGCCATGCCTCTTAAGCCAGCTGAGCGCGCCCATCGTTTCAAGCTCGTCAACGCTCACGCAGAGCCCGTCGGTTTCTTTTAGAGCCTTTCTCATCTCGTCGAGCCTTGGCGGTTCGGGAATGGCTATACCTTCAGCGAGGGTGTTTTTCACTGCCGAGCGCTCGCAGAGGCTCTCGTAGCCGGAAGCCTGAACCGCAACGAGCCTTGGAAGTCTATCAATTTCCCCCATCGCTTTTAGCTCGGAAAAGCCCTTCCAGAGGCCGAGGAAGAGGGTTCCGCTTCCGGTTGGGGCAAGAACCCAGTCGGGAACTCCGAGCTGTTCGTAAATTTCAAAGGCTACCGTCTTGGTGCCCTCCAGGAAGTAGGGGTTGAGCCAGTGGGAGACGTAGGTAACTTCGCTCCGCTCGGAGAACTCGACCGCGCGCTCGTGGACGGCCATCCTGTCGCCGTCAACGTAGTGAACCACGGCACCGAGCCCTTGGAGGAGCGAGAGCTTGCCGGGACTCGTATCGTAGGAGACGAAGGCATGAACGCGGATTCCGTTTGCAAGGCCGTAGAGCGCGAAGCTCAGCGCGGCGTTGCCGGAGCTATCGAGGACGACCTCGGTGATGCCCTCGTCGAGCAGCTTTGAGACGGTAACCCAGGTGCCCCTGTCCTTGAAGGAACTGCTCGGCTGGAGGTAGTCGAGCTTAAAGAAGGTCCTAACGCCGTTGATTTCGAGCCCGCTTACAGGTGTAATCGCTGGAACCGGGGCGACTTCCTCGTTAACGGGCAGATGGTTGCGGTAACGCCTCACGTCGAGGAACGGCTCCGGTGTGAATGCATCTGAGTTCCGCTCGACGAGGAGCGTTCCCCCGCAGTCGCAGGTAAGGCGAAAGGTTTCTGGATAAGTTCTCCCGCAACGGAAACAGCGCAGCATAGCATCACCTTTTTTAGGGATGGTGTGGAATAAAGGACATCGAAACTTAAAAAGGTGGTTGCCATGGGTGAGAAGTTCATTTCAGCCGAAAGGCCACAGACCGAGGAAGGCTACCAGTACCACATAGCCTGCAAGCCCGGTGACGTTGCGCGCTACGTTCTCCTGCCGGGCGACCCGGAGAGGGTGCCGAAGATAAGCTCCCTCTGGGACGAGGCTAAAGAGATAGCCTTCCATAGGGAGTACAGAACGCACACCGGCAAATACAAGGGCGTTCCAATAAGCGTCACCTCGACGGGAATAGGCGGGCCTTCGACCGCTATCGCCATCGAGGAGCTCGCGGCGATAGGCGCTGACACGTTCATAAGGGTCGGCTCAACCGGCGCAATCCAGCCGGGAATGGAGATAGGCGACCTGATTATAGCGAGGGCAGCGGTTAGGCTTGAGGGAACCTCAAAGCAGTACGTCCGCGTCGAGTATCCTGCCGTTGCGGACCTTGAGGTGACGCTCGCGCTCATAGAGGCCGCCGAAACCCTTGGCGTTAGATACCACATCGGCATCACAGCCTCGACGGACAGCTTCTACCTCGGCCAGGGCAGGCCGGGTCTGAACGGCTACTTCCCAAGCTTCGCGAGGAACATCCTCGATGACCTCAGGCAGGCGAGGGTCACGAACTTCGAGATGGAAGCGGCCACGCTGTTCACGCTGGCTAACATCTACGGGCTTAGGGCCGGCTGCGTCTGCGCCGTCTTTGCGAACCGCGTTACGAACGAGTTCGGAAAGGCTGGAGAGAAGGAAGCGGCGTTGGTAGCGAGCGAGGCTGTAAAGATACTCGCCGAGTGGGACGAGGAGAAGGAAAAGAAAGGAAAGAAGGTATGGTTCCCCAGGCTGAGGGGTTGAGATGGACGAGAGGCTGTTACTCGTCAGGCAACTCCTCAGTGAAGGGGACGTTGAGGGGGCAGCGGCGGAGGCAAGAAAGATAGAAGACCCCTACTGGCGCTCCTACGCCCTGAGATGGGTCGCAGAAGCCCTTGCGGGCGAACCTGAGAGGGGCCTTGAGGTGGCACTGTCCATAGAGGAACCCTCGGTTAGGGACGAGGCGCTTCGCTCCTTAGCCTACATTTTTTCCAAGAACGAGAAGTTCAAAGAGGCCCTGGAAACCGCGAGAAAGATTGGGAACTCGTTCCTGAGAAAGAAAGCCTTTCGGGCAGTTAGCAATTTCCTGGCGAGGGCTATAGCGACTAAAGGTATTGAGATTCGATTGAGCGACCTGAAACTTGATGAGAGGGACCTTGAGGACCTCAAACCCCTCCCCTACGGAATCATCTACAAGGACGGCAAGCTGATGCCCGGCTCGGTGCTCCACCGAATTAAGGGGGAGGTCATGAGCGGGGTAGTGGACAGGTCGGCGGAGGGGCCGAAGAGGGAACCGCCGAAGCCGGTTTTTGAAAGCGAGGAATCAGAGCCCGAGGACTACGTGTTCGAATACATCAGAAAGCTCATCGAGGACGGTGAGCTTGAAGAAGCCGAGAAGCTCGCAAAGGGACTTCCCGAGCCCTTCAGGAGCTTTTACCTTGAGGAAATCGGCGTGAAGCTCCTTGAAACGGGAGACACGGCTAGGGCGGAGGAAATATTTCGGGAGCTCGAAGTTTCGGATGTCCTGGGGTCACTATTGGCCAGGAAAAACCTCGACCGTCCGGAGCTCGTTTTGAAGTACCTCGAAAAGACCCACAACCCGGCAACGAGGCTGATGGTGGCTTACGAGGTCACCAAGGAGAGGGGAGTTGACACGGAGTTCCTACGAAACGCGCTGATATGGGCAACTGACGAATGGAAGCGGGGCAGGATTCTGAAGTTCCTCGCCTTTGAGATGCTCGAGGAGGCTAAGAAAAAAGGCGACGAACGGCTGAGGAGGATTTCCAGAGAGTTATTTGAGCTTGGAAAAAGCGTTGAAAACTCCAGTGAGAGCTAAAACCTAACGTTCTTTTTATTATCGGAAGAAAGCAGACCGAGAGAACTCGTTTTGAGATGAAGCCCCAGAAGAAGTTTGTGGTGCGGTGGCCGGGATTTGAACCCGGGCCAGCGGCGTGGCAGGCCGCTGTCCTAGCCAGGCTAGACTACCACCGCACAGGCCCGATACTAACTCATCCGGAGAGCATTTATAAATTTTTCGGTCTTTGGGAAAGGTTAAATTTATAAAGCGTTTCCGAGAAGGGTTAGCGGGCAGTGCCCCGGTGGCCTAGTCTGGATAGGGCGCGAGGCTGCGGACCTCGAGGTCCGGGGTTCAAATCCCCGCCGGGGCGCCAGTTACAAACTTCGCGCAGGCGAAGTTTGACCAAGGTTTGTGATTCTTCGTTAAGAATGCAATTCTAAGAAGTTTGCATTTTCAAACGGCCATCTTCTCTGCAGAATTCTCTTTAAGAGAGTCCTTTGGGGGGTTTTCTCTAAGAGGCGCTCCCCCGGAGCGCGAGAAAAGTAAACCCGTGTGAGAGAGCTCTCAAAATCCGGAGAATTCACAATCTACAAAAGCCGTTAAAAGCGCAAACCCTCTCAAAACACCCCGTTAAAAGAATCACAAACTTTGATGAAGCTTTGTGAAGGCAAAGTTTCCTTGGTGAAGCTTTTTTTTTCAAAAGCTTCAGCGCTGGCGGGGAAACTTTTCTTGTGAAAAGTTTCATCAAAGTGAAGCATGCTTTTTTAAAGGGTTCATTTTCAGATGAGTTTGGCTTAAAACTCGCAATTTTTGAGGGTGTTTTCTCAATTAGCGCCCTTCGGGCGCGTTTCGAGTTTAAACACCTCTCTCAAAAGCCCTTATCAAAGCAAACCCAAAAACCAACGAGTTACTTTAAGAGGCATGCACTCTATCTTTACCCCCTGTGAGGGTTTGATCATTTTGGTCAAGCTTTTACCAAAAGCTTGCTCGCCTGCGCGACGTCGAGCTCTGCTCGACGCAAGGGACGAAAATCCCACAGAGTTTGACCAAGGTTCGTGATTCCCTTTTTGGGCTCTCCTTTTCCAACTCCCCCGAACTCCCGGATATCCCGAAACGTTTAAATACCTTGGGACTTTTAGTTTCTTTAGGTAAGAAAAAATGGAGGTGGTACCATGGTATATGTGGCGGTTCTGGCGAACATAAACGGAAACCTTCCAGCCCTGGCGAAGGCCCTTGAGAAGATTGAGGCCCTCAAGGAGGAAGGTTATGAGATTGAGAAGTACTACGTCCTTGGAAACGTCGTCGGTCTCTTCCCGTACCCAAGGGAGGTTCTCGACACGCTCGATGACCTCATCAGGAACAACGTCGTCAAGGTCATTCGCGGTGAGTTTGACCAGGTTATAGCGGCCAGCGACCCGCACGCGGAGGGACCGGATTACATCGACAAGCTGGACTATCCACCATACATCAAGAAGGCCCTCAAGTACACGTGGGAGAAGCTCGGCCACGAAGGTAGGGAGTTCATCAGGGACCTGCCGATTTACCTCGTGGACAAGATAGGCAAGAACGACATCTTCGGCGTCTATGGAAGCCCGCTCAACCCGTTCGACGGCCAGGTGCTCCCTGACCAGCCGACGAGCTACTACGAGGCCATAATGAGGCCCGTCAAGGACTACGAGATACTCTTCGTGGCGTCGCCGAAGTACCCGGTCAACGCAATGACTAGGTACGGAAGGGTAATCTGCCCCGGAAGCATAGGCTATCCGCCAAGCAAGAACCACAAGGCAACCTTCGCGCTGGTTGACGTTGACACGCTACACACCAAGTTCATCGAGGTTGACTACGAGAAGGAAAAGAGGCTCGTCGAAGAGAAAATCAAGAGGGAAGGCCTTCCCGAGGAGCTCATCAAGATTCTCTACCGCGGGAAGGTTTGATTCCTCACCCTTTTTTGAAGCCGATGTAGAAGCCCGCGACGAAAGCGCTGGTTCCGGGGAGGATTCCAACGACCTTTTGACCAAGGCTGACTACCTGCTGAGTTAGGTTACCGGTCAGGTTGAATAGCTTGTCGGTGTTTATCGTTATTACGCCCTTCTTTTGAAGGTAGAAGAGACTGAGGACGTAGGCACCGATTATAGCCATCGCTATCTTCATGAGTTTTTTGAGGGCGTACCCTGTGATAAAGCCAACGATGGCACCAACACCGACATCGCCAAACATGCCACTAACGTTGAAATCCATAATCACCACCGAGGTTCCTTAGGAAGCGAACGTATAAAACCTTATCCCCAAAAGGCTTAAATTACACGCTTCCAAAATATTTACAAGACATAAAACAGGTGGGACCATGACGACGCCGATAGAGAGGTTGAGGAATAAGGTTACGAAAGAGGTGCTCTGGCTCTACATACTTCGGCTCCTCGAGGAGAGGCCGATGTACGCCTACGAGCTCAAGGAGCGCATAAAGGAGGCCTTCGACTTCGAGCCAGCCACCGTCAGCTCGTACGTCGTCCTGTACAAGCTTGAGAAGGACGGCTACGTCACCGCCGAGTGGCAGGAGAGCGAAACCGGAAAGCCGGCCAGAAAGTACTACAAGCTCACGCCGAAGGGCGAGGAACTGCTAAAAGAGGGAATAGAGTTTCTGGAAGAAACGCTGAAAAAGTTGAAGAAAACCTAATCAGCGTCCGCCACCGCGCGGTTCTCTGGCCTTGGGGCGAAGCCCCTTGTAACCGCACTTTCTGCACTTCTTTGCGCCCCACGGGTTGGTGGCGCCACAGCGCATGCAGATAAGCTTCCTGAAGATTCTTGCTTCAGCCTCGGGGAATCTCGCCATCTCAACCACCTCAAATGACCTTGACGGGTTTCGTTCAACGGGGAACTTTTAAAGGTTTGGTGCGGGGGACGGGATTTGAACCCGCGAAGCCCTGCGGCACCGGATCTTAAGTCCGGCCCCTTTGGCCAGGCTCGGGCACCCCCGCGCGAGGGGAAGTACAGGGGGAAAGTTAAAAACCTTCCCCTCAGGTCCTCACAATCCTCATCTCGAAGTCCTCAACGGGAACCTTGAAGTCCTCCCTGCTCTCGATTTCCTTCCTGTTGTAGAGTATCTCCCTGGCGAGTATCCAGTAGATGAGCGCGAGGGCTTTCCTACCCTTGTTGTTGGTCGGGATTGCGAGGTCAACGTAGCTGAGGAAGTTCTCGGTGTCAACGAGGGCAACTATCGGTATTCCAATCTCAACGGCCTCCTTCATAGCCTGGTGGTCGGCCCTCGGGTCGGTGACGATAATGACGTCCGGCTCGAAGAAGTTCTTGACCTGCGGGTTGGTCATGGTTCCCGGGAGGAAACGGCCCGGAATGGCCCTGGCACCGGTAACCTCGCCGAACTTCTTGACGGGCTTCTGGCCGTAGAGCCTGACGCTAACGGCCAAGATGTTCTCCGGGTCGAACTTGGCAAGGAACTTGCCAGCGACCTTGAGCCTCTCGTCGGTCTTCCTGACGTCGAGGACGTAGAGGCCGTCCTGCCTGACGCGGTAGATGAACTTCTTCATGTCCTGGGTCTTCTGCTGGGTGCCGATGTGGACACCCGCTGCCAGATACTGGTCGAGTGGAACGAGATACTCCTCCATTTCCTTCACACCTCCTCATCCTTCAAAGGTTATTATCCTGCCCCTTTCACCCAAATCCTCAGCTATTCTTATCAGCTCGTTCAGCCTGGCGATGGAATCCTTCCTCAGGACCATCGCCGGGCAACGGAAGCCCACCGCGAGGTGGGCAAGGGCCTCATCGGAGGACTCGTAGCGAGCCTCCGAGAGGATTGGAACGATTCTCTCCGACTTGGCGTCGTTTATGAGGTTGTACAAGTCGGTGAGCGTGCCCAGGTTTATGGGTTTTATGGAGAGCGCGTTGTAGTAGCGCCTGTCGAGTATGTCCTTCTCGCGGAAGAGGTACTCACCGTCAACGAAGACCCCGTGGGTTCCGGCTATAAGCTCAAGGAAGAGCTCCTCACCACCGAGGGGCTTTATGTAGGCAACGTTGTTGTCCTCAACCGTCGAGAGGACGGTCTCTATATCGAGCTCCTTCTTCTGGACGAGCCCGAGGGCAACCTCAAGGCCGAGCTCGTCGGTGGCCTTTTCGGTGGCCTTTGAGTAGGCCTCAACGGTATTGCCCTCAACGTTCTCAAGGACGCTGTTGAAAGCGTCAACGACGTCGGTAATCTCCATCAAATCGCGAACCATGACGTAGTAATCGAACTCCTCACCGCGACCGAGCTCAAGGATTGGGACGGGCAACTCGGTGGTGAAAGTTCCCCCGAGGTAGCTGTAGAGGGGAAGGTTCTTCTCGCTCGCGGCTGCCTTTGCGGTGGCTACTGAAACCGCCAGCGCGGTGTTGGCTCCGATGTGGCCGAAGTTCTCGGTTCCGTCTATCTCCCAGAGGTAGCTGTCTATGAGTTCCTGCTCGGTTGCATCAAAGCCTATCAGCTCGGGCCCGATTATCTCATCAACCTCGCTTACAGCGCGATGAGCCTCGGCTATGTAGAGGCTCGGGTTCTCGTCTATCGGCGAGGCAAACCGCCCAAAGCCCGAGCTGGTTATGACGTCTACCTCAACGGAGTATTTGCCCCCCTTGAGCACTGCAACCCTGCCGATTACGTTCTCTATCACCATCATCGTTCATCAGCTCGGCCTTATTACGGTGAGCGGGATTATTCCCTTCTCGAACTCCATCAAGGCAGCTTGAAGGGGAGTTATTCCCTCGGGAACGTCTATCAGCACGGGGGCACCCATCGCTATCTGGAGAGCCCTCGCACCGATGATGCGGGCCTTCTCAAAGCGGGTGTACTTGAACATACTTACCACCCCTTCCTTCCACACCTTCAAGAGAGGTTTTTTCAGTGAACGGAATGTTGGTGGGGCCGCCGGGATTTGAACCCGGGTCTCCGGCACCCCAAGCCGGGAGGATAGACCAAGCTACCCCACGGCCCCGCCCAGAATTGCGGTTTTTAGTAGACTTTATAAACCATTACCTGGTCGATGAGCTCCACGTGGCTGAGGAGCGTTCTCCTGCAGCAGTACCTCTCGACGCCAAGGTCGTCGAGGACCTTACCAGGGTCTTCCCCGGCCTCAACTCTCTTCTTGAACTCGTAGTACTTGTCTGCCAGCACCTTTCCGCAGGTGAAGCACCTGACGGGGACTATCATTTCCCACACCTCAAATTGTTAAAGGGGAGGCATCAACGGTAGGACTTCTGCCTCTTGGCCCTCGGACCCTTGGTCGAGCGGTTGGGCTTGTGGGGCTCGGTCCTCCTGCTGTCGCCAACGAGCATAGTCCTGTCGTACTTCATAAACTTTTCCTTGAGATTCATGTCGTTGGTCCACTCGACGAGAGCCCTGGCTATGGCGACGCGCGCGGCCTCGGCCTGGCCCATGAAGCCTCCGCCCTCGACCTTGACGTCGATGTCGACCTTGCTGACTATCTCCTCTCCAGCCAATATGAGCGGTTCCATGATGGTGAAGCGCGCTATCTCGGGCTCGATTATCTCGACGGGCTTGTGGTTGATTCTCACCCTTCCCTTTCCTTCCCTTATGGTGGCCCTCGCTATAGCGGTTTTCCTCTTTCCAGCAGTCTGGATGACCCTCATCTTTCTCACCTCAGAACTTTCCACCGAGGAACTTGGCCACTTCACCAACGGTGACGTACTTCGGCGTGGCAAGCCTCGACATGTGGGCCTCGCTTATGGTCTCAAGCTCCTTGCCCTCGAACTCCTTGGGAACGCCGACGTAGACCTTGAGCCTCCTGAAGGCCTTCCTTCCGCGGTCGGTCTTCCAGGGGAGCATGCCCCTAACGGTCCTCCTGACTATCTCGTCGCTCCTCTTCGGGTAGAACGGACCCCTCCTCGGGTTGGTCCTGGTTCTAAGCTCGGTCCTCTGCTTGTACTTGGCAAAGATGTCCTCACGGTTTCCGGTGATGATGGCCTTCTCGGCGTTGACTATGACGACCTCTTCGCCCTCGAGGAGCATCTTGGCAACCTTCGAGGCGAGCCTTCCGAGTATGAGTCCTTCAGCGTTAATAATCCTCATGGCCCATCACTCCATTATGATTACTCCACTACCCTTCGGGTTTCTCTCCATAAGCTCCTCGATGGTGATGGCCTCGCCACCGGCCTCGAGGATCTTCTTCTTAGCGGTCTCGCTGAACTTCCAAGCAGCAACGGTGACCTTGTGCTCGAGCTTTCCGGCTCCGAGAACGCTTCCCGGAACGATGACGGTGTCGCCCTCCTTGGTGTAGCGGTTTATCTTGCTGACGTTGACTTCAGCCCTCTGCCTCCTCGGCCTCTCAAGGCGCCAAGCGATGTCCTTCCAAATCTTAACTCCCTCTTCGTTCGACTTCTTCCTGAGTGCCCGAATGAGCCTTCTCAGGTTGATGTCGGTGGGACCTGTTCTCTTGACCATGAACATACCTCCTCAACGCTCTCGCAGGGAAACCGACAGGTGGACGGGGTGAGCGTTATGGTGCGGGGGCGGGGATTTGAACCCCGGAACCCCTACGGGACGGGACCCTGAATCCCGCGCCTTTGGCCAGGCTCGGCTACCCCCGCGTCAGTCGGCTAATTTATGGAGTTCGTTTATAAATCTATCGCTCTTCCTCATGAGTATCTTGAGCGCTATGCTCACGATTTCCTCAACGGGGAGCTCTCCGTTTGTTTCCACTGTAAAGACGAACGTTCCAGGCACTACCTCTTCCCTAATCTTCTCGCCCTCGTAGGCCTCGAACTTCCTCGGCAGATAGAAGGCCTTGGTCGTGGTTATGATTATTTCATCATTCTTTTCCTCAACGGGCAAACCGCGCCTCTCGGCGAGCTCCTTGAGCTCTTCCCAGTCGGGAACGTCCTTGCTCACGTGGATTTTCGTCAGGTACTTGTAGTAGACGAAGCCTGGCTGCCACTTGGCGTGGTCCTTTCCGCGTCCGAGCTTGGCGTAGGCGTTGAGCGTGAGCTTCTGTCCCTCGGCGAGCTTGACTATCGGAATGTTCGGGTTCGCTGGTTTGATTCCCTCGTCACTGCTCTTGAGGTCGCCAGAGTAAACCATGCCCGGCCCCTCTGCCTCAAGTGAGAGGGTAACGGTGTAGTCGTCGAGTTCAAGTGCGTCGAGCGAGAACCTCTCAACGGGTGTCGTGAGGGGAATCATGGCCAATCTGTGGGCGATTATCTCGTCGAATAAAGCGGAGTCGTTCTCGAAGAACTCAACCTCGTCAACGGCGAAGGTAGGGACGTCGGCCAAAATAGTCCTCCTAAGGGCGTTGGCAAAGGCGACGTCTATGCCACTGACGATGAACTTTATCGAGTCCTCCCTCTTTTCAAGAATTTCAAACTTCGGCTCCATTTGCATCACCAAAAAAGAAGTTGTAAAGGTCAGACGCGCCTACCGCGCCTACCGCCCTTGGGCCTGGTTCCGTCGTGCGGTATCGGGGTAACGTCTTCCACCCTGCCGATTCTGAGGCCAGCCCTCGCGAGGGCCCTGATTGCCGCTTGAGCACCGGGTCCGGGGGTCTTGCTCTTGCTTCCTCCGGGGGCGCGAACCTTGATGTGAACACCGACGAAGCCCTTCTCCATGGCCTCTTCGGCGGCCCTCTTGGCGGCAATCATGGCCGCGTACGGGGAGGGCTCGTCCCTGTCGGCCTTGACGACCATACCACCGCTCCACCTGGAGACGGTCTCGGCCCCGGTGAGGTCGGTGATGTGGATGATGGTGTTGTTGTAAGAGGAGTAAATGTGGGCAACTCCCCACTTCTCCTTCTTCTTAAGGTTAACCTGCTGCTGGGTTTCCTCGCTCATGCCTCACCACCCTGCTTGGCCTGTTCAATAACCATCCTCTCGGGGTGACCCTCCTTCGCGAAGGGGGAGTTCTTGGAGTAGGTAATGGTGTCCTCCTCCTCGCGGAGGACGAGGTAGCCGGGTGAGCGGATTATCTGGCCGTTGACCTCGATGTGGCCGTGGACTATGAGCTGTCTGGCCTGCTTGATGGTCCTGGCGAGTCCCTTCTTGTAAACTATCGTCTGGAGTCTTCTCTCGAGGACGTCCTCAACGGTGAGCGAGAGAACGTCATCGAGCACGGCATCGGCCGGGAGAAGGCCGAGCCTGTGGAGCCTCTGGAGGAGCTGCTGCCTCTCGATTTCGGCCTGCTTACCCCTCGCTGCGAGAAGGCGCCTCGCCCTACGCCTGAACTCCTTGAGCTGGGTCTCGTGGCGCCAGAGCTCCTTCTTGTTCTTGAGGGCGTACTTCCTCTTCAGAACCCTCTCGCGGTCGAGTCTCTCCTTAATCCAGGGGTGAGAGGGAGTCTCGTACTTCTTCCTCTGCCTCTTCGGGTCTCCCATTTACACCACCTCACTTCTTCCTCCTGCTAACGCCGACGGTGGTTCCGTGCCTGAAGTTCGACCTGGTCCTCTGACCGCGGAGTGGCAGGCCGAGCTCGTGCCTTATACCACGGTAAGCGCGTATTCTCCTGAGCCTGTTGACGTCCTCACGCCAGGCCATAACGAGCTTGGCGGTAATGAGGTGCATGTCCCTGCCGGTCTCGTAGTCCTTCGGCCTGTTGACGGCCCAGGCCGGGATTCCGTGGGCGACGGGGTCCTCGAGGATTTTCTCTATCAGCTTAACCTGCTCGTCGGTGAGGTAACCGGCCTTCATGTAGGGGTCGAGTCCTGCAACTCTGAGCACCATCGTGGCGAAGTTTATTCCTATTCCCTTAATCCCTGTCAGTGCCCATCTCAACTGCTTGTGTCCATCCAGATCAACGCCCGCAACGCGGACTATGTGCCTGAAGTTTTCGGTCATTATCAACACACCTCCCATCCCTCTTGGGAATCAAAGGGATTTTGGCGCCGGGACGGGGATTTGAACCCCGGCGGGCAAACGCCCACGGGCTCTCAAGGCCCGCGCCTTCCCAGGCTAGGCAATCCCGGCGTACACGCGGTAACCGCTCCCCTTCGCGAGCTCTCTCACTTCGATGAAGGTCTCCTCCATGAGGGCCTTAATATACTTTGCCCCCTGCTTCGTCTTAATCACCAGTTGCAGGAGGCCACCATCGTTGAGATGCCGGGGAGCGTTTATAACTATTTCCCTCAGGACTTCCTTTCCCGCGTGCACGGGGGGATTGGTGATGATTGAGTCGAATTTTTCGCCCTTAACGGGCTCGTAGAGGCTTCCCCACCTGACCTCGGCGTTTCTAACGCCGTTGATTTTTAAGTTTTTCCTCGCTATGCTGACCGCGCGCCTGTTCACGTCGGTCATAACGACGTAGTCAACGAAGCGGGAAGCGACTATTCCAATTGCCCCGTAGCCACAGCCCAAATCAAGGACGCGCCAGTTCCTATCGAGAACCATGTTTTCTATGAGCAACTCCGTCCCCCGGTCGAGCTTCCCGAAGGAGAAGACACCGCTCGCTGTGATGAACTTGAAGCAGTAACCCCTAAGGCAGACCTCTATCGTCTTCGTCTTCAGCGGGACGTTCGGCTCCTCGGAGTAGTAGTGGCTCATGTGCGGTGCTTCGTTGAGGGGTTTATCAACCTTTGCTCCCGCAAAGCTTGACCAAAAGGGTTTAACTGTCAAAAAGGACAAAAGGAAAGTTGCATGCGTTATCAAGCAGTCCACTGGTTCGGGGTTTACACTTACAATATCTCCTGGAGAAGGTGTTTAACTTAAAAGAGCGCCCGAAGGGCGCTAACGGGAGGAAAACACATTCAAAACTGGCAGGTTTGGAAGTAAACCCCCTGAGAACAAGCCATTTAAGAGGCATGCTGGCTTTGATGAACTTTGCTTGACAAAGTTTCCTAACGTGGGGCGAAGCCCCACTCAGGGGGTTTGAGAGTACAGGAAGCTTTTGGAAAAAGCTTCACCAAAAGTTAGTAGCTCACTACCAAAAACCCATTCCAGGGATTTTGCTCACAAAATTGCATAATGCTCAAAGGGGAAGAATCCAAATGGTTCCTCTCAAAAAGGGTTTACTCTCTTCCCGACGCCCGAAGGGCGTCAATTTAAATTTAAACCCACACTAAAAGGCATTCAATATAATCCCATCCAAAAAGAGCCATGTTAATTAAGAAAATCCTTAAAAAATGAACTTTAGAAGGGAGCTACAAACCTTGATGAAACTTCGCGCAGGCTAACAAACTTTGCAAAGCAAAGTTTGACCAAAGAGTGCCCTTCTTACTCATAGGCGAAAGGTCAATCGTGCACTAACAAAAGAGCAAGCTGAGATGGGGTTAAATCAAACTAAAGTCCTTTGAGATAGTTTCGACTTCAATATCGGCGCCCATCGGGCGCCTTCAAAGAGAGAAACACCCGTTACCTGGGACACACAGAGAACCCCCAATGAAAAATCAGCAAAATTCTAAAAAGGCACTAAATCTTCCGCCGGCGCTTGCGTCAGCAAGGGCCGCTACCACAGCTTCGGATACCAGTCTCTTGGCATGAAGACCTTGTCAACGTCAACCGCTATGCCCTTGCTCCGCTGGAGCATCTCACCGCTCGTCATCGTGGCTTTTCCAAGTGCCACCAGCTCATCCTTGAGGGTCATTATCGCAACGAGGTCACCCTTCTTTATGCCCTTGTGGAGCTTGACTATTCCCGGAACGGCCAGGTCCGCGCCGTGCGTTACGGCAGAAACGGCCGAATCCCTTATCCACACCTTGGGCAGATGTTCAACCGCTTTTTCCATCGGCTGTATCGCCTTCCTGAAGTACTCCTCAATGCCGTCCTCCTTCCAGAAGTGGTAGTAGTCCACCAAGTCGTGAAGCGTCACCAGCGTCTCGTCCTCCTTGAAGGGACCGCTTCTGGTACGGCGCAACTCGGCCATGTGCGCTCCAACGCCCAAAGCTAGGCCTATGTGGTGAATCAGCGAACGTATGTACGTTCCCGCCTCGACACCAACGCGGAAGAGCACGTCCCTGCCGTCTATCTCGAGCACGTCGATGTAGTAGACCTTTCTCGTCCTCAGGCGCCTCTTTACGGCACTCCTCAGCGGTGGCCTCTGAATTATCTCGCCCTGGAACTCCTTCATAACCGCGAGGATTCTGTCCTCGGGAACGTCACCGTGAAGGTGCATTAAAGCTACGTACTCCTTACCGGCAGGAAGGAGCGCCTGAACGACCCTCGTGGCCCTCTCAAGGGCAACCGGTAAAACACCGCTGACCTTGGGGTCGAGGGTTCCGCCGTGACCAGCCTTGCTCAGGTTGAAGAGCTTCTTAATCCACGCAACAACTTCGTGGCTCGTCGGCCCAGGTGGTTTGTCGAGGTTGATTATGCCGAACTGCATGTGCATCTCCATTGGCCTCTTCTCTGGCGGAAAGCCCCACTTCGGGTTCGTCTCGGCCTTCTCGTCCTTAATCAGGACCTCTCGCTTTATGTCAGCCGGAAGGATTCTCCTTACTTCGTCCCTCGCCATGAGCATCACCTATGGGTCTTCCAGCGCTTTGATAAAGTCCTCCTTGCTTATTTGAGCAAGTCTCAGGACTCCCATCAACGTACCAGCTTTTAACTCTTTGTGAAGCGGGACCACAGTTCCTATTTTCCTGCCGTCAACGTATTTAACGAGGACAACGTGGCTACCCCTCTGGCGGGACACCTCGAAGCCGAACTTTTTGGTGAGCACTTTAACGACTTCTTCACCCGAGAGCCTTGGCAACTTCGACATGGAAATCGCCCACGAACTTTACCCTCTTCAGTTCATTCCTCAGCTCCGGAAACTCCTCAAGGTACAGCTCAACGGCCTCTTTGAGGTTCTCAATTGCCTCCTCTATTGTCTCCCCCTGAGTCGTAACACCTGTAAAGACCTCCCGAATGACGTAAATGCCCTCTTCCTCCCAGATGACGGCATGGAGTTGCACCTCACTCACCCCCCATAGAGTTTGAGGCCAGACTTAATAAACTCACCTAATACCTGAAGCGGTACGTGAAAACCGGCCAGTTGGGGAGGTATTTGACCAGTTTGAGGTAGCCGGGGACGAAGACCTCCCTCTTACCTTTCTTCAGTCCCCTCATTATTGCCCTAACGACGTCTTCGGGTTCTATTGAACCCTTCGGGTATGGCACGTTGTTCCGGGTGAAGAACTCCGTCTTGACCTGCTTTGGATAGACGCGCATGACACGGATTCCCCTCTCCTTCAGCTCCCGTTCAAGGTTCACCGCGAGGTAGTGCAGTGCGCCCTTGGCGGCGCAGTAAGACGGAAGCTCGGGAACGTTGACGAAGGCGACCCCGCTGATTACGAAGACAACCGTTGAGCCGGGCCTAAGGAGGGGCAACAGCTCCCGCGTGAGCTCAACGGGAACCAACGCGTTAACCTTGAAGAGCCTCTCGAGTTCCGCGTCGCTATGTTCGAGGAGGGGCTTCCGGAGTGCATAGCCGGCGTTGTTCACGAGGAGGTCGAGTTCCCCCATTCCAAGTTCCCTTAGGGCTTTCGCTATTCTTTCTGTACTGTTTGGCTCGGTTAAGTCAGCAACGATGTAGTCAAAGTTACCAAGGGCCTTCAGCTCCTCGAGCTTCTCCCTTCGCCTTCCCACGCCAACAACCCTGTAACCTTCATCAAGCAACGCCTTCACAAGAAGCCTTCCGATTCCACCGGTTGCGCCAGTAACGAGTGCAATCATGCCAATCCCCGGAGAATTAACGAAGAGAAGCGTTAAGAAACTTATTGGAAGAAGAGTGAGGGAAAGCCCTCACTCAAGGCTTATGCCTGCCTCTTCGAGGGCCTTCTTTATCTCCTCGTCGGAGGCACCGCGCTCGATGTTGACCTTCTCCGGAAGGGGCTCGAGGTGCTTGACATTCATCCTCCTGCGCTTGACCTTGTTGAGGCCAGCGCCGGTGACGAGGACGAAGTTCTTGTCGATTATGTCGGCAACGACGACCTTCTGTCCGGCCCTCCTTCCGGCAATAACGACGGCAATCCTTCCGACCTCAATAGCTGGCATTCATCCCACCTCCTTCTTTTTGTTTTCCGGGCTTGAACCCGACCCCGCGTCGCCGTCGGGGTAAAGGTGGTCGATGGCGGCCTTCACAATCGCGAAGACCCCATCGGGACCCCATTTGGCAGTGTTTATGATTAAATCGTAAATCGACTTGTCCTCGATGTCGATACCGTAGAGGTTTAAATACCTTTTCCTGTTCCCCTTCTCCCTCTCGGCAATCTGGACAAAGGCCTCCTCGACGGAGACGCCTTCCCTTCTTGCAACCCTCTTGGCCCGCTCCATTATTGGAGCGTCGAGCCATATCTTAAGGTCCGCGTTCTTGACCATCCATCCGGCAAGCCTGCCCTCAATGACGACGTTACATTCCTTGGCTGCCTCGACCTGCCTCCGGTCAACTTCCCTGTCTATCTCAGGGTGGAGTTCGACGTACTTCTGAAACTCCTCAAGGGTCATTCCCCTTTCCTTAGCCATCTGCCGGAATATCAATCCGGCGTAAACGTGCTTGAAGCCGTAGTGCTTGGCGAGGTTCCGGCAGAGGGTAGTGGTTCCGGAACCTGCCAGGCCGCTGACGGTTATGACGAGGCAGCCCTTCGGCATAGGCGCACCTCAGCTGAGGGAGGCCCTAACCTGGGCCTTCATGACCTTCCTCATACAGCTTGGGCAGAGGTTCGGGTAGGGCCTCTCGGGCCTCTTCGCGGTCTTCGGGAGCTTCCTGAGCTCGCTCGGCCTTCCGCGCGGAACGCCGTTGAGGGGCCTTCCGCACATGGCGCAGTGGGCAACCTTGGGCTTTCTCCTCTCGAAGTGGATTACGGTCCTTCCTCCGGGAGTCCTAACGTACTTCCTCCTCCATGACCTTGAGCGGTACATCGGCTTCATTACTCTCACCTCGCAACCCCTTTCAGCGGAGCGTTTTTAAATTTATCCCATGTCGAGGAGCTTTCTAAGCACCATACCAATGACGTAGCTCGAAAGGATGTACCAGCCGAAGTAGCCGAGTTCGCTTCCCGAGAGGGCAGAGTGATACATCTTGTGGAACCAATCGAAGACGAAGAAGTTGAAGGGGGCCTTAACTATCGCAACCTCAACGTACCATCTCTGCAGCCATCTAAAGAATATCCAAAATATCGGCATGGTGAGGAACATCGGAATCATCTGCTGCTTCATGAGTTCACCCTGCATCTTCATGAGCTCCAACTGCTTCTGCTGGGCCTTCCTGAGCTTCTTCTCATCCCCGCTCTGCTGGGCTTCCCTCATCTCCTTCTGGACTTCCTTGGCGAGCTTCTGGAGCTTCTTCTGCTTCTCTATGTCAGTGAAGAAGTAATAGATTAGCGTGTAGAATCCTCCGATTATGAAGCCCATGAAGGTTATAACCCACAGGGGGTGGTAGTTCTTCATAAAGGGCCCGAAAACGTTGTCAAGAAACTGGTAAATCCCCTCAATCATACTCACTCACCGCCAGGTCCAGTACTTGAACGAGTTCGTTAACGGCCTCTTCAAGACCTTTGTCCTCGTGATTCTCGATTATTTTTATGAGCGCGTTTGAGTGCATGGCGTAGCTCACCGCCGCGGCCCTGTTGAGGTCCTGGTGCCTCTCAATCTGCTCCTCTGTCTCAACATCCCTGTCCCTCTTGAGGTCGCGGAGGCGCCTTCCGAGTATCTCGCTCGGCGTTGCCTCGATTATCACTATGAAGTTGGGGTTTATGACCTCGATAACCTCCCTGGGAAAGCCGAGTAGGTAGCCAACAGGAGTTCTAATGGTCGCATGGGTGTCGAGCAGTACCGGCTCCTCACGGGCCATCTCGACTATCTTCTGGGCGGCTTTAAGCTGGAGCTCCCTCTGCGTTTTTGGGTCTAGCTTCCTCATCTCATCCCTGTGTTCAACGAGGCCCGCCTTAACGGCCTCCTCGAACATCAGGTCGCCGAAGTTGACGAGCCTGAACCGAGCCCGGGTTCTCTTAAGGGCAAGTCTTGTAATGGTGCTTTTGCCAACTCCTGGAATGCCTGTAATCATGACCACAAACGGCATAGCTCTCTCACCCAGGGAGTTCTGGTTGGGTAATGAAAAACGACCTTAAAAGGTTTTGCGAAAAGGAAAGGGTCACTTGGAGAAGAACCTTCTGAGGGCTGGAAACATCTCCGTTGCCTGTTCCCTTGCTATTTCCTCGTAGAACCTGTAGAGTATACCGACCGTCAGCAGAATTCCCGTACCCGTACCTAGTGCTCCGAGGAAGTTTGCCAGCACTGCCACCAGTGCCAGTGTAAAGGACCCCCAGAACGTAACGTACGGGATGTAGCGCTGGAGAACCTTCTCGAGGATTCTCGGGTCGCGTCTGAAGCCAGGAATCTGGAGTCCAGCCTGCTGGAGCTGTCTTGCTATGCTCTTGGCGTCCAATCCAGTCAGCTCAACCCAGAGGAAACCGAATATCAGCGACCAGAATATGGTCATTATGGCGTAGACAAAGGCTCTCCACGGGTCCGATATGACGTGGAAGATGTCCCTCGGCGGATAGAGGTAAGTTACGAAACCGCTCGCAGGGTAGCCGTTCTGGTCGAAGGTTCCAAGCCAGGTTATGCCGTAGTTGTTAAGGAGCCTGGCCCAGAGCTGGATGTTGGCGTAAAGGGCCATGGTGAGTATTATCGGAATGTTGCTGACGTACATGAACCTTATCGGGTACCTTCCGCGGACGGTTACACGACCGTAGCTGAGCGGAATCTCAACGCGCATGCTCTCAAGGTAGACGACGATGAGGAAAACAGCTATGGTTCCAAGTAGCTTAACCATATCGGGCAACGTTGGTCCACGGTAGAAGGCGCCGCTGATATCACCGTGAATTAGGTGCTGTATGAAGGCGGGGATAGCACCTACTATGGCGGGTTTTCCCGTGAGTGGGTCGATGTACTCCTTGCTCGGAATGGGAGCAAGGGCCTTGTAGATGACCGTCTGCGAAACCCCCGCGGCGATGAAGAGACTGATACCGCTACCGATTCCCCACTTACTGACGAGCTCATCGAGTAGTATGAGCATCGTCGAGGCAAAGCCAAGCTGGAGGACTATCAGGATGGCCAGTCCCAGGCCTATGTAAATTATCCCCTCGGGACTTGTGACCGTCTGAAAGGCGCCAATTCCGGTGCTAACCTTACCAAACGCTCCCGCGAAGACGTAGATGGCAGCCTCGAAGAAGCTCATGAACACCGAAAACAGCTTCTGGGCGGCCTGGTAGAACCTCCTATCCTCCGGATTTGAAAGGTCAAGGTGAACAATCTCGGAACCGACAAGAAGCTGCATGATTATACTCGCGGTAACGATGGGAC
The DNA here is from genome assembly GCF_900198835.1 of Thermococcus henrietii. Taxonomy (NCBI): domain Archaea; kingdom Methanobacteriati; phylum Methanobacteriota; class Thermococci; order Thermococcales; family Thermococcaceae; genus Thermococcus; species Thermococcus henrietii. The sequence goes on along the minus strand of NZ_LT900021.1, from coordinate 718,656 downwards.
CGATACCCAGCGTTAACAGGGAGCCACTCCTACCTGCAAGCACGAAACGGAGCGTTGCAAAGTAATCCTGAACCTTGGGTGGGATTCCATACAACGGGATTTCAGCGAGTATGAAGTAGAGCAGTAGAACTATTCCGGTCCACATGAACTTCTCCTTGAGGGGAACGTGCCTCTTCGGCCTCTCAACCTCGGGGAAGTAGCGCTCTATGGCGTATACAATGTCCCTTACCTTTCCCATAGCCGACACCCGCCAAAAGTTGAAAGAAATCAGGCGAGGATGACCTCGCCACCAGCGGCCTTAATCTTCTCCTCGGCCTTGGGGGTAACGTAGTAGGCCTTGACGACGATGGCGCGGGTGAGCTTTCCTGTACCGAGAACCTTGTCAACGCCGAGCTGAGTGGCGTCGAAGATGAGCTTTCCTTCCTCCTCGTAGATGACGCCCATGTCCTTGAAGAGCTCGAAGTTCTCATCGATGTCGCTCAGGTTGATGACCTTGGGGATGTACTGAACGGCCTTGGGCCTGTGGAATCCGCGCTTGCCGAGGCAGTCGGGGGCGTACTTGATGGTCCAGGTGAACTTCTGGTCCTTCCTCTTACCGGTACCTGCCATGCCACGACCGCCCTTGCTTCCGCCGCCGCGGTGCTTCTTCTTGCACCCCCATCCGTGAGTGTGACTTCCGCGGAACTTCCTAACCTTCTTCCTCCTCCTAATCATCTCTCGCCACCTCAGAGCATTCTCTCAATGAGCTCGTTAATCTTCTCGCCCCTGTAGCCCAGAGCTCCACCTTCCTTGAAGGCGCGCTTCTTGCTTCCCTTCAGTCCTCCCCTAGGCGGGTGAAGCCTGAAGACGGGCTTGATGTTCGGCAGGTCCCTGAGCTTCATCTCGCCGTTGATGACCTTCTCGGCGAACTCCTCGATGGTCATTCCAAGCTTCTCCTGAACGTACTCGTCGGTTATCGGCTTGTTGCCGACGAGCCTGCCCCTCTTCCTGAGGAGCTTGACGAGAGTCTCCTTGTCTATCTCGCCCCAGGTGATGTAGTCCTTGACCTTCTGTATCATTCCACGGTAGCTCGGGTTGTCGTCGACTATGACGAGGTGGTTAATCCTGTGAAGGCGGAGCATGGCGAGGGTGTCTCTCACTTCTCCCCTCGCCCTAATCCCGCTCCTAAGCCTTATGAGTGCAAGCTTTGCCATCTTCTCTCACCTCACTCAAGGGTGAAGCTCTGGGGCATCGCCCTGCCAACGACGATACCGTACTTCTCCTCCATACCGGGCTGTATGGCGACGCGGTTGGTGTTGTAGAGGGCGTTGAAAACTGCCTTGGCGAAGTTAACCGTTGTCCTCGTCTCACCGAGGGTCTGGGACCAGACGTCCTGAACGCCAGCCAAGCTCAGTATCTTCTTGCCGACGTCACCTATGACGAGTCCGAGACCGCGAGGTCCGGGCATGAGCTTGACGCGAACGCTTCCCTCCTTGCCCTCGACGGCGAACGGAATCGAGTGTGGCCTCCTGCACCTGCACTCCCATGAACCGCAACCGCGCTTGATTTCAATGATGTTCATCTTGGCGTAGCTGATGGCCTTCCTGATGGCTATACCGACTTCCCTTCCGTGGCCGATTCCGAGGCCGACGTAGCCGTCCCTGTTGCCAACGGCCGCGAGAACGCGGAAGCGAATCCTCCTGCCGCTGTCGGTCATTCTGACGGTGAGAGCGATGTCGAGCACTTCCTGGTTCTCCCTGAGGTTGGTCTCGGGAAGGAGGACGTCCACTATCTCGGGCTCCTTTATCTGGTAACCCTTCCTGAATATCTCGTGAATGTCAGTTATCTGGCCCTCCTTGACGAGCATGCCGAGCTTGGTCCTCGGCTCCCACTCCTCAAGAACCCTCTGGGCAATCTCTCTCGGGTCACTCATTCTCTCGCCCCCTCAAACTTCTCGATTATCTTGGCCTTAACCTCTTCAAAGTGCTCGGGGAGCTTCTCGGGCTCAAGGCCCTTGACGAGGTAGCCACCAAACTGCTTCCTGTAAAGGGCCTCGTCCTCCTCCTTGAGGGCCTTGGCGTAGTTTGCAACGTGCTCGCCCCTTATCCTGTAGTCCTCGGGGAATATCTCCTCGCTGTGCGGAACGTTTAAGCCTGCATCAACGGCTCCCTTGAGGACGGCGAATATTGAGCTTCCCCTGGTCGGCGGGTGAAGGCCTATGTCGAGTATGGCCTCCTCAACGCCGGCCTGCTTCGCCTTGTAACCGATGAGCAGTCCAAGGAGGTAGGCGCTCGGGGTGTTTCCGGTGTGGCCCTTCCAGCCGAAGTCCCTTATGAGCTCCCTGGTGTGGGCGGAAACTATAGTCCTGTCACCCTTCGGGTCGTAGACTATAATCTGCGCTATGTGGTGGTTGAGGGTCTTCCTCACGACGAGCCTCGGCTTCTTGCTCTTGAGGAGCTTGAGCCTCTTGTGGTAGTTGGTCTTACCCTCTCTCCTCCTCCTGAAGGGAACCCTATACCTTGGTCCTCTCGCCATTTATCTCACCTCACTCCTTCAAGATGCCGTGCTCCTGCATGAACAGGTAGAGCTGCCTCTTGTTCTTGAACTGGCCGCCCTTGGCCCTGATGTAGAGCCTCCTGTAGGTGTGGGCGTCAATCTTGCCCTCGGCCTTGAGCTTCCTGAGTTCTTTCCTGAGGGCCCTTATGGTCATCATCCAGCGCTCCTTCTTGCCCATTCTGGCGGTCTTCTTACCCTTCCTGCTTCCGGGGCCCCTGTGGCGTCCCTTCTTCCTCGCCTCGTGGAAGGCCCTCGCCCTGGCCCTGCTCTGGCCTTTGATGGGCTTCTTCTTGATGACGCCATCGTGGATGAGCCTCTTAACGTCCTCACGGGTTATCGCGGCGGCAACGTCGTCAATCCTCTCGGGGTCAATCCAAACCCTGTTCTCACCGCACTTCAAAATGTCAGCGGCAATCCTTCTCTGCATCTTAAGCATGAGCATCACCTCGCGTTGAGGACCTTAATTCCGAGCTCCCTGGCCCTCGCGATTATGAGTTCCCTCTTCCTCGCGCCGACGGTTCCGGCTATCCTCGCTGCCTGCCTGGTCGGGTCTATTGCCTCGAGCTCCTTGACGTTGTGAACGAGGACTTCCTCGTAACCGCTCGGGTGAAGCCCGCGAACGGCCTTCGGTGAGCTCCAGCCTATGCTGGGTGAGCGGGGCTTGCCCTTCTTCTTGAGCCTCATCTTGCTGTCGATTCCCTTGGGCCTGCGCCACTTGGGGTCGTTCTTGAACTTCGGGTACCTCCACCACTCCTGACGGAGGAACTTGGGCTTCTTCCTCTTGAGCCTGGCCCTCACCCTAAGGAGTCTCGCCTTCTCGTCCATTTCTCACACCTCAGAACTTTATCGGCTTGCCAGCCTTATCAACTATGTAAATACCATCCTGGAAGACACGCCTGTCCCACTTCGTTATCCTCGTGGCCTGCTCGATGTTGGCCGCGGTCTGGCCGACGGCTTCCTTGTCTATGCCCTCGACGAGTATCTCCTGACCGCGAACCTTGACGGTAACGCCCGGGAGGATTTTGGCCCTCCTCGGGTTCTTCTCACCGAGGAAGTTCTCGATGACGACCTCGTCGCCCTGGACCTTGACGGTGACCGGGAAGTGGCTGTAGACCACTTTGAGCTTGTAGGTGAAGCCCTCGGTGACGCCCTTAATCATGTTGGCTATGTGGGCCTTGAAGGTTCTGGCGATGGCGATGTCCTTCTTCCTCGGGAACTCCTTGTAAACAACGACCTTGCCGTCCTCGGTGAATATCTTAACGCCCGGGTACTTGAGCTCCCTCTGGAGCTCACCCTTGGGACCCTTGACCTTGACGGTGTTTCCCTCGACGGTGACCTCGACTCCCTCTGGGATCTCAACCTCTTCCCTTACCCACGCGTCTATCGGCATCGCTCTCACCTCAGTAGACGTAGGCTATCAGCCTTCCGCCGATGCCCTTCTCACGGGCCTCCTTGTGGGTCATAACGCCCTGGGAGGTGGACACTATGAGGATTCCGAACTCGAAGGCCGGAAGGAACCTCTTCTCCCAGTACTCGTAGTCCCTGGCCTTGACCGGGAACCTCGGCTTAATCGCTCCTGCCTTGTTTATCTTGCCGATGAGCTGAACGCGGTAGATGCCTGCCCTTCCATCGTCTATGAACTCGAACTCGCCGATGTAGCCGTTCTCCTGCATAACCCTGAGAACCTCACCGATGAGCTTCGAGGCGGGCTTTATGTAGACCTCCTTCTTTCCAACCCTCTCGCTGTTGGTCATGTGGGAGAGAGCGTTCGCAAGCGGGTCAAGCAGAGTCATCGCTTCTCACCTCACTCATACTTCTTGAAGCCGAGTTTTGGAGCGACCTCGCGGAAGCAGTGCCTGCAGAGCATAAGGCCGTGTATCCTGATTATCGGGCCGTACTGGCCGCAGCGCATGCACCTTCTCGCTCCCTTACCAAACTTCCTCGGCTTCCTCTTGTTGTAATCAGCCTTCGCCATCTCACAATCCCTCCACGTTGACCTTGAACTCCTCAATAGCGAAGACTATACCCTCTTCCTTCGTCAGCTTGTGCCTGGTCGGTATCTTCCTCCTCTGCCTCTTCCTCTTGGCGACCCTAAAGCCGGGCCTCTCAAGGGTGACGCAGACGTCCATACCGAAGATACCTATCTCGGGGTCGTACTCGACGCCCGGTATGTTGATGTGCTCCTGGATTCCAAAGCAGAAGTTCCCGTGCTCGTCGAAGTTGCCGACGCTAAGCTTCCTGTCAACGGCCTCAAGGAGCCTGTCAAGCATCTCGTAGGCCTTCTTTCCACGGAGAGTGACCTTAACCGCTATCGGCTCACCGCGCCTTATTCCGAAGTCCTTGTTGGTCTGCTTCGCGCGCCTCCTTATCGGCTTCTGGCCGACGAGGTCCTGGAGCATCTTCTCGGCCTTGGTAAGCCTCTCACCGCTCTCGCCAACACCGATGTTTATGGTGAGCTTCGCAATCCTCGGCTTCCTCATCGGGTGAGCTTCCCAGTCTGCAAGGATAGCCTCCCTGTTAATCTGCATCGTCTCTCACCTCACGGAAGGGAAATCTCCGGCTCCTCCTTACCAACGACGAAGGCGTACTCCTTCAGGGTGTCGAAGAGCTCGCCGTTCTCGTCCTCGATGGTGACGACGTCGGGCCAGCCCATCGGGAAGTGCCTGACCTCGACTATCTTACCCTTCCTCGCGACGTTCTTACCCTGGGTAACGAAGACGTAGGCACCGACCTCGAAGGGCAGTATCTTGACTATCTGCCTCTCAGGGACCTTCATGATGACGGTGTAAGAGGTCTTGTAGGCGTCCTTCTCGGCAAGGCTAACGAGGTGGTTGGTTCCGTCGTGGAGGTTGAGCTGAACCTTCGCGCCCTTGACCATCCTCTTGTTGTCAATCCTGAAAGGCTTGAGCTTGGCCTCCTCCTCGCTTATCGGGTGGAGGATGAGCTTGCCAATCCTGTTGGGCAGAACCCTGTAGTGCTCTCCGGTTTCCGGAATCGAGACGACGTCCATGATTCCAACCGGGAACTTGTAGTCCTTCCTAACGCGACCGTCAACGAGTATCTTGCCCTCGTTGAGTATCTTCCTAGCCTCACGAGCGGTCTTGGCGTAGCCGAGGTAGTCCCTGACTATGTAAAGGAGCGGTATGGAAGTCTTCATGCTGTGCGGACCCGGGCTCGGGCGAACGGCCCACTTGTAGGCCTTCCTGTGTATGTACCACGCGGTTGGAGCGGCAAGCCTCTTAAGGTGCCTCTTCGGACCCTTTCTCGCCATCACTCAGCCCTCCTCTTAATTATCTTCTCTCTCCTCTCATCGTCGAGGTTGAGGTCAACAATCATCACGTTCGAGGGGTGGAGCGGGTAGTAAACCTCGGTTCCGTCGGTCTTCTTCTGGGTAACTCCCTCAACGTGAATCCTGTACCTCTTGAGGTCGACCTCGACGACCTTTCCCTCCTTACCCTTGAAGTCCCCGCGCATGACCCTGACCTTGTCGCCGACCCTAATCGGGAGGTTCCTGACGCCGTACTTCTCCCGGAGGTCCTCGCTGAGGGTCGCGCTCATTATCTTGTTCCTAAGGTGAAGGGGAGCGTTGTAGAGGAACTTCCTCTGCTTTCTCGGCTGCTTCATATCAAGCTTCATAACTCTCACCTCACAGCACTATGCTCGCTATGCTACCGAGCCTGACCCACCTCTCGGCGGCCTCCCTGGCGATGGCACCCCTGATTTCGGTTCCCCTCGGGACGCCCTCGGGGGTAACTATCGCGGCCGCGTTGTCCTCGAACTTGACGCGCATGCCGTCGAGCCTTCTGTACTCCTTCCTCTGCCTGACGACGACAGCCCTGACGACCTGGTGCCTTATGTCGGGCCTTCCCTTCTTGACGGTCGCAACGACCATGTCGCCAACTCCGGCAGAGGCGAGCCTCCTCCTGGTTCCCTTGTAGCCGACGACGCCTATTATCTGAATGACCTTGGCACCGCTGTTGTCGGCGACCTTGAGGTAGGCCCCAATCGGGAGCGCGCGGGTCGGCCTGACGGGGCTGATTCCCCTCGTCGCACCGGCACCCTTCTTGGCCATTGCCTCACACCCCCTCCTTCCTCTCGGCCCTCTCAAGGACGGCCACGACGACCCAGCTCTTGGTCTTGCTTATCGGCCTGGTTTCGGCTATGAGGACCTTGTCGCCGGTCTTGGCGTTAATGCACTCCGGGTTGTGGGCGTGAACCTTGCTCCTCCTGAGCTCGTAACGCTCGTATTTCTTGAGGTAGTGGTAGTACTGCCTCTCGACGACGACGGTCTTCTTACCCTTGTCGCTGACGACTATACCCTCAACGTATCTCCCGTGTATCTTGAGGTTCCCGTGCCAAGGGCACTTGGGGTCGTTACACACCTCAGCGGGAGGCTGAACCCTCAATCCAATCTCTCTCATTTCCGCCACCTCTTCTTGAGTCTCATCTCGGGCCTTCCAATCAAATCACGACCGTTGATTCGGATTTTCTCATCGCCGAGGTCGAACTCAATCTCGACCACGTCCTTTGGAACGACCCAAACCCTCTCCCCACCTATGGTGAGGGTGTTCCTCGTCTCGTCAAGGACGTAGCCCTCGATGCCGACCAGCTCTGGATGAGATGCCCTTATAATCTTTGCTTTGAGGCCTATGAGCTCGTGCCAGACTATGTTTTTCCGCGTCACTCGACCTCTATGAGCTCCTCGGAAAATCCAAGGTCTCCTAGCAACTTCTTGATACGGTCCCTGTGGTCGCCCTGGAGCTCTATCCTTCCCTTCTTCACGGTTCCGCCACATGCCAGCTTCGCCTTCAGCTTCTTTGCTATGTCTTCGAGGTCGAACTCCTTCTCGTCTATGCCCTCGATTATGGTCTTAAGCTTTCCGTAGCGGGCCCTCTCGATGTAGACCCTGATCCTCTGCTGTTCCTTTAGGACCTCCTTAAAGAGCATCTCATCCAGAGGGTTCACAATCCTCGGCACCTAACCTCACCTTTTCTCCCTAAGCTTCTCCTTTTTTATGGTAAGCAGGCGCGCGATGTCGCGCCTGAGATTGCGAATGACCATGGGGTTCTCCATGGACGCCCCCATGGTGAGCACGCCCCTCTCCTTGGCAAGCTCGAGGCGGAGTTCCCTTATCTTCTTGTCTATCTCCTCGATGCTCATCTCCCTAATCTCACTGGGCTTCATCGGCGCTCACCTCTTCCTCGACTATGTCCTTGACCTCAATCTCATCCGGAAGCCTCGCGTCGGGCGGCATGATTGCAACCTTAACGCCGATGACACCGAGCTTGAGCAGTGCCTGGGCGTAGCCCTTGCTGACGAGGGTCTCGGCCGGGTTGCCGACCTTGGCGAGGTAGCCCTGGTAGAACCTGACGCTCTTGGCTCTCTCGCCGGTGAGCTTTCCGCTGAGCCTAATCTCAACACCGCGAGCACCGTTCCTCATGATAGCCCTGATTGCTGAGTAAGCGGCCCTCCTGAAGTGGATTCCCCTCTCAAGGGCCTGAGCCAGACGAACGGCCTGAACCTTGGCGTTGAGGTAGGGGTTCTTGATTTCCTCGACCTCAATCTGCGGGTTCTCAAGGCCGAACTGGGTCTCGAGGATTCTCGTGAGCTGCCTTATCCTCCTTCCACCCCTGCCGATAACGTAACCGGGGCTCGCGGCAAAGATTATGACCTTGGTTCCAAGGGGCGTCTTCTTGATGTCGAGGCCTCCGTAACCGCCCCTCCTGAGCTCCTTCTCAAGGTACTCGTCGATGAGCATCTCCTTAACGCCTTCCTTGATGAAGTACCTCTCGATAGCCAAAGGTCTCACCTCCTAATTTCCTCGACGACTATCTCTATGTGGGTCGTCTCCTCGTTGAACGGGGTGGCCCTTCCGAATGCCCTTGGGATGTAACCCCTGAGGACCGGACCCCTGTGGGCGGCGGCGTGGATTATCTTGAGCCTGTCGACGTCGAGGCCCTTCTGCTCGGCGTTGTTCTTGGCGTTGAGGAGTATCTTTTTGACGGCCTTGGCGACCTTGACCGGGTAGCGACCGGGACCGAAGCCTTTGCCCGGCTTGTGGCCCTGGCTGTCGTTGAAGCGCTTCATAGGAACGGGCCTTCTGAGGTTTATGACGTCGTCTAGGTATTTGAGGGCGTCGTTGAGCATCATGCCCCTTATCTCCCTGAGGAGCTCGACGCTGTGCTTGGGTGAAATCCTGAGGTCCCTTCCGCTCGCGCGAGCCATTCTTTCAGGGTCAAAATTTTGGAATGAGTAGGAAAACCTGCCCCTGCTCATCTAAACCACCTCACTTGATTGCCACGAACATCGAGGACCTGGTGGCTCCGACACCCGGTGAGCCGTGCTGGACTATCTTCCTCGTGAGGGCGAACTCACCGAGGTAGTGGCCTATCATCTCCTCCTTTATCTCAATCGGGACAAACTCCTTGCCGTTGTAGACGTGAATCGTAATGCCGACCATCTCGGGGAGGACTATCATGTCCCTGCTGTGGGTCCTTATGGGCTTGTTGTACTTGCCCTTCTTGGCAAGCCTAATCTTCCTGAGGAGCTTCTTCTGCTCCGGGGAGAGGCCCCTCTTGAGGCTCCTCCTCTGCCTGGCCGGGAGGAGCTTGGCGAACTCCTCAAGGGACATGTTGAGCAGTTCATCGAGCGTGTAACCCCTATACTTAAACTCCTTCTTTCTCGCCATCTTCACTTCCTCCTACCAGTTCTTCTCGCGGCTATGTGACCGACCTTCCTTCCGGGCGGAGCGCGCCTCGAAACGGTCGAGGGCCTACCGATGTGGTGCTCCTTACCACCGTGCGGGTGGTTGACGGCGTTCATCTTGACACCCCTCGGCTTGGGCCAGAACCTGTTCCTGGCCTTGGCGATGTAGTAGGCCTTACCAGCCTTGACTATTGGCTTCTCGAGCCTTCCACCGCCTGCAACGACACCGATAGTAGCTCTGCACTCGGGCTTGAACTGCTTGAGCTCACCGCTCGGAAGCTGGACGATGACCTTGTCCTTCTCCCTGCTGACAACGAGGGCGTAGGTTCCTCCAGCCCTGACGTACTTTCCGCCGTCGCCCGGAACGCCCTCGATGTTGTAGACGTAGGTTCCCTCCGGTATCTTGGCGAGCGGGAGGGTGTTGCCTATCGCTATCGGAGCCTCTGGGCCAATGTAGACCTCCTGGCCGACGAGAACTCCTTCCGGAGCGAGGATGAGCTTCTTGGTTCCGTCCTCGAACTTAACGCGAGCGACGGGAGCAGTCCTTCCGGGGTCGTGGAGGATTTCCTCAACGATTCCCCTGAGGGTCTTCTCCTTCACGACGTTGAGAGGAACGTACTTAACGGCGCCCCTGTACCTGTGGGAAGGAGCGCGGAAGGTTGTGGTTCCCTTACCCCTCCTCTGCTGTATGAGACTCTTTCCCATCTCACATCACCTCAGAACAATCCCAACCTTGCGGCAATCTCACTCGCGTCGTATTCGGGCTTGAGCTTGACGTAGGCCTTCTTCTCGCCCCTCATGGTAATGAGGGTGTTGACCTTCTCGACCTTGACGTTGAACATCTCTTCCACGGCCCTCTTGATGTCGGCCTTCGTGGCTCTCCTGTCCACTATGAAGGTGAGCTTGTTCTCCCTCTCTATGAGCGAAACGGCCTTTTCGGTAACGAGCGGCCTTATGATAACCTTATAGGGGTCCATCTCTCATCACCCGTAGATTTCCCTAAGCCTCTCTATAGCGCCCTTAGTCCAGACCGTAAGCCTTCCGGGGTGAGTTCCGGGCGCGAGAAGCTCAACGCCGAGGCTGTCAACGGTAACGACGTCAACGCCCGGGTGGTTCCTCGCTCCCTGGACGATTCCCTCGTTCTTGGCAACGACGATGAGCGGGCCCTTGGCCTTCTTGTAGCGCCTTCCGCGCATCTTGCCCTTTCCGGCCCTTATCTTGGTGTTCCTCTTGGCCCTCTCGATGTCGTCCCAGACGCCGAGCTTCTTGAATATCTCCCTGGTCTGGGCGGTCTTGAAGACCTTCTCAAGGTCGTCAACGACGACCAGCGGGAAGGCCGGAACGTTGTCGGTGACGTGTCCCCTCGCCTTCACGAGGTCAGGGTTGGCGGTTGCCGCTATGGCGCTCATTATTGCCAACCTGCGCTCCTTCTTGTTGATGTCCTCCCAGATTATCTTCTCGACCTTCGGCGGGTGGGTTCTCCTTCCACCGCGAGCGAAGGGAACAAACGCTGCGAACCTCGGCGGGGTCTTTATCCTCTCAACCCTCGCCATTCCGTGGCCCTTACCGATGTTCTCGGTGACCCTTCTCTTACCCGCCTGCGGGTCCCTTCCCTGGGGCTGTATCCTGTGGGTCCAGGAAGCGATGACAGCTCTCCTGATGAGGTCGGGCCTGAAGGGAGTGCTGAACACCTTGGGGAGCTCTATCTCCTCAACGGGCTCGCCTTCGAGGTTGAAGACCTTAACCTTCATTTATCTCACCTCACTGCTTGGACTCCCTACTGACGTAGGTTATCTGGGGCCTCTCAACGGGTGGCTTCTTCTTGGGTGGCCTTATAGCGGGCCTAACACGGATTATCCTCTTGAACGAACCCGGAACGCTACCCTCAATCATGAGGAAGTCGCTCCTGACGATTCCGTAGTGCGGGAAGCCACCCTTCGGGGTTATCTCAATCTCGTTGCCGTTGAGCACAAGCTTTCCGTTCTCGCCTATGGCGATGAGCCTCTTGTTGAATTCGGTCCTGTGGTGGAAGCCCATCTGACCGGCCTGTGGAACGGTCCACATGACCCTCGCCGGGTGCCATGGACCGAGGTTACCGATGTGCCTGCCCTTTCCAGCCCTCTGGGCCTTGTGGAACTGGACCTTGACTCCCCAGCGCTTGACCGGGCCCTGGGTGCCCTTACCCTTGGTGACCGCTATGACGTCGAGGAGCTCTCCCTCGTGAAGAACCTCGCTCGCGCGGAGCTCCTTGCCTATCTTCTCCTTGGCGTAGTCGAACTTGGCCTTGACGTCGTCGCCACCGATGGCGTACTCCATAACCTCCGGCTTCTTCTTGAGCTTGATGAGCCAGGGCTGGGTGTGGACGAGAAGCCTGACGTCGACAATCTCACCGTCGTTGACGAGGTCCTCAAGCTGACCGAGCTTGGCCTTGAAGGCCTCCTCGTCGTAGTTCTTCGGCAGGGTCTTTATGCGCCTCTTGACGTTGTCGTTGAGCTCGTGGAACCAGACCTCCGTAGCGGTCTCAAGGCCAAGGTAGCCCTGCTTGTAGGCCCTGATTCCGTAGACGAAGAGAGGCGGAACCTCAACTATGGTCACGGGCACGAATATCTCCTTGCCCTTGGTGAGCCCGGGGCTGTCGTCTATCATGAGGATGTGGGTCATTCCGGCCTTGTAGCCAGCAAAGCCCAGCATCCTGACCTCACTGTCCTTTGGCCACTTCTTGATTCTCGGGACTACACTCCTAGCCCTTTTCCTTGGGCTGAAGGCGAGTGAACCTCTCCTTGGTCTGTGAACCTTTCCCATCTCAATCCCTCCTCATGAGATTGAATATCGCCAGCGTGGCGAGGAGCGCCTCCTCGGTGCGGACGGTTTTAGTCTTCTGATTCGGAATCGTGTTGAGCACGAAGTCGAACTCGTACTCTCCGCCGAGGAGCTCCATGACGCCTTTCCTCGGCGAGCCAAAGACAATACCAACCTCCCCTTCGAGCGGGGGAAGGTTGACCTTTCTCACGTCGCGACCCTTCCTCGAGGTCGCGATTGCCAAATCCAGGTGAGCCTTTTTAAGTGTTTTCGCCAGGGGCTTCCCGCTCAGGTGAACTTTGTATCCCCAGTATTCAACCGGCTTCGCCGGGACGACCTTGAGGGGCCTCGTTGACACGATTCTGAACGTTGCCCTGCCTTCGACGTTCCCCCCAACGAGCGCCAGCTCGTCGAGCCCGATGTCCGCGTAGATTCTCCTTCCCTTCCGGAAGGCGTAGCCCTCGCGGATTTCCCCGACCTTTGGTTTTCCCTTGAGCTTGTGATGTGGCGTCCTGAGCGGGGGGACGACGCCCACGTACTTGAGCTCGGGCATCAGGGGAAACAGCCTCTTTCTGAGGTACTGCGGTGTTTCCATGTACTCAAGGACCGTTTTTATGAACTTCCCGTCCCTTCCGCCTGCCCTGTAAATCCAGATGTGCTCGACGCCGAAGATTGCGCAGGCCCTCGCAACCTGCCCAACCTTGTACGTCCGGATTTTTGGGTTGTCGGTTTCCTCAAGGAGGGAATCGGGAATGAAGACGTGCCAGGCCATATTTCGCCCCCACTGTCCTCCCTAACCCCAACGCGCTGAAGGGAGCTTATGGAGACTATTTAAAAGACTTTCGAACCCTGCAACCCTTTTTCGTGGTTGGATGTGTGTAATTTTTTTGCAAGGAAACTTTGCTGGGCAAAGTTTCATCAAAGTTGGTAGCCCCTTCTGAAAGTTACGTTTTGAGAGATTTTCTCTTTGATTGACCGTGTTCCACTTGAGAACTTATCAAATTACCCATTGAGTACGGGTTTGTTGTTAGAATCGACGCCCGAAGGGCGTCAAGAAGAGAGCAAACCCCTTTTGAGAGGGCTGTTTGAGTGTATTCTCCTTTGGGAGTGTGCAGTTTTGCAGGCAAAAATTCTTCTATTCGAGCCTAGAGGTGAAGAGCTACTAACTTTTGGTCAAGCTTTTCTAAGGCTTGCTCTGTACTCTCAAACCCCCGGAGTGGGGCTTCGCCCCACGTTGGGAAACTTTGCCTTCACAAAGCTTCATCAAAGTTTGTGATTCTTTTTGTAGGGGTTCCTTTTGGAGTGTTTGCGCTTTTAACGGCTTTTTGGAATGCGAATTCCTAAATTTTAGAAGCTTTCTCGCTTGGGTTTACTTTTTCTCGCGCTCTGAAGGAGCGCTTCTTAGAGAACCCTCCCAGAGGGTTCCTCGAAGAGAATTCTTTGAGAGCACTATCATTTGAGAGTGCAAACTTCTTAGAATTGCATTCTTAGAAGAGAATCACCGACCTTGGTCAAACTCTGCGGGACTTTCATCCCTCGCGTCGAGCAGAGCTCGACGTCGCACAGGCGAACAAGCTTTACAACAGCCTTTGGAAAAGGCTGGCGAAAAAAGCGCCCTTTCTCACCAAAGAGCAAGAAGCCAATCGTGCACTCTCTAATTAAAGAGTCCAACGTAAGTTTAACATTAAAGGGGCCCAGTGAAACAATTTCAACTCATTTTTGGCGTCTTTTGGACACCGTTTGGGGAGTGAAACACTCTCGAAAGAGCAAGTCCAAAAGAAACTCCCAACAAGAGACACCCCTTGACGTGCACGAACTATAAACTCTACTTTTTGAATAGTCAAACACTTTTGGTCAAACTTTTCGCCAGCAAGCTTTGAGAAAGCTTCACCAAAAAGCTTGTGATTCCTCTTTAGGGCTCCTCTTCAAAGGATTTCAAAATCAAGTCAGCCGTTGAGAGTTTGAATTCACACTCTAAGGACTCCCTCACACGGGTTCTACTTAAACCGCGCTCCGAAGGAGCGCAAAAAAGGCTTGAACCCCTTTAAAAGACGCTTTTAAAGGAATTCACTCTCCAAAGAAGCAAACTCAAAAAGAAATCCACTCAAAGAATAAGCTTTTTTCAAAAGGGAATCACGAACTTTGATGAAACTTTTGCTCGGCAAAAGTTTCTATGGCGGGCCGGGCGGGATTCGAACCCGCGGCCACGGGGTTAAAAGCCCCGCGCTCTAACCAGGCTGAGCTACCGGCCCATCCCGACGGGATAACTGGGGGAGCCCTTATAAGCTTTGCTCCTTACCCACTTCTGCCCACCAACTGTTATAAGCGGTTCCATTTAACCCCTCCCTTAGGTGTCGAATATGGAGGACCACCACCTTTTCGATTTGTCAGACTACAAGGTTCTAATCCCAAAGAAGCCGGACATCCACTACCTCTACATAGAGATAACCAACCGCTGTAACCTGCGTTGCGAGATGTGCTTCAAGCAGTACTGGGACGACCCAGAGGGCGACATGGACTGGGAGCTGTTCCTCAAGATTCTCGACGACGCCGAAGAGCTCCCCGAGCTGGAGATGATTTACTTCGGCGGAATCGGCGAGCCGACGGTTCACCCGCGCTTCATGGACATGGCGAAGGAGGTTAAAAAGCGCGGTTTTGCCCTTGGAATAAGCACCAACGGCTTTCTGCTCACCGACAAGCGTATCGAAGAGCTCGTAAAGCTCGGCCTCGACCTCATATACTTTTCCATTGACTCCGTGCCGACTCAGCCCGTTGACATCGGCCACATAAAGCCCGACTACACCAGCTCGCGCATAAGGAAGATTCAGGAAGTTAAGCGAGAGCTCGGAAGCGACGTTCCCCACATCGGCGTCGAGGTGGTTGCAACCAAGGAGAACTACAGGGAACTGCCGGAGATAGCTCACTACGTCGGTTCCCTCGGCGTTGACACTTTGCTTATCTCAAACCTGATTCCAATCACCAAGGAGCACGCGGAGCTGATAGTCTACGACGGTTCCGTTGACATGAAGCCAATCGTTGACAAGCTTGAGGCGATATACCACGGCTACCTTCACAAGATAGCGGAGTTCTCCCTGAGGACCGAGCGCAAGTGCGAGTTCGTTGACAAGAAGGTGGCGGTCGTTAGGTGGGACGGCGAAGTTGCTCCCTGCTATCGCTTCCTGCACACCTATCCCGAGATAATCCTCGGCAGGGAGAAGAAGGTCTACGCGCACTCCTTCGGCAACGTCCGCGAGAAGAGCCTGGCGGAGATATGGACAAACAGGGAATACAGCTGGTTCCGCTACGTTGTCAAAAACGCCCTCTACCCGAGCTGTACCGACTGCCCGCTGAACGAGTCCTGCTCCTTTGTGCAGGATACGAACTACGACTGCTGGGGCAACACGCCAAGCTGTGCCGACTGCCTGTGGTCGAGGCGCATAGTGCTCTGCCCGATTCCGGAGAAGGGTATGAAGGGCTTCTGGTAGTTAAACAGATGTGCTTTCGATGTCCATCCTTGTTCCCTTTTTTTGCTTTCGTCAAGTTTATTAGCATCAATGTACAAAAATGATTCACAAAGCGTTTGGAGGCATTGAAGTATGTACGCCTACTGGGGTAAGATTCTGAGAGTGAACCTTACAGACGGTTCAATAAAGGAAGAGCACTTCGATGAGAAGTTCGCCAAGAAGTGGCTCGGCACGAGGGGATTCGGCATATACTACCTCCTCAAGGAGATGGACCCGACCGTTGACCCGCTGAGTCCGGAGAACAAGATGATTTTTGCCACCGGTCCGCTGACCGGAACCACCGCCCCAACGGGCGGAAGGTACATGGTGATAACCAAGAGCCCGCTGACGGGATACATTGCAATGGCCAACTCCGGTGGCTTCTTCGGAGCGGAGCTCAAGTTCGCGGGCTGGGACGCGATAATAGTCGAGGGTGCTTCCGACCACCCGGTTTACCTGTACATAAACGACGAGAGCGTTGAGCTTAGGGACGCGAGCCACCTCTGGGGCAAGACCTCAACCGAGACCGAGGAGGCCCTCAAGGAGGAGATAGGGGACAAGCGCATAAGGGTTGCACTCATCGGACCCGCCGGAGAGAACCTCGTCCGCTTCGCGGCCATTATGAACGACGAGCACCGTGCCGCGGGTAGGGGCGGTGTTGGAGCGGTCATGGGAAGCAAGAAGCTTAAGGCGATAGTCGTCCGCGGTCACAAGCGCGTTGAAGTTGCCGACAGGGCGAAGTTCACGAGCGTCGTCAAGGAGAAGACCGACAAGCTCAGGAACGACCCGACTGCCGGTGGTGGACTGCCCAAGTACGGAACGGCAGTTCTCGTCAACATAATCAACCAGAACGGCCTTTATCCGACGAGGAACTTCCAGTACAGCCAGTTCGAGTACGCGGAGGAGCAGAGCGGTGAGGCCATGGCCGCCAAGTACCTCGTAAGGAACAAGCCATGTTACGCCTGTCCAATCGGCTGTGGAAGGGTTAACCGGCTTCCAACGCTCGGCATCACAGAGGGACCGGAGTACGAGAGCATCTGGGCTTTGGGAGCGCACAACGGCATAAACGACCTTGCGAGCATCATCGAGGCCAACCACCTTGCCGATGAGTACGGTATGGACACCATAAGCCTCGGTGGAACCCTCGCGACCGCGATGGAGCTCTACGAGAAGGGCCTGCTCAAGCAGGAGGACCTCGGCGAGGACGCTCCGCCCTTCAGGTGGGGCAACACCGAAGTGCTCCACTACTACATCGAGAAGATTGCCAAGCGCGAGGGCTTCGGTGACAAGCTTGCTGAGGGTGGCTACCGCCTGGCCGAGATGTACAACGGCGTCGAGTACTTCATGGGTGTCAAGAAGCAGGAGCTTCCGGCTTACGACCCGCGTGGAGCCGAGGGCCACGGTCTCGGTTACGCCACCAACAACCGCGGTGGCTGTCACATCAAGCAGTACATGATTAGTCCCGAGATTCTTGGATACCCGTACAAGATGGACCCGCACGACATAAGCGACGAGAAGGTCAAGATGGTCATCACGTTCCAGGACCTTACCGCGCTCATCGACGCCGCTGGACTGTGTGTCTTCACGACCTTCGGTCTCGGTGCCGACGACTACCGCGACATGCTGAACGCGGCCCTCGGCTGGGACCTCTCGACCGAGGAGTACATGAAGATAGGCGAGCGCATCTGGAACGCCGAGAGGCTCTTCAACCTCCGCGCCGGCCTCGACCCGCTCAAGGAGGACACCCTGCCGAAGAGGCTCCTTGAGGAGCCGGTCAGGAACGGACCGAACAAGGGCCACGTCGTCAGGCTCCACCTCATGCTTCCGAGGTACTACAAGTTCCGTGGCTGGACCGAGGACGGCAAGATACCAGAGGAGAAACTCAAGGAGCTCGGCCTGGAGGAGCTTTGAAGGTTTTCTTTTTTATAATTATATGTATCCGTTCAAAGCAATTCTTGTTTTATGTGACATCATCCAACCTGTGTTTCAATGTGTTGGTGAATTTTAGGCTTTATGGAATAGCCCATGCAAATAATTGCAGAAATCCATTTATTATGGGAAATTATCCAATACCTTGGAAGAAAATCGAAATGTTTATATATCCCTACTGTTCAGAGATGTTCCTCGATGAGGGTTACTATACCCGATGACTAAAACCTTTCAAGGGGTGTACCCAATGAAAGAGCTCAAGGCATTTGTACTTGCCGTACTCTTAGTGGGCATGACGTTTGGATTTGCAGCGGCCATTTCGCCATCAACCGGCCAGCCGATGGCTCATAAAACCACCAAAGACTACGGTCTCCTAACGCCGACGCTCTTTGAGAAAGTTCAAGGCATGGACCCAAGCAAGGAAATCTCAACAATCATAATGTTCGACAACCAAAGGGACAAGAGGGCAGCCATACCTCTCCTTAAGTTCCTCGGAGCAAAAATAAAGTACGACTACTACGCAATACCCGCGCTAGCGGTCAAGATAAAAGTCGAATACCTCCTTGCACTAGCAGGTTTGGCAGATGTGGGGGCCATTCAGGGACTCGATATCCAGGGCATCCAGTTCATTCAGGATGACTACAAAGTGAAGGTTGATGCTGACCTCGAGGGTCTCGACGAGTCCACGGCTCAGATATCGGCACCCGAGGTATGGAACGTCGGATACAACGGAAACGGCATCGTTGTAGCGGTCATTGACACTGGTATCGATGCCTCTCATCCCGATTTGAAGGGTAAAGTTGTGGGATGGAAGGACCTTGTAAACGGTAAGGATTATCCCTACGATGACAACGGTCACGGAACCCATGTTTCTGGAATAATCGCCAGCACCGGTGCCGCGAGCAACGGTAAGTACAGGGGTGTTGCACCCGGGGCCAAGCTCGTCGGTGTTAAGGTCCTTAACGCCGAGGGTAGCGGTTCAGTCTCAACCATCATAGCGGGAGTTGATTGGGTTATAAAGAACAAGGACAAATACCACATAAAGGTAATAAACCTCTCACTTGGCTCAAGCGAGAGCTCGGATGGAACCGATGCCCTCAGCCAGGAGGTCGACAAGGCTTGGGAGGACGGAATAGTCGTCTGTGTCGCCGCTGGGAACAGCGGACCCGACACTTACACCATAGGCTCACCCGCCGCCGCCCCGGACGTCATCACCGTCGGTGCCGTTGACAAGAACGACGTCATCACCAGCTTCTCAAGCAGGGGGCCGACCGCGGACGGCAGGCTCAAGCCCGAGGTCGTTGCTCCGGGCAACTGGATTATCTCCGACAGAGCTGCCGGCACTCAGCTCACCAATGAGCTCGTCGGTCAGTACTACGTCGCCGCCTCCGGAACCAGCATGGCCACTCCGCACGTCAGCGGTGCCGTTGCCCTCCTCAGGCAGGCTCATCCCGACTGGAGCCCAGACAAGATAAAGTACGTCCTTGAGATAACGGCCGATGTCGTGGCTCCAAGCCAGATTGCCGGTGTCGCCTACGGTGCCGGCAGAATAAACGTCTACGAAGCCCTCAAGTACGACCAGGATTCAAAGGTTGATTTCACGGGATACCTGGAAAACAAGAAGAACGTCACGCTGAGCGTTGTTGTCAGCCAGGGAACCAAGAGGCTTGCGGCACTCCTTACATGGGATAACAAGAACGCGGACTTTGACCTTTACATGTACGACCCGAACGGCAAGCTCGTGGACTCCTCCACCACAGGCTACTACGGCTTCGAAAAGGTCGCCTACCGGAACCCGACCCCGGGGACTTGGTACTTCGTAATCAACAGTTACAAGGGAAGCGGCAACTATCACCTCGAGGTTCTCGACGAAGGTGGAACCGTGAAGAAGGGAACATCACCTAGCCCGAACCCCAATCCGAGTCCAAACCCGTCCCCAAGTCCCTCCCCTAACGTCGTCGTCAAGAACTTCACCGGAACCGTTGAGTACGGAAGCTACGTTGTCGACACAGTCACCGTTCGTAGCGGCGCCACAAAGATTGAGGGGTTCCTCCATGGAAGCAGCTACGACGACCTCGACCTTTACCTCTACGACCCGAACCAGAACCTCGTAACAAGCTCTACCAATCCCGGTTCAGATGAGCACGTAAGCTACAGCAACCCCCAGTCAGGAACTTGGTACTTCCTGGTGTACGCGTACGACACGTACTACTGGACCGCCAACTACAGGTTGACGGTGAAAATCTATTACGGCTGAAGTTTTTTTATCCTCCCTCTTCTTTTTGGAGGTGTCGGCATGAGAAAAATGACAGTGGTTTTGATGATTTTCCTCATTCTGCTCGCTCTGACTCCCCCGGAAGTTGCGGCCAGGGAAGTGCCCTACGTCTACGACCCAACGATTCCTACCACTGCCTTGGCCGCCGTTGCCCTCTACAAAGCCCATGAATACCAGTACGTTCTGGAGGCCGACGTCTGGCTGATGAAGCTGAGGACCCCCCAGGGCGCATGGGCGTACCAGTACGGTATGGCACCCCAGGCCAAGTATACGGCGCTCGCCCTGATGGCCCTCATGCGGGGGGAGTCAATAGCCCGGGGACTTTTCAATAAGACCATTCACGCGGGTGTTTACTGGCTCCTGTACAAGCAGAGGAAGGACGGCTCCTTTGGGGACTACACCGACACGGCCCTGGCGGTGGTTGCCCTCCGTGAGTATGAGGACTTCGCTTACTCTTGGCTCCCTGTCAAAAAGGCCATAACGAACGGCATCTACTACCTCCAGACCCACACGCCGGGAACAACGATGGGGCAGATATTCGGCTACATGGCCCTCGGGGACGTGAAGGACCTGCGCAAAGTTGAGGCGAGTGGTGTGAACGCACTATACAAAGCGTTTGCAATAGCGTACCTCACCGGTGAGAACGTTCAAATAAGCTCCCCTCTCCGGGACCCTGCATCCCTCGCGCTCCTGCTGTATGCAACGGGGGAGAAGCGATACGCGAAGGAGCTGTTGAACTCCCTCCACTTCGGCTTCTGGGGTGTTCTTAAATACCAACCTCCTGACCTTCTCGAGGCCGCAACGCTTCCAGGGTTCTACGACCTCAAGCCGATTGCATGCCCGTACATGCTCAAGGTTCAGCCAAGGTTCGAGTGGGAGAAAGTTGTGCTCGCCAGATACTACGTTGAGTGCAACCACAGCATCGACCTGTCCGAAATCCATCTCCAGAAGCTGAAACCCTGGATGGTTGCAGAGATTGCGAGGCTTAACCACGACCTCGGAAAGCCATACGAGAGGGAGATTAGCTACCTCCTGGACAGCGAAGAGGGCAATCACTGGGGCAACTTCTACGACACAGCCTACATAGTCTGGGTTCTCTCAGCGCTTAACATCACGATGAACTACACCCCCGTTCTCAACTGGCTCGCCTCAAACGTTAGGGACGACTACCCAAACTACTACTACGCTTATGCCCTGGTGGACTTCGACAGATTCGGGATGAAAAAGGCCCTAAACAGGACCCTCACGATACTCAAACGTCATCAACATCCAAGCGGTGGGTGGGGCTACAACGCAGAATCACCGGACAACATTAAAACGACGGCTGAAGTCCTCAGGGCTCTTTTAGAGACAGGTCTCTCAAATACAGAAACGTACAGAAAAGGGTACGAGTTCATCAGGCGGTCACTGTACGCGGATATTCCCCAACCGACCAGCACGGGAAGCGTCGTTGAGCTAAAGAACGCAACGTTCCTCCTGATAAAGAACGGGATTTTCTACGGGAACACCACCGAGAGAATGTGCGTCAATGGTCTCGAGGGCTACGTTGTCGTGTACCCCTCGACCCATCCCCTAACCGTGAGCGCGGTTCCGGTGACGGGCTTCAGAGCAGAAAACCCCTGGAAAAAGCCGCTGACCGAGATGTGGCACCAAAAAGAGGACAACAGACTCTATATCGTGTACTGCGTGGCCGTTGTCCTTTTCGCGGGAGCGTTTGGATACGCTGCACTGATGAAGAGAAAAGGAAAACGAAGTCGCTGAGCACGATTCAGGTCAGGTCGTGGAGGCTTCCTCATCGTTGTAGAGCTCATCTCCGACTTCTATTTTTTCTTCAAATCCCCTTGAGCCCTCAAGCGTCTGAATCCTGAACATGTAGCTCTTGTACCAGTTGTAGGACGGCTTGACCTTGACCGGCAGGAGCTTCCAGGCGCGCGTTTCCTCCTCATAGCCCCAGTTGACGTACTCGTTGAAGTTCCTGATGATGTCGGTTATGACGACGCCGAACTCGTTGAGGAGGAGCCTCTGGATTTCGCGCCACTTGTCGAGGGAGCTCTCGCGCCTCGTTATGCCGAAGTAGCCGGCGCAACCGGGGCCCTTCAGCGTTGCGATTCCCCTGCCGACGAAGGCCCTTATTGCCGGAACGGTCTCGGGCGGGTCGGTGATGAAGGTGTCGAACTTGTGGAGAGCGTAGTCCGGAAGGGGCTCGCGGAGGTCGAAGGTGAATATCTCGATGTCGGAGTAGCCGAGCTCGTCGGCGGTCTTCTCGATGAACTTCATGAGCCTCTCGTCGATGTCGAGAACCGCTATCCTCTTCGGAAGACCGCTGAGCATCAGGGCGATGCTGGTTAGGTCGTCGTCGCCGAGGACGAAAACTTCTTTGTTCTCAAGATCTCCCCGGCTGTGCATGAGAGCGACTCTCGCGACGGTCGTCTCCGGGGTGACGTAGGCCTGGTCGAAGTCGTGCTTCGGCTGGGGCCTGTCCTTGACTATCTCCTTGAACTGCTCGAGCAGGTCGCTGAAGGCCGAAAGCTCAACGGTCCTGCCCTGGCAGTGGGAGCAGGTGTAGTCCCTCCTCGGCCCGATTCCGTACTTCTCGACGAGCCGTTTGCCGCTCTCGGTGAGGATGACGTTCGGGCCCTCAAAGGCGATGTGACCGAGCTCGTGTAGCGCCTCCATGACGGCAACGACAAGAGGAAGAGGCTCCTCGCTGAGGTCAACGATGCGCCACACGTCACTGCTGGCCTGAATCGCCGAAAGAACGTTCTCTATCGTCCTCTCGTAAACGGGAATGCTCGTCCTGGCCTTAACCCTCTCGATTACCTCCCTCATCATGAATCCCTCCAGAAGCATTTTTGGTTCGTGAACGGGGTTGGTAAGGCCTCTTTTAAGGTTTTCCCGTGAACGTGAAAGTTTTAACCAATACCCTCGCCTTCATGTTTGGTGAGAAGATGTCATACTTCCTCATCTCGGTCGCGACGATGGAGAACCTTGAAAAATGCACTCAGATGAACGTTGCAGGGTTCACAAGCAGCGTAAACGGGTACTGGGCATTTGTTGATATTGATGTCGGAGACTACGTCTCGTTCCTGCACGGAGCGAAGGTTTACAACCTCTATCGCGTGAAAAAGAAAGTCGCAATTGAGAATCCCGACGAAGTCGGCCCCTGGGAGCCGATAAAACTGCCCTCTGGGAGGGTGTATTCTTTCCCCTTCAGGCTCCTGCTGACACCTCTCCGTGAGCTTTCCGAGTCAATGATAAGATCGGAGTTTTCTTACGTAGCTGAAAACCTTCTGTTGAGAGGGGGGTATAGAAAGACTCATTTCCAGACCGATGAGGTAACACTTTACAACGTTTCGGGAATGGGAATCTCAGTAAGCGAAGAATTTCAACATGAAACCTCAAAATGGAAGGCGTTCATGCCAAAAATCACCTTTTCACGGGAGCGCATAGACCCACCGAGGGTTTTCCCGATGAGGGAAGTTCTCCTCCAGTCCCTCCTTCGAAAGGCCATTGAGAGGAATTCTCTGGGTGGGCTTTTGGAGACGTTTAAAATAGACGGGAACCCGGAGGATTTTGAGGTTCTCGGCGAAAAGGTCCTCCCCTCCGGACATGTGGACCTCCTGATAAAGCCCAAACACCCCCTCGGCAGGGCTCCGAGGATTCTTGTGGAAGTAAAGCTCGGAAGCGCCGGAAAAGAAGACTTGAAACAGCTGAAGGCGTACATAAAGGAAAGCGGTCCCGAGACTGTGGGGGGAGTGCTGATTGCCAAATCCTTCAAGAAGGACATCGGGGAAGAGCCCAATATCAAATTCTGGAGTTATGGGTTTGGGAATATCACGAGAGAAGCAACTTACACCTACGAAGAACTGCTCGGGAAAATACGGCTGGAGGAGGTTTAAATGCCCCTCCTCACCCAAGACCCGGTCAAGCGCTATCGCCTCCGCTACAACCTCGATGCACTGGAACGTGTGAGAGAAGCGATAGGTGAGAGCACATATTCCAGGCTGAGGGAGCTAATCCTCTTCCGCCTTGAAGGAAGAGACTTCGAGAGGACTCCCACTGATTCCAAGGTCGCTGTGGCCTTCTCCGCCGGCTCCGACAGCACTGCAACGCTGAAAATCCTGCGCTGGGCGGGCTTTGACGTCCTCCCAATAACCGCGAAACTGCCCCAGATGGGCGAAAAAACCCTCCCAAAGGTTCGCTCCGAGAACGCAGTACTCGTCGAGGTGCCGGGTTATGAGAAGGCGATGTGGGAGCTGATTGAGAAAGGGGCACCAATCTGCGGCCGCTGTCACTCAATGGTTATGGAAGCCGTTGAGAGGAAGGCGAAGGAGCTTGGAGTGGGAATCCTTGCGACGGGCGACATGCTCAGCTCAGGCCTGATTTCGATTTACGAGAAGAACGACATCGTTATCCTTAACTTTCCGGCGTTTCTTGCCCTTGACAAGGGCGAGATTATCGAGATAATCGGTGGAGAATACAAGTTAAGCTTCGGCTGTCCCCTCCTGTGGGAGCTCTTTAAGCGGGCCCCGTCGACGAAGCGTTTAGCCCTCCAGAGGATTCTTAGGGAGACGCGGGCGAGGGCTTTGAGCCCCGAAATGGCCGTCGAGCTGATGAGGGACGTCCTCCTCCGTTAGTTCCCAACTTTGACCCAAAAGGTTTAAATGTGTAGTTCTTAAGTTGGAGCGGTGGTGAGCATGGTCACGAAGGAAGAGGTTGAGAATGTCGTGAAATCCGTCGTTGACGGGAAGTTCATCCGCTCAATCGAGGTTGACGAGAAGGGCAACGTCACGGTTACCCTTGCAAAGGACACACCCGATATAGACAACGTTCTCATAAAGCTCCACTCCGAGCTCGGAAAGCTCGAGGGGGTCGGCTTGATAACCATCAACCGCGAGAGGGAAGTGAAGGAAGCTGGAGACGTCAAGATAACCGAGGAGATGGTTCTTGAGAAGCTCAAGGAGGTCATAGACCCCGAGATTGGCATTGACGTAGTCAACCTAGGCCTCATCTACGACCTGAAGGTCAATCCCGACAACACTGTTTACGTCAAGATGACGATGACAACCCCCGGCTGTCCGCTGACAATGTGGATTCTCAGGGCCGTTGAGGACAAAATCCTCGAGATTCCCGGCGTTAAAGATGCGGAAATTGAGCTTACCTTCGACCCACCATGGACGCCGGACAGAATCAGCCCGGAGTACAAGAAGAAGCTGGGCCTTTACTGACCCATCTTGTCTTTTTCTGTTCATCTTAGCTTTCTTCCGCTTCCCTTTCCACAGATTATCGTTTCAAACCCTCGGTTTTAGGAACGAAAAGTTTATATTCGTCAAACCCCACCTAAGCCCGGTGATGTGCCATGGCGTGGAAGGTTACCGTCGACCAGGACACCTGCATTGGTGACGCCATCTGTGCTAGCCTCTGCCCGGACGTTTTCGAGATGAACGACGAGGGCAAGGCTCAGCCGGTCGTCGAGGTTATTGAGGACGAGAACCTCTACAACTGCGCTCAGGAGGCCATGGAGGCCTGCCCTGTTAGCGCTATCAGCATTGAGGAGGCCTGAAGGCCTCTCTTTCCTATTCCTTGTCGGGCTTTTCTGAAGACAATTAAAAAATTAAGAAGAGCTCATTCGAGGCTCAGCTTGAACTTCTCGGCCTGCTCGAGGACGTACTCCCTTATCTCCCTTGCCTTCGGGAGCTCGGCCACTATCTCACCGTTCTCGATGAGCGGCTGGAGGAGCGGTTCGACCTTCGCCCCACAGACGGGACAGCGTTCGAGCTTTTTCTCTGCCGGAACGCGGTGGTAGTGTCCGTTCTCACAGCGGTAGACCTGTTTCCTCCCGCTCAGCTTCCCGCGCTTCGTTATCGGCTTCCCCTCAACCTCAACGATGTCAAGGGAAAAGTCTACCGGCTTTGCGCTCGCTATGGCAGAACCGACGCCGAAGGCGTCTGCCACGTCAACGATTTCCCTTATGCTCTCCTCGTTCAGCCCACCGCTCACGAAAATCTTCACCCAGTCGTAGCCCCTTAAGTTGAGCTCCCAGCGGACCTCCTCGATTATCCTCCTGAAGTTGCCCCTCCTCGAGCCAGGTGTGTCAAGCCTAACCGCAGTTAATCTCTCGCCTAAAGCCTCGGCCGCCATCAGCGCCTCGAACTTCTCGTCGCAGAGCGTATCAACGAGGGCTGTCCTCGGTACTTCGGGCTCGACGACCTCGTCGAAGTACTTCCAGGCCTTCACCTGGTCGCCGACTGTAAGGATTAACGCGTGGGGCATGGTTCCAACGGGTTTCTCCCCTATCATCTCCGCTCCTAGGACGCCGCTAACGCCGTCGCAGCCGCCTATGAAGGCCGCCCTGTCAATCATCGGCGCTATGGCCGGGTGCATGTGCCTTATTCCGAAGGAGTAGACCGGCTTAAAGTTTGCGGCAATCTTGACCCTCAAGGCGGCAGTTGCAATTCCGCTCGCCTGGCTGAGCATTCCGAGTAGGGCCGTTTCATAGACTCCGAACTCCTCGTAGTAGCCTTCAATCTGGAGAACAGGCTCGTAGGGGTGGAATATCGTTCCTTCTCTCATCGCGTAGACGTTAACGGGCAGGCCCTCGAGGAGCTTCGCGACCTCCTCGATTCCTGCAAGAACACCCCACTTCCAATCCTTTGGAAGGGAAGTCGTGGTGACGTCGGCGAAAACCTTCCTGTGAATCCCCTTCTCGGTCAGTATCTTCTTCGTTCGAATGAAGTAGACGTCCGTCGTCTTTCCAGCCTTTATATCCTCCTCGTGGGCGATGTAGAAGTTCCTCATAGGTCTCACCTGAAACAAACTTCCCGCGGTCGGATTTAAGGGTTTCCGAAGGAGTCCATGCACAGATGTGTCTCACGGCTCGAGGTGACCGAAAAGTAATTATACCACATCGCACATACTATGTGTGATAGGTGTCCAAAATGAACGTTAATATTGTGATGCCGCTCCTTATTATCGCACTTGTTTTCACATCCGGCTGTATCTCCGGGCATGAGAAGGCATCGACGTTCTCGATGACTCAGATAGCCTGCCCAAACCGGGGAAACGTTACGGTCCTGAACGGCGCCGACAGCATCACCGCGAACAGTTCAACTTACAAAGTCGCCGTTGAGCTCATGAAGAAAGAGCTGGGGAGGGCAAAAGAAATCTACCGGACGATTGAAGAGAAAAAAGGTTCAGAACTGGAGAGATTCTCGAACTTCACAAGGCTCTTTCTTTCGGATTCAAGGGTGATAAACGAAACCGCGATGCAGGTGGGAAACGAAACCTATGGATACGTTCTCCTTTTTCTCCACGAGGAACGCTGCGGGATAAATTTTAGACCGGAGTCCATCAACGTCAGCGGATTGCACATCCAACGTCTTCCACCCAACTTCACTAATGGGACCAGAACTTACACGGGAATTCCATACACAACCTACGCCGTGAGAGTCAGGACACCGAACAATGAACTCTGCAAAGTTTATTTCTCCGACCCCACAACCCTCAGCGCACCCTACGCCACCGTAGGAGACTCCACCCTAATCGCCTCCGGCGGCTGGCTGCAGTACGGAGGGGGCGGATGTGACAATTTCGGCGAGGTATCTTTCAGGTTCTACAGCGGTGGCGAGGACGTCACGGTGTATCTTCTATTGTTCAGGGAAACCTAAATGTGGAACGGCACCTCCGCCCTTTCGCCCCCCCTCTATTCTGTGGAGTTCCCGCCTGTAGGCCTCCAGCGGTCTGTCCTCGACCTTCAGAAATCCAGCGAAGGTCTTCGGCCTCTTCTCGAGCTCGTCGAAGAAGCGCGGGTAGTTCCTGTCCCTGACGATGTGGTGGTCGAGGATTATTTCAGCGTTCGTCTCACGAAGTATCTCATTGAGGTTTTTAATTCCCGTTTCCCAGCTCCCCTCTGCGCGCTTCCCGAGGTAGGTCGGCGGCCCGCCGGTTATGAGGATGTCGGGGTTCTTTTCGATTATCCACTCAACGGCCTTCCTGTTGAGGAGCTGTATGTCGCTGGCGTGGATTAGCCGGGTTCCGTCGTCGATGAGGACCATAACCACGAAGCCGAGCCTTGAGCCCTCGCTACCGTGCGGCACAGCGGGCGAGAACTCCAGCGTAACGCCGCCGAGGTCGAAGCTCCTCCCGTCCGAGAACTCCACCCTCTTAGCTATTGGCTCCGCCTTCTTGAGAAACGCCCAGGCACGCTTCCTCTGGCTGAAGTTTATGTTCTCCCGCGGGTGCTTTATGAAGAGCCGCTTCCCGGAGTAGACCTCGCGGGCATACTCCTCGCCCGAGCTCTCATAGAGACCCTCAAAGAAAGGGGTGTGGTGGTCGTAGTGGTAGTGGGAAATCGTCACGACCTCTGCCTTCCTCGCGTAGCCCTGTATCTTCCTCCTCATCTTCTGGAGGGTCTCAAGCTCGATTCTCGCCGGCGGAAGGCCGTAACGCTTGGGTCCGAGGGCGACGCCGGGGTCGATTAGGATTTTTATTCCCCCAGCTTCCACGAACGTCGCCAGGCTCCTAACGCCGAGGCTTTCAGAGGCGAGCGGGACGACCCTCATTTGGCTCACCAGCTTGAGATTTCTATCATAAAGCCCCGTCCCCCGAGATACTCCTGGACCGTGACCTCGAACGCCGAGATTAAGGGTAGATACTCCCGGTTTCGCTCGACGAGCAGTGTAACGCTTTTTAGACTGTTTCTGAGTAGCAGGTACTTGTACGCGGGGTATCCTTCAACGTAGGATAATCCCCTCCACTTTATAATCTTGAGGTCCGCTCGGGGGAATATAATCTCCCCTCCGAGTGATGCCACAAGCTCAACCGGGGGGTTGAGCTTTGCAAAGCTTAAGTTTAGGCGAAGGAAGTTTCCGTACAAGGTTACGTTGCTCAGCCTCACGCTCAGGTTCCCTATTGGGGTTATCCTTATTGTGTAAGTTTTTCCGTAGTTTCCAAACCTTATCTTTATCTCTGAGAGCTTCTTCTCTGCCGATTTCAGCACACTGAAACTTGGAAAGCTAAACTCCTCCTCAAACCCTGGAAGCCTGTAGAGCGTAACATTGTAACCGCTCTGTATGAAGCCTCCTGCCAGAGAGTAGACGCTCAGAGCCTCTTCAATCGAGGAGAACGAGTTAGTTCGCGCCACTCCTGCCGGGAACCATCCAGCCAGATACGTATTTTTACCAAGCTTCACGACCTTGAACTTTGAATTCTCATAGGGAGATTCTAGGTAAGGGGTCGCAAACCAATCGTAGAGCTCCCACGTTTTTGTTTTCGGATAATAAACCGCGAGAAATGCGTGGCCTTCTCCCACCCTAGGATATGCTATGACGAGGTAGTAATCCGCTGAGATGTTAAACCTCATGTTCACAGCCCTTATGAGGGCGTAATCAACAAGCGCCCAGTCCCTACAGACTCCTCCGTTGGATATGGTCTCGGACGGAAGGTTCCATCCGGGATGGTAGGTGTATACAACACGCTCTAAGAGGAGTGAGTACGCTGTCCCCCGAACGAGAGAGGGGTCTATGGGATACCCTGAGGCCCTAATCCTCAGAATGCTCTCATTTATTAGTTTGTCAATGTACTCCCTAACGGGAGGGCTGTTGATGTCCCTGAGGAGTTTCCCAGGGGAAAAAGGTCTCCAAGGGGGCACCTCTTTGCCCACATGGTTTTCTATTCTTGGTGGCCCACTATGATGGAGGCGGTACTCGATTACTTTAACTGGTGCGGTCAGGAAACCCTTCACCCCTCCGTTTGCCCCGAACCCCTCGAAATGCCATACGATGGCGTTGCTGAACAAGAGCAAAAACACAGCAAACACCGCGGTCATGCGGATTGCCGGTTTCAGGAGCCCCATAAGCAGTGCCTCCGTCGTATCACCCGGGGTTGTAGTTTGTGGATGCACGTGCTTCTCTCATTAGGCTCGGAAAACTTATAACCTTACCCCATAATGTTTCCTAGAGATAAGCATCGCCAACGTTACCGTTCAAAGGACCCATTTGGGTTGCGAACCGATGAGGAGTGTCATCCTAAATCCTCTTTTGTATGCGTTTTGTACATAAGCACAAAACCAATCGTATGCTCTAACGTTCTTATATAGCCTTAAAGTATGCGCTAATTATGCTCTTATAATATATAAATATTCCGATATAATCAATGTCATAGGTTAATGTATGCAATTCAGCAATGTTTATAAACTTTGAATATTCATAGAACAATTTAGAACATTATCAAGGGCGGCATGAACTATGAGGAGGAAACGATTTGGAGGCCCTCAAAAACTGCCCGTCCGTTACTCCTCCGATGATTACATACTCCTCGACCTTAGAGACATAGATGAATATAAAGAAGAACTCATAAGCTTGAGAAACTTAAAACAGCTGAGTCCAGGCACCTTTCAGAATAAATCGTTTGCAATAAACACGTTCATTGAGTACCTGCTGAGAATAAAAGGGCCCATAGCTGATGATAACCCCATAATAAAACTGACCGCAATGGATGTGTATCAGGTGTTTTCAGAATACCTCAAAGACCCTCGAAGGAGCAAATCTACCCACACATTTAGGGTTGTGGTTAAGTACACTGAAGAAGCGTTGAAGCACATCCTCTGGGAGAAATACGGAATCAGTTTAACCCGAGCCTTAGGAGACGAAGTCTTTAATCCAAACCTCTACTTGAGATTGGTATCAGTAATAGCTATGAGATCAAAGGCAATACAACTACAGACCCATAGAAAAAGGGAGAAGGAAAAGGTTGTTTCTCCGGATCAAATAAAGCTTGCACTGAAATGGCTTTCGGTTCTCATCTCAGAACGCCCCACAATCACAGTAGAAAAGGTTCGGCTTGCTACTCTAATAGCCCTTATGACAGGGGCTAGGGGCTCAGAAATCAACGACCTCCAATTCATTACTTCTGACGATACAGGTAGAAGAATCAAGCAAATAGACCTCACTGAAGGGGTAATATACTTTAGGAGAGCAAAGCTACGGCGAGATGGGGGAGGAGTTACTCCAATATTCATACATCCTATATTGGTGAACGAACTCAAGGTTTTTAAAAAGAAATATGTTCTAGACCCCACACAGCCAATTTTCGGTTTCTATTCAATAGACAAAATATTTACACACTACTACACCCCTAAAGAGACGTTTAGAAGCCGTAAAAAGCTGGAAGAAATCTACCACAAGTATCCTTGGCTTAAGCACTGCAGTCCGGATAAGCCGATAATCACAATTAAACTATTCAGAAAGTTCTTTGACAGCCATCTTCAGAACATGATATACAGCCTAGTAGACGATGGCAGAGTCGATTTCATGAATTTTCTAAGCGGAATTCGGCTCGTTGATGAGCTAAGGAGGTACAAGAACTATCTTTTAGGGAGAGCAGAAGGCGTTGACTTCATGCACTACATCTCGCTTACAGAGGATAAAAGATTCCGCAGAAGGTATAAAAGACTTACAAGACTGTTCGTTGACTCAATAATAGACGAAGCCATGCCAGAACTTCTTCTAGTTCTAAGCGAGGAAACCTCCCAGAAGTTCTTCTCCAAGTATCCGTATTCTGAATCCAGAGCAACCTCCATAGGAATAGGGGAGATAACGTGAACTGTCTTGGGGGGTGTTTATTAAAATGGGAAGATATGCTGTCAGAAAGCACGGGAAGATGAAAAGTAAAAATGCTAGAGTTGAAATTTCAAAGCTGACTCTCGATGATGTCTATATAGATCTACTCAAACTTCAAGATAAGCTAAAAGAAAACACAGAAGACTATCTAAGAATAAGGGTAAAAATATTCGTCCTAAGCCACCTGGCCCAGAATGACTGGGTGTGGTTTACAGTTAGAGAACTCATAGATGAGCTCCTAAAAGCCTCAATTCTCTCTCCAGAGGCATTAGGCGACGGAAAATGGGAAGCTTTTATCAGGATGTTTTTGTACCGCCTATACAAGAAGGGATTCCTTGAGCGAAAAGTCACCATCGTTGAGACACTCGCCTATAAATACAGAGTGAAGGCAGAAAAGATGAAAAATCAGATGGTATTCTTTTATGAATCTTATTCAGAGCTGATCCGGGAGGAGGGGGAGGTTTGGTGACATTGATTTATGATAAGAAGAGAAAGAAAATTTGCCATGACCCAAAGGATGAAGATGAAGAGTTTATTTTAGGAATGCTGAGGAAC
The DNA here is from genome assembly GCF_900198835.1 of Thermococcus henrietii. NCBI lineage: Archaea > Methanobacteriati > Methanobacteriota > Thermococci > Thermococcales > Thermococcaceae > Thermococcus > Thermococcus henrietii. Next base: position 686,737 of record NZ_LT900021.1, on the reverse strand, counting down.
ATTGAGCCGATTTTAGCCGAAGACTGGAACAGACCAGAAGATGAGTGGTGGGATACTGTAGAAGGAAAAAGATACAAACAGAATCTTCAATGATAGTACGTTAGCTGGATTTTCACTCTGAATAAAGCCAATAATCTAAATTAATTTAGCAAGTCTGGGTAACTCACCGTGTGTTTGATTTGGAGATTGTGAGTTTAGGTATGAAAATGCATGTTCTAGAAGGTCTTCTGAGAACTTGGAATGCCCAACTGTTATCTGTCGGAATTCTGAGGAGCTGATTCGAAACAGGATGAAACTGGGTAGAACAGGATAGAATTTGATAAAACGCTATAGAACTCATGAGAACACAGAAAAGGGCTTTCCATATCTATATCCCTAACTCTCCCTTTCTCGAACCCTTCAATGCTCTGTTATGAGCATTCTTTATGATAATTTTAATAATTCAGCCTATCGCTGTCAGGGCATGCACTTATCTATTAGCTCATAACTAGCATAGCCTTCTATAGCTTGGCAACTTTTGTTAGAGTTTCACATTAATTCAGAGCTCTTAGCCTAAACTTTGAACCCACTTCCATTTTCTACAGTTTTTGTTTCAGTCTCAACAACAATTAGAAGTTCCACTGCAGTTGCAATTAAAAGATTAGCTAGGCATGGGTCCATTAAAAAGAGAGTTCAATTCGGTCCAAACTTTTAGAGGTTAGGTATGGAGGAATTTTACTCCTCGAAACTGCCCAGATTACTTAGAACCTCCTTTACTAATTCTAGAACATCGTTCCATACGGTACTAAATTCTGGAAGTTCCCTCAACTGATGACCCAGACTGCTCTCCCAGGCCCTTTCATAGTAGGGCTTTCTACCTTGAAGGGCATTTATATCAGGTTCAACCCCCTTAGCCTCAAACTTGGGACGGAGTATCTGTGTCACACTTCTCAGGTCAGCAATGCTTTTTAGAAACCATATATCATACAAATCCCTCGGCCTCGTCCTCTGGAACAGAGACCTGATTTTCTCAGCCAGTATTTCCTCCAAGCTATAGGTCCTAACGCTTACCACAGAAAACCTTGGGCTGTCTGAATACCCATGCAGAATCGGCCTTTCTTGGAGGGGTAGCAATATCTTCTCGTACTTTTCGAGGGTTATGTCCATCTTAATCTTCGGAGGATTTCCGGTTCTGCTGAGCAGTCTAAACGGAATCCGAACTTCAAACCCAAGAAGCTCTCCCGGAAAAAGCTTCACTCCATATCTTGGCCTCAGTTCAAAATCAAGGAACTGAACGGGCCCCTCATTGGCCGCTTCAACGGCTTCAGCTATTTTAGCTTGGACATCCCCTATATCCGGCTCCTCTAAAAGCAGGGTGTAGTCAAGGTCCTCAGAAAATCTGTAGTCTGCAAAGTATGCCTTTTTCAGGCAGGTACCTCCTTTGAATGCCAGTACTCTCCAAAACTTTGACTTCCAGAGCCCATAGAGCATCCAGCTTATAGCATAGTCCTTCTCAACAGTAGAAACCGGAACCCCAAGCTCAGAACTCAGGGCCTTTATCTCCTCCTCAATCATTCTACCTCCTCCCAATAATCCTCCGGAACATTAATCCTCAGGCCCCACCGATAGCTGAAGCGGCCTCCAGAGGGCATTGAGGGGTCGAGGAGTGCGAAGCTCTTCTTGTCATTTTCAGAAAGCTGGATTCCATTCTCAATCCCGAGCCCCAGCTTCTCACTTAAAAATCCCAAACGCTTCAGAATGGCCTTGCTCTTCATCCGTTCAGCATATTCCAGCAACTTTTCATAATCCAGCCTCGCGTTCTTGAGGGCCTTAACGACCTCGATTACTCCCCCGCAGTACTTAGGCTTGTCTAGACAGTCCACTATCGTCTTTTCTGGATCTGTTATCCGAACCTCCCTGCGTCCAAGGCGTATGGTTCTAATTCCAAAAAACTTCTCAGGTCGGACTACAACTACCCTGAACCTCTTGCCATCAAGTATCAAGAGCTCCTTGTAACCCCTCTTTACTGGAGTTTGGATGAAAACCGTTCTTGGAATCTGCTCTGTTAACCCGTAGTAGTTGAGGGCGGACCAGTACGCAACTGCCCCGTTAGGCACCAACAACTGGCCTAAAAGGAACTCGTGAGGCGAAGAGGCCCTTCCAGGTTCTAAGGAGAGGGTGTAGATGCCCTTGGCGATTCTCCGAAGAAATCCCTCTCTGAGGAGAATGTTAAGGTAGTAGTTTAGCTGTCTTGTAGTTATGCCAAGCTTCTCTTGGGCCTCCTTCTTGGTGAAGACATCCCCCAGTTCAGAGAGCCTTCTTAGGACCTCTGTGGTATTCATATTTTCTCACCATAATCACAATATAACTGGATGAAAATGAGAATTTTTGAATATAAAGGTTTTGGAGATGAGTATTCTATGATCCAGCTAGATGATTTGGAAAGGAAGTATAGATTCTCTAATATCACTCAAGCTCGAAGATACGGTCCATCAAAGATATTAAACAAAAAACAAAGCTTAATCACGGTCTATTTGGTCATGGCTTCCATGTGTTTGAGCTTTAGAACGTCCTTGAGTGGGCCTAAGAGTTCCCCAGCCTTCAATGAGACTCCCGCACCGAGGAGGATTAGGGCGAAGAGTAACCTCGCTTCAGCCAGTCCCAGCCAGTCCACGACGAAACCGTAGATGAAGTAAAACGCACTCATAACTAACGCTGAGACCATCATGTCCAGAGACATTATAGTGGCCCTTTCCTCGCTCGGTATCCGATGCTGGAGTTCAATCGAGACGTTGAAGCCGAAGGCGGTATTAACTATTGTAACCACGATTCCCAAGGCGACAATCCAGAGCGGGTTCTGGTAAATCACGGAGAGGGCCGTTAAGAGCGGGATAACAACCGGAGCGAGGGAGTAGGCTTTGACGCTCCATTCGTCTCTGAGGCGGATTCCTATAAGCCTCGGAACGACTTTGACGATGGCTTCAACCACTCCGAGGATTCCGAGCGTTCCAATAAGGGTTGTATTTAACCTCCTGGCGAGTATGTCTCCGAGATAAGGTTCGAAGAACTTTCTGAACTGGTTTACCTGCATTGAGACGGTGATTGAGAGAATTATGAGCCAGAGGAGTTCTGGCCGAAGGAGTTTTTTGGAAGCTTCAAAGGTGTGTTTGAGGTAGGAGCGTTCGGGCTTCTGGAACTCATACTCCGGAATCGTGTAGGCCACTACAATGGTTATTATCTCAGCGAGGAGTGTTAGGGCTAAGGGGAGGGTGAAGCCGTAGTATTGGGCGAGGAATCCGCCGATTATGACGGTTGTGGCTGAGAGGGGGATTGTGATGGTTTTGATTTCTTTCATGAGTTTCCTGAATTCTTTTTCTCTGCCGAGGTGTTTGAGGTTGTCGTATAACCATGCTTGGAGGCTTCCGCTTGCGAATGTTCCGCCGAGGACGGTGAGGATTGAGTATAATATGAGGAGGGGGAAGTTGTTTAGGAGGATTAGGACGAGGAGGCCGAGGGCGTGAATGGTTAGTCCGATGAGGACGCTTAGTTTTCGGCTGATTTTGTCGGCTACTACTCCGGTTGGGACTTCGAAGAGGACGTATCCGGCGGTCATTACTGCTGTTGCGATTCCTATTTGGGCGTAGTTGAAGCCTTTGGTTAGGTAATAGATGATGAGAATGTTTCCTACGAATCCAACGTTCATGAGGGCATAAAAGAGCTTGTATTTCCTAACCAAGTCCACTTAACATCCACCGCCCCCATTAAGGAGCAGGAAAAATAAAAAGTTATCACTCTTCAGGTGGGACATTCTTAGAGCGGTAAATATCCCCAATAATCTCTTTGATCGTGGCTTCATCTAAGGCTTTTTCAGTAGTTTGGAGCGGAAGTATGAGGAGCTCTATTATTATAGTGGGAGAGTAGATCCTCGACGTTGAGATGGCAGTTACCATTTCATCGAGAAGAAGCTGGTATTTTTCCTCCAGAGGCCGGTCCTTTTCTTTGAGGATGTCCAAGGTTTTGGCCAATAATGAAGGAGAAACTTCAGAAAGCCCCGTGTCTATCAATATGCGAGATATCTCCTCTTCAGCTTTCTTCGTATTGCGGGTTCTGTGAAATGTTTCAGTAAGTTTCCTAGCCAGCGTTGATAGATCGGTACACGAGTCCAAGTTGAGTGATGTGCAGGCTTTAATTTTGATTAATCCCAGAGACTCAAATTCCAGCAGACTTTTCTTTACAGTCCGGGAATCCTTGTTCAGTGTTCTCAAAGCGTCAACAAAGACCACAGCGGGAATAGGCACTTTAGTCCATGGAACCTTAATGTCAATTCTCCACCTAGATAGGATTGTGTTAAGCACATTTTCATATCTTTGGAGAATCTTGTCCCGCCTCTTATCTTTCCTGTATTTGTTCAGCCGGTGAATCCAGTTCTTTCTTGCTTCTTTATGCTCTAAAATCTCTTCGAGTGCAATCTTCAGCTCTTCCGGGGTTTCAATTAAATTAAGGATATGCCCTAGGACCAGCAGATCTTCAAGGGTATAAACTATCTGTTCTTGGGCTGGGTCCTTAGGGTACCATCCTGAAGCTAAAATATCCAGGAGAGCGTTTATTCCAGGAGTCACCTTAATGCATTTCAGTTTCAATTCTCCCGGCTCCATGAGTCCGTAAAGCACCCCAATAATTTCTTTAATTTCCTCCCTTTTCATTATCTGCCACCCCAGTTGTTTTATATCCATGAGTAATTGATCTGCATAATTTCTATGCTCTAATTAATTAAATAATTATTGGGTCTCACTTTTAACCACCACCTTTTCTTGTCGTGAGATATACAAAAAGGAGCAAACAAACGTTTACGAGATAAAAAGATCTTAAAGTGGCCAGAATCTGAATTGAAAACTTTATATAGTATAAGAGCATAAAAGACGCCTTCTCGTTCCTAAATCTTTATAAAGTTGTAAGTCTACATAATTACATAAAAACTTGTGTACACTACCATGAGAACTTGAACGAGGTGAGATAGTAATGAGGCAACTGCACGTTCTGATCCCAGACGAGCTGGATGAGGAATTTAGGCTCGCAGTTGGAAGGAGATACGGATCAAAGAAGGGAGCATTAGGGATTGCAGTCACCGAGGCTCTCAGGATGTAGATTGAGAAGAATATAGCTGTGAAAATAAAAGAAGATTGAAACTCTTAGATAGCCGGCTCCGCTGACTAAAAGGGGGATACCCGAGAATGACTAGGTTAGAGGATACTATAAATTTTATCCCTGCTAATGAATACAACAAAATATCATCAATCAACAGCTCTCATTTTGGATTACAGTCTCATTATTCCGCCGTTAGGCACCATTTTGTAGTATATTTCTCATACTCTAGCACATACATATATGACGTCTTGGAATTCCTAAGCCGGCATCTAATCAAGGCTCTAGTTCGGAATGTGATAAATAGCCGGGATAAGATAAGAGAAATAGAGCAGTGGAGATACATAGGTGAGACAAGAAAAAACGGGAAAAAGTACTATCTATTCCTAAAGAAACCAAAGACGGGAGAGCTCCAGATTGTTTTGGAGGCTCCTCCAACCTCAGTCTATAAGTCAAACTGGATGAAAGACTCGATCGGAATACTTCCAGTCATCATAAAAGGTTTCAAAAATGACCAGGATCCATTGAAGGAACGTCCTCAATGGACAGTAACCGTGGGGCTCATATACAAGAACACAATAAACACCACATATACGAGAGCGGGATATATAAAATCGACAATGAGAATTGATCGCTATGATACTTATTATCCCTTTGACGTCCTTAACGCTATTAGAGACCTTCCAAACAGACCTATAGATTATACTTACAGACTTAAAAGAATCAAATTATTAACTCCTGAACTCTACGTGAGGTTTCCCAGATACACTATAGATAAAGATGGTAGAACTGTAGACAATCTCTTAAAGATGAACAGGCTCTTAAATGAATTGAGAGAAAGAAATGGGATATGTCAGCATGTTATCAGCAAGGGAGACGTTAACAGTCTAGATGAGCATGGTAACGTTGTTGATATAATTTGGAAAGGTCATGAGTTCAGATTAAAGTTGTACACCTCAAAATTGTATCCCCACAGAGATCCTAAACTGGAAGTAATAGTTAGAGACAAAGTAGAAATTTCAAGAAACGAACTACATCCTAATTTAGTTCTGAAAAAGCTAGATGCCCTCCGGGAGAGGCTTAACATAGCATCTGGAATCCTGGGCGCTATCATGGCCTTTATGAGAATATCCCCTAGGTGGGATCCGGTTGAAGACTACAGGTACCTAACTCAGAAGCTATTGGTGGATAAAGAATTTTTAGGGTATCTATGGGGCACGGAATCTGCAACCTATTTAGCATCCTATGGACAACACCTAGCAGAATTAGACAAGTTAGATTACCAGATACTCAAGATAACCGCTGAGCGTACTTTCATTAAAGTCCCAATATTAGCTAAGATTTTATCTAAAAGCGAATCTACAATAAGGAGAAGATTAAAAAAGCTGGAAAGGCTTGGATATATCTCTGCCACAAAAGGTAAGAGACCAAACTACTACTGGCTTAGGCTATATGAAGATCTTTCAGTAGCCTCAACCGAAAAAGAGGACAATTTTTTATATGTGGATCCAAAGTTTTTGGAGTGCTCGGTTAGTATATTAAAACAGATTGCCCCAGAGTCATTTTATAGTCAGGAAGACATTGAAAAGATGAGCATAATCCTCTGGGCGACAGGGATTGGATGGAGCACAAGTGAGCTACTATTTGAGTTCACAAAGTTTCTCGGAAAGAGAAGAGGCCTGAAGAAACTGTCTAAGAAAACTATAACAAGATATCTGGAATTTTTAACAGATATAGGATTAGTAAAAGTTGAGGAATTCAAAGTTGGGAAAAAGAAAGAAAAAAGGTACCTTCTACTTGATGAGACTCTGAAATCCTACTTTAGCGACTTGGATTACTACAAAATATTCGGAGTATAACTCTGAGAAATCCCAACGTTGATGACTTACATCCCGCCTGTTAACGCATTCACCTTTTCAATCATTACCGTTAGCTTTCTGGTGAGCTCTCCGCTTAATATGAAGCTACCCTCCTTACCTCGGCCGATCAAGCCTAAACTGACCAATTTCTTCAATGTACGATAGTAGAGCTGGATGTCCCTTGAAGATTTAGTGGGGATTATGACTTTCCACTCATCAGGCCACAGCCTTCCGTTTGTCTTTATGTGATTAATAATCCTCTCCGCCATCTCAGCTTCGTTTTTGGTTAATAGGATCTCCAGAATCGGCGTTTCATACAGAACTGTTATTTCTTTGGGTATTGCCACCTTGACTTCCGAGGGATATTTTGGACGTCTTGGCATTATTCACACCTCATAGTATAATATACTCATTACTTTGTAAATATTTCCCCTAAAGTGATTAGGGCAAAGTCATGCTTATTCACATTTCAATGTGAATAAGTGTGGTTCTGCACTGAATAGGCTGGCCCATACGCAGGAAAACCAAAAAACAAAAGAATATTCACGACAACATGTGAATAAATATGCCTTCACTCTTTATCTTTTTCGAGCAGTTCAATAAATTCCTCAACGCTCAAGCCAGAGACATTATCTGGCTTCAAATTTTTCAGCTCAGCCTTCAATCGGCCCAACGTTTCCTCATCAATTTCTTCCTCAGGAAGATTATCAGCAATCATCTTCAGGACCATGATTTTCAGCTCTTCTACGTCTTTCTCAATCTGGATAACTTTCCTCAGTATCTCATTGAGATTATGAAGAACGTCATTCATGTTACATCACCCATCTATTTAGGAGGCCATGAATATAGACCATCAACCCACACAACTTTCTCAGAGGCTTGGAGAATATAAGAATATAGTGACGGAATACCCTTGTGTAGAGGCATGGTGTATCCGTCACGAAAATACCCATTAACGGGTATTAATGAACAGAAAAGAAGTCTCAATTTGTCTCAAATCTCAGATGTTAAATCTTGTAGGGATTTATTCTAATAGTTATTGCTGGTATAACTGCTCCAAATTTCCAGAAAAGCTCTGAGAGTTCTTTAATAACAACACAACTATCTTTAATCGGGTATTGAGGGGTTGAGGTTGCTACTGCTGGGAAAGTTGGTGGATTTATTCATAATATTATTGCTGTTGCTTTTGGACTGGTAGCTTTGCCTTTTTGTCAGAAGATATAGCTAAGTGAGAATTTAATAAAATTATTCATACCGAGATTGTTATTACAGAAATTGAAAATTAGCAAACGAATATAGCTCCTTAAGTGAGTTAATTAGTAATACCAAGAAAGTTGCAGGGGGATATAACTTTGATTGACACCGTTGCTTGGTTTATTCTGTAGAGATAATGTTTTTATAATCTCTGATTCAGGATGCTTCTGGGGGAGTTCAAGTGAAGGACGATAATACAAAAACCATTAGGATCACAAAAGACGCCTATAAAATTCTTCATGCTGAAAAGAAAAAGCTATCAGATATAAGCAAAATCTCTTACTCGTACTCTGATGTTATACTCACTGGATTGGTCCTCCTAGATGCTTTGAGTGAGAAACACAGGGCTCTTGTTCTGGATCTCCTTAGAAACTTCAAAAAGGCGAGGATTAAGAGTAAATCCGAGGAATCAAGCATTGGCATAGAACATATCTTTGAAGAAGCTACTAGGGAAATTAATGACAAGATATTGTCCAAGCTTTTAAAAGATACTATTGCTAAAATTATCCAGCATCTTATTAAGAGCGGTTTCCCAGGTGCAGCTATGGATATTTTGTTAAGCAATGCTCATCTGTTTGATGAACAGGAAAGAAATCAGCTGAGCTTTGAGATCTTGGCAGCTATGGCTGAGATAGATCAGTCAAAAATCAGGAAAACTTAGAAGGGTATACCGCTCTATGCAGACCCCTAGGTTAATGTGTTCATGTATTCTAGATCCTTGACAGTACCACCCTACTAGCTGGGGTTTATCACCCTAGGGGTTATAGCATAAGCTGAGTGATACTAGAAGGTTTATTAATTGCTGCTTCCAGCCCTCCAAATTACTTAATAATAGGAGGAAAATATTTAATAGCTAAACTAGCCTCTAATAAATATGGTGAGTCTAGTGAAGTTGGCAGACAAAAATGTACTGGTTGAGTGTTACCATATTCTCGTTAAGTATGATTTTAAAAAATTAGTTGACATCTCCCCGGGCCCAAAACAGGAGTACACGACCGGTGTGTTAAAACCTGAATCTCCGTTAATTGGGAGTACCAAAGAAGAATTAACAAGACTTCTTATAGACAAGGGATTCTCTAAGGATTTAGCAAATAGGTGTATTCAAAATTTGGAAAATAAAGGGTTTCTAGTCCGAGTTCATGTTAAGGGAAATGAATATAGAACACTTCATATGGATGTTGCTGTTAGAAGCGCTTTTCTGCGAACTAGTCCAGATGGACATCCCTATATTGTGAGTCCAAGACTAGCCCTTTACGAGTTTCCTATCCCCTCAACAAAGGATCGTATTATAAAGCCTAATTGTTATTGCCCTCCACATCTGATTGAGATATTGAAAGGCCTTCATAAAGCGATAAATCACTTTTTTGAGGGAACTAACAATGGAGCAGATATTTATCTTGAATTTTTGCAGAAACACTTCACTAATGGGGGATTAGACGCATTTCAGGCTATTGCTCTTACTGAGCTTTTGCTTAAAAAGCCCTCTTATGAGTGGGCCACCATAATAACTGCTCCAACAGGTTCAGGAAAAACTGAAATATTTCTCTTGTATGCCTTAGCTAGGATCCTCAAGGCAAAAACTTCCGGCCAATATGAAAATGCTATACTAGTATACCCTAGAAAGGCACTAGCAATTGATCAAGCCGGACGGGCTATCTCGATGGTGTATACTCTTAACAAGATTCTTAAAGAATATGGACTTGAGGCGATAACAATAGGGATACGAGACGGGGAGACTCCTAAAAACGTCACAGACAAACGTTCTGGGCTTAGAGCTCTGTATCAAAAGGCTACTGGGGAACGTCCTCCCGAAGAATTTTCATTTCCCTTTAGGGGCATCGAACTTGGAAATAAAGAGAAATTAGTTTATAGAGTTAAAGGTGGGAGAGTTCTGGTTGGGACTGAGGGGAATAATGAAGTCTTTGATTTTATAATCCCAACAAGAGAAGAAATGGGGCATAGAAATCCTGATCTGCTAATAACCAATATGTGGACCTTGGAAAGAAGAATACTTGATAACAATAAGAATGACATAAATGCTAAATATTTCACAAAAACAGGTTTAGTGATCATAGATGAGACTCACGAATATACTGGTCTTAGTGGGGCGTTAGTTTCCATCTTACTAAGGACAATGCGGAAAATAAGCGAAAATAAAGATAATTTTGAAGTTATAATGTCCTCTGCCACTGTTCCGAATCCAAAAGATTTTGGTGAGAAGATATCAGAGAGACGTCCAGAGCATATAGACTTCACAGAATATCGCAAGAAATTAGAAGAAAAAGGTATATTCTTTTCTGGAAGACGCCTTGTTATAATGGGAGTCTATGATATAATGCCTAAATATTCTTGGTCTACATACGCTCAACTATGGGCAGTTTATATGGCATTCATTAACTATGTCTATGAAATACAAAAGAAAGAATATCATCCAAAATCCTTAATTTTCATTGAGAACATAAGTGAAATAAGATCTGCTATGGCTGGGTTTAGAGAGAATATTTCTCTTAGGGAGCCTAAGGATAGACTCTATGATACTAATAAGGCTATGATCCCAAAGGATGCAGCATATTCATACGCCAACTATGTCCAAAACCCAAGACTACTATTAGGACTACGTAACCGTCTTCAAAACAAACCAATAGAGGATTTGCTGGATAGAGTATCCGAAATGCACAGCGAACTTGATGCTAGAACCAGAGAGAAGGTTATAAAAGGTCTCAAAAGTGGAAGCAGACCAGCAGTGGCGTTTACAACTTCTAGCTTAGAGCTTGGAGTGGACTATTCTAGTGTATCCTTCATACTCAACGCGGGCATTGACTCTCCAATATCCTTACGGCAGAGGATAGGTAGAGGAGGACGTTCTGAAGAATCCATGAGAACAGTCCTTGGCATAATTCTAACTAAAAAGATACCCACCGAATCTTTCTTCCTCCATGATCCTATGCTCTGGGAAAAACTAAATCCAATACAGCAGCCTGGAGAGAAGGGACTAATAGTTTCCAAGAATAATCCTCAAGTTGAAGAAAGATATTGGATGACCAGGGGAGTTGTTGCTATGGCCCTACACAATAAGCCCACTCATTCTTCTGGATCCCCGATTCAAAGAAATGAGGAACTTGTTAGCTTTTTGCGGGATCTTTCAGATTATATTAGGGGGTTGGAAGAATGAAAGAGGAAATTGTAAATCTTATCGATGAGGTTGCCTCAATTATCGAAAGCGAAAAAATTGAAGATCTTAGGAAACTAAACGAACTTCCGTATGAGATGTATCGGATAATAAAAGAACTCCAAAGTGAACTTCCCGAGCTAAAGAATCTCTTAGAAAATAAACCTAGGGATGTGGAACTCCCATCTAGTTTGATATCTAGTGTAGATGAACTTGCCAATGCATTGGAGAGTGTTGAATTCGTAAACGATATCGACGGGATCCTTAATCTCATGGACAGCCAGATTATGCAAATACTGGGGAATATTGTAGATGGTATAAATACCCTTGTAAACAATTTACAAACAAAAATCACTACATTAGGTGCAACTCTCAGAAGATACAAGCTTAATGCTAGATTTCATGACAAGACAAAGTTGATAACAGCGACACTAAAAGAGCTAAACCCATATTTAAAAATAGTTAGAGAGGAGAGAGAAAAACTTTTAAAAATGCATGATGGGCTGTTCAATATTTACAATCAGGCTCTTTTAGCCGTTGATACGCAAGAATTAGAGCACTATAGTGATAGAGCTATTACTATTGCAGATCGCCTTTATGATACGGGGGGAGTATGGGTAACAGACATACTTAACATTTTTTCAGGGCTTGAAAGTATCACTGCTCAACCAGTTTCGGAGCTAATAAACATTGACTTACCAAATAAAGAGGAAGAGCATGAAACTAATATTCAGAGTCTCTTTTTCAGGTATCCTCCGTTTAGGCCAATACTAGTACCCGACACTCAGGATAAAGTGTTCAGAGATATATTTGGCTCTTATATCTGGTTTATCAAACCAAAAAACGGATATATCAAATGGGTAAAGCCAAGAGGCGACAACTATATAATCAAAGGAACTTCCGAGGTCTCTCCTAGTGGGAAATATATATCAATCAAAAATATTGAGCCTATAAACACTCTGAGGACAAAAAAAGGCTTTGTAGAAGTTGTACTAGAGATACCAAGTAAAAATAGACAAAGGAAGATCGTATTAAGATACGGCTCAGATAAACTTAAACTATCCCTGGAAAATGGAAAAACTCCTCAGCAGATAAAATCTCAATATCGACAAACTCTTCAAAAAAGAAACAGATCTTCTTATGATCCAACTAACCTCTCATATATCTGGTACTGTACTAGAGGATTCGGGTTTTCGACTAATCCCTGGGATATACAGTGTCCCTTCAAAAAGGAATGTCCTCTTGGAAAAAGTTGTAATGGCAAAAGCTGGAGCTGGAACAGAAGAATACATCCTAAGGTATTTCCTAAAATCGAGCGTGAATTCATAGGAATTCCTAATAGCACGAAAGTTGGACTAATCTCTCCCATTGTTCAAAGAAGGGTGAATGTGCAAGAACTCTATACAGCAGTTCAATTCACAATGCCTTATAGCCACTTTCCAGTTAATATCGAATTTGAAAAGCCAGTGGGTAGGATCCTTCCAGAAACTAACGTTATCGGATTTGAGATTCCGGTGGATTTACTGAATATGATAATACTTTCTATAATGGATGAGAACGCAAACAAGGACCAACTAGGGCTGGACATGGAATTTGAATTATGGAAAGGAGGTCCTAAAGCTAGAATTTCTGATGTTTTAATTTCAAAGTATTACTTTTACACAAAAGGTGATAGAGGATTTAACCTTTATGACATAGCAGAGCAGAGTCAAGACAAGCTTTTGAAGGATTATCAAGAATTCAGGGAGAATCTTAGAAGGGACCTAATTCATGCTTGGAAGAGCCCCACAAATACAGCCCTTGAATTTATTAAGTGGGCCCAGGAGACACTACTTCACACATTAGCTCATTTATTTATGGCATATGTTTCTAAGGAGCTTCAGGTAGAATTAAGTGAACTTCTTTACATGTATAAAGTTGATAAAAAGAGAGCCCTAATCCTTGTTGCAGAAAATAGCCCAATAGGTGCTATTGATATCGTTTCAGCATTAGAAAACTGGGGAACACCAGATAAATTCATCGAAAAGTTTCTCGAAGATACTGTTTCCCTATTTTCCGAGCATGAGAAAGACATAAAAGATTATCTTGAATCAAACAAAGGCCCCATAAACGATTCCGAGAAGAAAAAAGTCATAGAGAAGCTTAAAAACCTTTATGAGGAATACGTTGATAATGGATTAATCCTGGATCTCCACACGTTTAGTGTTCATTTATTGTTGTCTGGCATATTTGAAAGTTTCATCCAGACATCCCCCAATAGGGACCTACTATGGCATAGCTTTGATGACCTTTTGACAATAGCCATCCCTAACTACTGCATTGATGGATGTACTTCTTGCGTCATGCTCACAAAAGGATGCCAGCATGGAATCGGACAGCCATTTATAACCTCAAAATTACTTGTTAAAGTGTTTTTAGATATAGTTGCTAAAAAAAGGGAATTCCAAGGACCGGGAAATGTAGTACTCAAAACACTGATAGGTCAACTGACTAAGAGAAAACTCGTAGCCTTGTCTCCATTTATTGATGAGGAAGGAGTCAAATTTCTAAAAAATCTAAAATCTGCCGGAGTTGACATAACAATTGAACTATTAAACACTAAAGAGAACCGCAACTTTCTAGAAGATCTTGAACGTACGGGGATTAAAGTAATACTTCGAAACAAAGTTCACAGAAAAGCCTACATTGTAGATGACACTTTAGTGATCAACACAAGTACGAATCTTAATCTTCGATCAGAAAGTTATAACAGTTTCTCACTACGGAGGTTAACTATATGAATTTTACACAGAGGCTCTGGAGCCTCATAGAAACTACTGACAAAAAACTGGACGAGACTTTCAATCGAGATGTACATCTCCTATCTACCCCGTTTATTTATGATTTCCAAGTATTTCATACCCTAAAATACCTAGATCCAAATCCCAGGATGTTTAGAGAGCTCTTTTCTAGATATCATGTATTTCCTATTTCAATTATTGGCCCATTCATAACTCGAGGTCTCAGATTTTCAGTTGAGAATTTTCAACCAGCATTTGGTCCTACTTACATTCAGAAAATTCAGATATGGAAAGGACATCATAAGATGTTACCTGGGAATTTTATGACATATAACCTTGTGAATGCAGCATCTGAGTTCAAGAGAAGTTCGTATTTGCCTTTTGCAATGTACTATGCTACAATGAAAGCTAAGCCATTAATACTCTGGGAAAAGCACAAGAGGTACATCTCTGCTTCTATTCATCCTAATCCTTTTGCAGTAGTTTCTTTAATTAACAATTATGGTGATATAGTATATTTAACACCATTTTCGGGAATTCTTTTAGTAAAGCCATCTCATAGAGAGGGCATTACAAAGATATTAGACATACCGTTGGAGGGTAGCTGGGCTCTATCGTCAATAATTGGGACTGATGGAAGAAAAACTATGTTTTTTGGGCCATTCAAAACATTTTTGCCTAAAATTGAAGGGATATCTGAATTGAACCTTAGTGAACCCACTATTGATTATTTTATCGGTTTTGTTGTTTCCATCTCAAAAGAACTTAGCACTAATCTAAAGCAAGGAAATGGATTCATAATGCCTATTGTCAATGGAGCTTTTCATCCAGAGATATATTATCTTGCTAATTTTGGGAACCATACAGTACGGAGGATTAATTCTGTCCGTTTGAGATTCATCGAGGATAATCTGAATAGGTTTAAAGAATTTCAACAAAGTCTTCGGTGGACACTTGAAAAACTAGCGGTTAAGTTTGATGCTAAAAATTCGTTGAACTCGAAAATACTAGAAAAATATCTCGACCAGCTAGAGGTTATCGTTATTGATAATAATAAGCTCTACTTACGAAACCCAATGCAGGTCTTAATTTTTGAAATGGAGGGTGCTGACCCCAAATGTCCCTGGACATGTACAAGGCCTTTACCAGTAAGCATAACTACAGGATATGAACTTGAAAGAACTCTAAATGTAAGTCTCCTCAGTATTATGAACGACTTTGGAGTATGGAGAATGGTATAAAATAATGCAGCGTCATGTTTTTATTGGGCTTGTTAATTTGCTTAAAATGAGGGACTATAAATGTTAATAGATAACCTAAAACCAGAGATAATATCAGAGATCTCAAAAAAGGCATTAATAGAGAAAGCAAGAAGACTACCACACCATAGTCTTCATAGATGGTGGTCAAGGAGATTTGCACTCCTTTATAGGGGCATGTTGGCTGCTTATATATCAAAGAATGAAACACAAATCTATCAAGCTCTTGAAAACCCAATGTCATTAAGGCCATTAGCTTCTGGGAAGACATTTTATGAGCCTTTTATGGGTGGAGGTACAGGCCTTAGTGAAGCTGCTATAATGGGGTATAATGCTTATGGTGTAGATATCAACCCAGTAGCGGTTAGAATAGCCCAGGCGACAATTAATCTTTTGCAGAGAAACTTTCGGGACCTAGAAAAAACTGCATTATCTGTTTTGGAGGATACTGAAAAATTATTGGGATGGAGCTGGACTTATAATGGCCTAATAATCTCATACGTGTTTGTTACGCGCGGAAGGATCCCTTCATGGGTAAGCCGTTATCAAGAGAACAACAGAGAGATCAAAATTTTACGTTGTCCCATCTGTGGGCATATATTTGAGTCTTCAGTCAATGAAAAAACAGCTGTTTGTCCTCACTGTAACTCAGAATTTAAAGTAACTTATAATCCTGAGTTCAAGTTGAAAGGGCCATATCTAGACTTGGATCTAGATAGAAACTCGGGAGATAAACACAAAAAACTAAAGATTTGGGGAGCAGAAGTTAGAGAAAAACGTGGGAATCGGTGGAAGAAAAAGTTTGTAACAGTTGAGAACATCGAGGAGTGGCTCATAGATAGCCACGAAAAATCAAGAGAATTCGCTAATGAAGCGAGATCAGTTTTAGACAAGATAGATCTTAAGGGGCTCCTTGAAGGCAAACGGTTAATCCGCGAAGGTATAGGGTCCTTTTCTAGTCTGTATACGCCACGACAGCTCGCAACATTTGTAGCATATTCAAAGGCAACTCGTGAGCTTCCCTCTTCTCTGAAAGTTATATTCTCTATTGCTCTAAGTGAAAGTGCAAAAACCTCAAATCTAGTTGCTAAATGGCACTCTCCAATCGGTGAGCCTGTTCCTGCAGCAGCAATGAAAACATATTGGGTACCCGAATACACTGTTGAAACAAATCCCATTGCAAGGATTCCTGGTACTCTCCGGCCTCTTTCTAGAAACGGGATACCCTCTTCCCTTAGGCGAGCAGTTAAAATCTCTGTTGGGAACATGAAGATACAACCAGAAACTGAGGTAAAAATATCAAAAGGAAACTCAGAGAATTTCATCCCTCCAGTAAAAATTAATATTTCAATAGTAGATCCCCCCTACATGGACACAGTAAGAAGCTATGCTTCCCTATCTTTAATTCATTATGGAGCTCTCAGACTCTTTGACGAAATTTCTCAAGGATCTTTTGATTATGAAACATTAGATGACTTAACTGAAGTAGAAAAATCCGAAATTCCCAGAGATAGAGAGGCATATACAGAATCCATGGAACATGTTTTCAAGAACATTTCTTCAGCATTAACCCCAGAGGGTAGAGTAGTTCTCTTTTATAACCGAAAAGAAGTGGAGGACTGGATAGCAATATTAGAGGCTGCAAAAAACGCTGGCCTAACTCCTACTGCTATATATTGGTCAATCGGAGAACCTCCAGGAGGCCTCGGCAGATCTCATCTTAAGGGACTCTTCATTCTAATATTCAGCAATATGTTTATGGATATCAATAAGAGGATTAACATTATATTCAACGAGCCGTTGGATGCAGTTCAGGAATGTATGAGGCTTGATAAGAAAATTGAAAGAAAGGCACTAAATAGTATTAAAAAAGCCCTTGCAATAGTGTATTCACTGAAAGTGAAAGTCCTTTGAAGATTATTCATTGGTACCTACCGGAAAGCCCCTTTGTATTGACCGATGATCTAATTCTATCACTCAACAGCGGTTATATCTTGAAATCTAAAACCTTTTAACCTCTCCTTCTAGAGCAATTTTGAAGGAGGTGGGATGACAGGCCCACTTTAACCGATGATACCCACTCCCTGGAAAATGCCCCTTTGGCCGAAAGGAGGCTTGAGAGGGGAGATTTGACTTGCGAACCGATGAGGAGTGTCATCCCTCCTGATGTCGAGATGATGACATTATCCCCACCCGAGGTGGTCCAATGCTGGGCTTTTTGAGGAGGAAGAAAACCTACGGGCCCTTCGTTTACCTGACGGAGCCCACCTTCCTCTACCACACAAAAACAGAGAAGGCAATCCTCGAAATCATTGAGGAGAAGCTGAACTCCAACAACATCCTCGTGCCCTCTAAGTACGGCATGAGGGACACGAGCGACAGGGTTAAGGAAGCCGAGTACCTCGTAGCGGTAGCCCCCCTCGGGAAGTTCACGTCCCTCGTTGGAAGGGAGGTCAAGCTCGCGCAGGAGCTCGGCGTTAAAATCTTCACCCTGCTCATAGCGAGGAAGGAGAACGAGCTCGTGTACCTCTGGGTTGAAGGGGTCCCCGAGGACATAGAGTGGCTCTCCCCCGAGGAGACGTTAGAGTTCGCTAAAATCTTCATAAACAGTGAGTTCATGGACTACCTCAAAAAGGGCCTCTTCTTCGGCTCAAGAAAAAGGGAATGGTGAAGGAGAAGTCACGCGCTGGCTTTCTTTTCCCTGATGTACTCGTCTATTGATTTTGCCGCCTTCTTTCCGTCGCCCATCGCGAGGATTACCGTGGCCTCTCCCCTTATCGCGTCTCCGCCCGCGAAGACCCCCGGAACGCTCGTCATAAGGTTCTCATCGACGACCAGTGTCCCGTTGGGGTTGGTCTTTATCCCGGATTCCTCGCTGATAATCCTGTTGGGCTCAAGGCCGATTGCTATTATCACGGTGTCGGCCTCGACGGTGACGTACTCGCCGGTCGGCCTTATCTTCCTCTTCCCTCTTGCGTCCCTCTCCTCCAACGGCTCCATCTTTTCGAACTTCACCGCCTTGACCTTGCCCTTCTCGTCGCCGATGAACTCAACCGGCTGGACGAAGTAGAGGAACTTCACGCCCTCCTCCTTTGCGTGCTCGACCTCCTCAATCCTCGCCGTCACGTCCTCCTCGCCACGCCTGTATGCTATCGTCACGTCGCAACCAAGCCTCAGCGCGGAGCGCGCCGCGTCCATTGCCGTGTTTCCGGCGCCGATGACGATTACCTTCTTTCCAACGGCTATCGGCGTGTCGTACTCGGGGAACTCGTAGGCCTTCATCAGGTTAATCCTCGTGAGGAACTCGTTGGCCGAGTAAATCCTGTCGAGCAGGATTCCCGGGATGTTGAGGAGCTTCGGCGTTCCTGCACCGGTTCCGATGAACACCGCGTCGTATTCCTTGAGGAGCTCTTCGAGGGTGGCCGTCTTTCCAACGACGTGGTCCGTCTTTATCTCGACTCCAAGGCGCTTGAGCTTGGCCAGCTCGTGGTCGAGTATCTCCTTGGGAAGCCTGAACTCGGGGATTCCGTAGATGAGGACTCCACCTGGCTTGTGGAGGGCCTCGAAGACGGTTACCTTGTAACCCATCTTCGCGAGCTCACCGGCGCAGGTCAGGCCTGCTGGCCCCGCTCCCACGACGGCCACCTTTCCAAGCTCTCCGGTGCACTTCTCCTCGAACTCGCAGAGGAGCTCCTCCTCTATGCCGTGCTTCCTCGCGTAGTCGGCAACGAAGCGCTCAAGCTTTCCGATGTTTACAGCCTGGCCGACTTTTCCGACGACACATGCGCCCTCACACTGGTCCTCCTGCGGGCAGACACGGCCAGTTATGGCAGGGAGCGTGTTGTCGTTCCAGATTATCCTCAGGGCGCCCTTAATGTCGCCCTCCTTAATCTTGGCGATAAATGCGGGAATGTTGATGTGAACCGGACAGCCCTTTATACAGGGAGCGTAGTTCTCGGGACACTGAAGACAGCGCTCAGCTTCCTTAACGGCAAGCTCGAATGTGTAACCGAGGTTGACCTCACCGAAGTCCTTAACCCTATCCTCAACGGGCCTCTCAGGGGTTGGAACCCTCTCCTTGATGAGCTTCGGCATTCAAATCACCCCCTTGGCGCGGAGGTACTCGAGGTAGCGCTCCTTGGCGAGCCTCTCCTGCTCTGCAAAGCGCTCCGCGTTCCTCCTAATCGCGTCCTCCCAGTCAATCTTGTGGGCGTCGAAGACCGGCCCGTCCCTGCAGGCGAACTTTACTTCCCCGTCGTAGAGGACCCTGCACGAACCGCACATACCGGTTCCGTCCACCATAATCTGCCTCACCGTCGCGTAGGTGGGGATTCCGTAGGGCCTCGTGAGCTCTGCAAGTTTAGCGAGCGAACCCAGCTTTCCGCCGGCGAAGATGATGTCGACCTTGTCCTTCTCGATGAGCTCCTTCACGACGTCGAGGTAGTGGCCCTTTATTCCGACGGAACCGTCAAGGGTCGTCAGGTAGTACTCGTCCGCCACCTCCCTCGCGAGGAAGCGCATCGGGTAAACGTTCTCCCTGTCCTCAAAGGTCTGGACGGAAATCGTGTAGTTACCTGCCTCGCGCATCGCCTTGAGCGTCGCGTAGTTCTCGGCCTGACCGCAGACCGCATCTGAAACAAAGGCCACCCTGCCGTAGTTCTTGACCTTAATCGGCTTTCCAAGGGGCCCGACAAAGCTCCAGAGCTCGTCTCCGGGCTTATACTCGTGGTAGAGCTGTAAGCTTGTCTTTCCGAGCTTCCTTATGAACATTCCAACCTTTCCGTCCTCCGCCTTGTAGACGGACATCGGAACCCTTTCGCCCTTCTCGTGGAGGATGAACACGACGAACTGGCCCGGTTTCCAGGCCTTGGCAACGTGCGGGGCCTCCACTTCGACGAAATAGTCTATCGGACTCAGGTCCTCCTTCGCGGTAATCCGGTACCCCAAGATGAACACCCCCGTTCACGGGAACACTTTTGTTCACCAAACGTTCTGAACCAAGGGTTTATACGGTTTTCTTGAACCAAAGGTTTAGAACCCTTTTCCGGCCAAAAGGAGGGACGAGCCGGCTTTTTCTGTGGGGCCAGTTGGGACAGGTTTATTAGGGCTTGGGAGAAAGGCCTCCGGTGGTTGGAATGGTTAAGATTCCCAAGAGTCACCCACGCTACTGGAGCCTGTACTACCGCGAGAAAATCATCGAGGGTATGGAGAAGGGAATGACTGCCAAAGCAGGTCTAATCGCCCACGGACGCGGGGAGGCCTTTGACTACCTCATCGGGGAGAAGACGATAGAGCCGGCGGAAAGGGCGATGAGAGTGGCGGTTGCCAAGTTCCTGCTTGCAGAGTGGCCCGTAATCTCGGTGAACGGCAACGTCGCGGCGCTCGTTCCAAAGGAGACGATTGAGCTGGCGAAGGCCCTCAACGCGAGGCTCGAGATAAACCTCTTCTACCGGACTGAGGAGCGCGTTAGAGCCATAGAGCGAGAGCTCCGGAAGTACGACCCTGAGATGGAAATACTCGGGATAAACCCGACGAAGAGGATTCCGGGCCTTGAGCACGAGCGCGGAAAGGTCGATGAAAACGGCATCTGGAGGGCAGACGTGGTTCTCGTCCCGCTCGAGGACGGCGACAGGACGGAGGCGCTCGTGAGGATGGGCAAGTTCGTTGTTACCGTTGACCTGAACCCCCTCTCAAGGAGCGCAAGGATGGCGGACGTAACGATAGTCGACAACATCGTTAGAGCGTACCCGAGGATGATAGAGCTGGCGAACGAGATGAAGGACCTTCCGAGGGAAGAGCTTGAAAGAATAGTGAAGTCCTACGACAACGGGAAAACGCTGAGCGACGTTCTGGTGCACATAAGGAACAGGCTAACCGAGCTCGCGGAAGGGGGAGTATGGAGGAAGAAGGAGATTTAAAATTCCTTTTCCGTTTTTTCAACAAGTTTTCTGAGGGAGTTTATAAGTTCGGTTTCTCCCGATGCCTTTGACACAACGAGGGGAACACCTTCGCGCTCCGCAAGCTTGACCGCCAGCTCATCAAGTCTCTCGACGCCGTGGAGGATTATCACAGCCGGCTTCAACCCCTGAACGCGAACGGCTATCATAGGGCTTCTCCCGGTAGTTACCTTCGTGAAAACGAGGGCCCTCTCCGTGGTCCAGCCGTAGAGCTTGAGGAACTCCTCACTGCTCATCTCGAGGATGGCTCTTATGCTGTCAACGACGGTGTAGCCGTAGATGCGTCTGTCGAGGAGATGTGGATTGGCAACGACCTCTCCCCGAACGGCCTCGACGACGTCCGAAATCTTTACTGGAATTGCAAACTCCCTTATGTCGAGGATTGCACTAGTGGGAAGCTCACCCTCTATCGTTTTGCTGAATGCCTTGATGACGTTCCCGCCGCGCTTTTCGTCTATCTCCAAGAGGGCCTCAACGAACTTCCGTATCGTAGAGGCACCGGGGCTCTTCCTTCTCCCTCCTTCATAGTCGCTGATAACCGAGGAGGAAACCCCTAGATGCTCGGCCAGCTCAGTTTGGCTTATTCCAAAGATTTCACGCCACTTCCGCATAGTCTTTCCGGGGTCAGAAGAGAGTGTTATCTCACCTGCAATACGCTTTGCGAGCGCTTCCTTCTCTTTCTCCAGCATGAACGTTACTACCCGTAATGGGTTATAAGCCTTTCGGCAATTGCTGAAAGCATCTTAAGGCTAGTGCTTTACTCCGAGGTCCCTCTGACCTCCTCCCCGCCCTAAAGGGCGAGGCTTTCAAAAGAAAAATGTAACGGCCAGTACCGCATTGTTGAGGAAACCCTTTTAACCCCCCTCCACTATTTATCCTGGTGAAAGCTTTGAAGGTAGTTCTTGAGGTAACTTTTAGAATGGGCGGAGTGAACTTCCGCAGTACTAAATGGGAAGACGGAAACCTTGTTTTCGAATTTGAGAGACTCGGCGATGCGTTCATTCAAGTACTGAGCAATCAGAGGGTTGAGGTTGATGTCGAACAGGTTCCCAAAAAGGTCCTAGTCGAGCTGAAAACGAAAGAAGGAGGAAAGGTCTTCGAGGCATTTGAACGGGACGGGAAGTATCTGGCTGCTGAACCTTAGATTTTTTATACCGCCTCACCAAACCCCTACGGTGATGCCCATGTTCATGGCCGAGTTCAAGCTCAGATTTGGAGACAGAAAGTGGTACGTGAGGAGAATAGTCGAGGCTTCTTCACTTGAAGAGGCTGAGGAGAAGGCAAAGCGCTACGCCGAGCTCATGAACAGGGGAGAGGTTGAGTGGAAGCTGAGCTACGTCATAGAGGCCGAGAGACCGCTCATAATAGGCGACGAGGAGCTCAAAAAGCTGAGCTGAGCTCCCCGGCGAGGTTTTTCTCCATTATCCTTCTCACTTCTTCAACCTCCCCCGTCCTGCCGAGGGCGTACATGAGCTTGACGAGCGTTGCTTCTTTCGTCATGTCTCCGGCGGGAATAACGCCGGCCTCGAGGGCCCTTCTGCCAACTTCGTAGCGCGTCAGGTCAACGCCACCGTAGAGGGCCTGTGTCGTCATGACCACGGGTTTTTCGCGGGCGACCCTTGAGACGGCCTCGAGGAGGTTCCGCCCGCGGTAGGGGATTCCCCCGGCGCCGTAGCCTTCGAGAACTATGCCGTGAACCCTCTCCGCAACCGCGAGAAAGACCTCCGGGGAAAGGCCTGGAGTTAAGCGTACGTGGACGACGTTCGGGTCTATCCTCGGGTCGAAGGACGGCTCTCCGGCGGAAAGCTCGGGTCTGTGCCGTACAACGACCTCCTCACCCTTGATGTAAGCAATGTCTGGATAGTTTATGCTCTGGAAGGCGTTGAGGCCGAGGGAGTGCACCTTCGAAACGCGCGTGCCGAGCATTATCTTGTCCATGAAAGCGACGTATATCCCAGGAAAGCCCTTCATCGCGAAGGTTAAGGCCGTTTTCAGGTTCCTCGGCGCGTCGCTGTTGGGTTCAGTTATGGGGAGCATCGAGCCGGTCAGGACTACCGGAATCGGGACGTTCCTCAGCATGAAGCTCAGGGCCGAAGAAGTGTAGGCGAGGGTATCCGTTCCGTGGGTTATGACGATTCCATCGTAGTCGTTCAGGGTCTCAAAAACGGCCTTTCCAATCGTTATCCAGTCCTCGGGCTGAATCAGCGTGCTGTCGAGGTTGAGTATGTCCTTCGCCTCTATCTCAACGCCGTCGCCCTCTATCCCGGCCATCTCCAGTATCTCGCCGACGCTCAGCGTGGCTTTGTAACCCTTCTCGGTCTTCGCGCTCGCTATCGTCCCGCCGGTGCCGATTATTAGAATCCTCACTCCCACCACCGTGCCGAGTAGACCCCCACAGTTTTTAGTCTTTTTGACGGGGAATGAACAAAAAAGAACAGAAAAAATTGGCAGAACGTCAATCAAACTGGAGCAGGACGAAGGCCAGGAAGGCCATAGCGGAAGCGAAGAGGAAGCTGTAGGTTAATGAATAGGCGCTCCAGAGGTAGCCGGCAATCAGCGAGGCCGGGAAGGCGAACACTCCAACCACAGTGTGGTAGGCACCTATAACCGTCCCCTTCTCGCCCTCCCCTGCCAGCTCAGCCATGTACGCCCTCGGAACCGTGTCAATCACCGCCATGTAGAGGCCGTAGACGACGAAGGCGAGGAGCAAAAGTGTCAAGTCCCTCGCGAAGGCAAAGCACAGGCTTGCGAGGGCCGAGAGGAGGAAGCCAACGCCGATTAGGGCCTTCTTGCTCACCCTGTCCGAGTAAACGCCTATCGGATAAGCTGAGAGGGCGTAGATGAGGTTGAAGAGCGCGTAGAAGGCAGAGCCCTGAAGAACCGTGTAGCCAAGCTCCTCGGCCTTCCAGAGGGTGAAGGCGTAGCTGTACCTGCCGAGGGTTCCTACGGCGACAACCGCAAGGAAGAGCTGAAGGGAACGGCTCCTCAGCGACGAAATAGCGGCTATCTTCCTCTTAACTTCCCCGCCCCTGTCCTTGACGAAGAGCGCTATTATGAGGAGCGAGAGAAGGCCCGGGACGGCGGAGAGGAGGAAAATCCTCCGGTAGAGGGTTTCCCTCGGCAGGTAGGAGAGGAGCCCGATTAGCAGAACCGCCACGAGGGGACCCGCGACAGCCCCAAGGGTGTCCATCATCCTGTGGAAGCCGAAGGATTTTCCAGTTTTTCCGTTGCTCGATTCGGCAATGAGCGCGTCGCGCGGAGCCGTTCGTATTCCCTTCCCGGTTCTGTCTAGAAGTCTCAACGTGAGGAAGTCGAGCCAGCCGCGGGAGAAGGCGAGAAGACCCTTGGAGAGCGTCGAGAGCGCGTAACCTGTGAACACGAAGGCCTTGCGCTTCCTAAAACGGTCGCTGAAGTAGCCGAAAACCACCTTGAAGAGCGAACTCGCGCTCTCGATGAGGCCCATTATCGAACCGCCCGCGAGCTTCCCGACTTTGAGAACCTCGGTCAGGTAAGCCGGAACTATCGGCGCTATCATCTCACTGCTCATGTCGTTGAGGAAGCTGACGATTCCGAGGAGAAAGACGTTCCAGCTGATTCCGAAGACCTTCCGCTCCTTCTCCATGTTCACTCCCCCAGGAGTTCCTCACAGAGCTCCCTCAGCTTCTCTTTCCCCTCTTCAAGGGCCCTAAGGCCCCTTTCCGTTATCGTGTAGACCCTAACTCTCCTCCCGTTCCGAACCTCTTCCCTGCTCGTGAGGAGGCCCTTCCGCTCGAGCTCGTGGAGGAGGGGATAAATCGTGCCCGGACTGAGTTTGTAGCCGTGTCTCCCAAGTTCTTCCATCATAAAACTGCCTGTGACACCTTCCCTCGCGTGGTGGAGGACGTGGAGCGTTAGGAAGTCGCGGTACTTCATATCGAACACCGATATCGAGATGCGATATTTGGGTATAAAAAATTTTGGCTCAGCGGCGGCGCTTCATGTTGAGCACCGCCAGGCCGAGGAAGAGAACCCCAAAGCCGAGAAGAACGGCCACGTCACCCCATATCCTATCGAGCCCCCAGCCGCGAATCATGACCGACCTGAGGGAATCCACCGCGTACGTCGGGGGGAGCAGATAGGAGAAGGGCCGGAGGTACTTTGGTATGGCCTCCACCGGCCAGAAGATGCCCGACAGCAGAAACGTGGGGACGACTATCATCGGGACGAACTGGACCGCCTGCGCCTCGTTCCGGGCGAGGTTGGAGAGGAGTATCCCGAGGTTGACGCCGACGATTGCCAGGAGCGCCACGAGGGCGAAGGCCAAGAAGAGGCTCCCCTCAACGTTCACTCCGAAGCCGAAGACCGCTATGGCGAGCATTATCGCCGCCTGGATTGTCCCTATCACGCCCGATGCTATCGAGTAGCCGAGGACCACCTCTCCCTCACTCAATGGGCTCGCCAGGGCCCTGTCGAGCGTTCCGAGGTTCCTCTCACCTATGAAGGACAGGATTGAGAGCACCGTCGAGATTAGGAACACCGCGAGCGACATGACGCCCGGCAGGAACGTGTCCATGAACTTGGCGTTCCTTCCGTACACGGCATTGTAGCTGACCCTGACCGGCAGTCTGAGGCCGTTCTCCTCGAGGGTTCTCATGAGCGCAGCGTTGATGCCCGAAACGACGGCGTCGGCTATGTAAGTGTTGCTCCTGTCGAGGTAGACCCTGATTTCCCCGGGATTCTCCGGGAAGTAGATGACGGCCCAGCACTTCCCCTCTCTCAGCTCTTTCAGGGCATCCCCCAAGGTTTCCGCCCTCGAAACAGAGAACGTGCTCGCGTTGAGGTTCCCAATGAACTCGGAGCCGAAGCTTCCGTCGTCGTTGACGACGACCACCTTAACGTCGTGGACGTGGCCGCCGAAGGCCAAGCCGAAGAGCACCATGAGGACAATCGGCGTGATTAGGGCGTAGCTCAGGAGCCTCTTATCGTGCCTCAGCTCCAGCAGGCTCCTCCTCGCCACGGCCAAAACCCTTCCCGAGTTCATCCTTTCACCCCCGTGAGCTTTAGAACGGCCTCTTCGAGCGTTGCCGAGCCGGTCTCAGCCATAATCTCCTCAGGAGTCGCCGTGACGAGGACCCTTCCGGCAATCACAATCGCAACGCGGTCGCAGTTTACGGCCTCGTCCATGTAGTGCGTCGTTATAAGGATTGAAGCGCCGCCATCGGTCAGCTCGCGGAAGTACCTCCAGAAGCTTGCCCTCAGCCCCGGGTCGACCCCCACGGTGGGTTCATCGAGGATTAGAAACTCGGGTTCGTGCACCAGCGCACAGGCGAGGGAGGCCCTCCTCTGCATCCCGCCGCTGAGCTCGGCAACGAGCCTGTCCCGGAACTTCTCAAGCCCCACGAACCTCAGCACCTCCTCCTTCCTTCTCTCGAACTCCTCTCGGGGGAGACCGTAGAGGCGGGAGTAGAACCACAGGTTCTCCTCGACGGTGAGGTTCAGGTAGAGGGCCAGCTCCTGCGGCATGTAGCCGACCCTGGCCAAAACTTCTTTGTTCGGCATTTTCCTGCCTAAAAGTTCAATTTCGCCGGAATCCGGCTTCAGAAGTCCGACTATTGTCTTTATCGTTGTCGTCTTCCCTGCCCCGTTCGGTCCGATGAGACCGAATATCTCTCCCCTTTCAACCTCGAAGGAGAGCCCCCTGACGGCCTCAAAGTCCCCGTAGCTCTTTCTGAGCTCCTTAACAACGAGGGCGGGCATCGCCACCACCGAGTTCACTTCCGGGAAAAGGGATATAAGGATGTTGTAACTGAAAGAGTTACAAATTTTAAAGGGTGGTCCCATGGAGGAGCTCGTTGAGAGGCTGATGAGGCTTGGCCTGAAGGAGTACGAGGCGAGGGTCTACGCGGCCCTCGTCATCACCGGGCCCGCGAAGGCGAGCGAGATAGCCAAAGAGAGCGGCGTCCCGAGGCCCAGGGTCTACGACGTCCTGAAGAGGCTCCACGAGAGGGGCTTCGTTGAGGTCAGCGAGGGCAGTCCGGCGTACTTCAGGGCGGTTGAGCCCGAGAAGGTGATAGCGTCGCTCAGGGACGACTACATTCGCTCGGCGGAGGAGGCGATAATAATGCTCAAGAGCCACCAGAAGGAGAGGCAGGAGGAGTGGCTCCCCGTGTGGTACCTCCAGGGTGAGTGGAGCGTTAGGAGCCGCGCCGAGGAGCTCGCTGGAGAAACCGAAGAAGAGTTCGTGGCGACGTTTATGGAACCTGCCCTCGTCTTGAAGTTCAGGAGGGCCTTTGAGAGGGCGAAGGAGAAAGGAATAACTCCAAAAATCCTCATACTCACGAGGAAGGCCTTCCGTGAGAGCAGACTTGAGGAGCTTGGCGAAGTCTACTATCTCCCCCTCTCAAAGGTCCTTGAAGGCGAGCCAAGGGACTTCATGGAGGCGGTTGCGAGGGCCCTCTTCTCCACAGGGGAGCGCTACGTCGTGAAGGGCCTCTTCGTCAGGGACTCCCGGGAGTCTCTCCTCGTCTACGAGGAAGGCGGAATCAAGGGCATCCTCGTGAAGATACCCTTCATCCCCGTAATCCAGAGGGAGGTCGTGGAGTACTACCTCAGGAAGCTGGACGGCTATTCAAGCACGTGCCTTTCAAGGACGTAGCAGTGGAACGTTCCCTCAAAGACCCTCTCGTTCTTCTCGTTGGAGACCTCTGCTTTGACCAGCTTTTTACGTCCAAGGTCTTCGATTACCTCTGCCTTGGCCATCAGCCTCTCACCGGCCTTAACAGGTTTCAAGAACTTCACCTCGGCCTTTCCGAGGACAACGGTGGGCTCGTTCACTGCGAGCATAGCCGCGTAGTCTGCCAGTCCAAAGGTAAAGCCGCCGTGAACGAGGCCGTACTCGTCAACCGCCATCTCCTCAGTAGTTAAAAGCTCGACCTCAGCTTTCCCGGGCTCGATTTTCAGCGGCCTTCCGACGAGCCTCTCAGAGGTAAGCCTGTGCGTCCTCTGCTCCATTTCCCACACCAAAAGTTTATCTATCCGAGAGCCCTAAAAAGCTTGATGCCTATGCACCCGCTCAAGGAAGCAGTCCAGGTCAATGGCTCAACCGAGTTCACGAGGAGCGAGCTGGTCGGAATCCTGAGCTTCCGGCTCAGACGCTTCTCGGTAAGTGAGGCAAAGGCGGTGATTGAGGAGTGGATTAAGGAGGGTCTCCTGGAGGAGCGCGAGGGAAAGCTCCACGCGAGGATTGAGGCCCTTAAGGAGGCAGAGAAGCCGGAAAACCTGCTCGGGGAGATGGTCGTCCACATAGCGAGGGCCCTTGGCTGGACGGAGCTTGAGGTAATGGAGGGGATAAAGGCACTGCGCGAGCGCTACGGCGACCTGGACGAGCGGATTCTGGCTTACCTCTTCGGCCTTGAGAAGGGCGTTGACATGTCAAAATTCAGGGACAGGATTGACGTCTGATTAACTCTTATTAACCTCCACCTCGATTCTGTAAGTGGTGACGCCCATGCCCGAGGAGGCTCTCATCGTTGTGGACATGCAGAGGGATTTCATGCCCGGTGGAGCGTTGCCGGTTCCCGACGGCGACAAGATAATTCCGAAGGTCAACGAGTACATCAGAAAGTTCAAGGAAAAGGGAGCGCTGATAGTGGCGACGCGCGACTGGCACCCGGAAAACCACATCAGCTTCAAGGAACAGGGAGGGCCGTGGCCGAAGCACTGCGTTCAGGGAACTGAGGGGGCGGAGTTCGTCGTCGAGTTGCCAGAGGACGCGGTGATAATCTCCAAGGCCACCGAGCCAGACAAGGAAGCCTACTCCGGCTTCGAGGGGACGAACTTGGCAGAAATACTCAGGGAGAAGGGCGTTAAGAGGGTTTACGTCTGCGGTGTTGCGACGGAGTACTGCGTCAGGGCGACGGCTTTGGACGCCGTGAAGCACGGCTTCGAGGTCTACCTTCTGAGCGACGCGGTCAAGGGCATCAACCCGGAGGACGAGAAGAAAGCTCTTGAGGAGCTTGAGAGAGTCGGCGTGAAGATTCTGTGAACCTTTTCCACTCTTTCAGGAGGACGAGGAGCAGGTTTAAAACGATTGGCCCTATTATGAGACCCTTCAGCCCCATCGCCCAGGTTCCGCCAATCATTCCGATGAACACGAGGGTCTCGTCGAGCTTCGCGTCTCTCGCCACAAGCATGGGCCTTATCGTGTAGTCGGGCATCGGGGAGACGAGGAAGAAGCCGTAGAGCGCTATTCCAAGGGCGTGTAGATAAGCGCCTTTGACCGCAAAGTATATCGCCGCCGCGAGCCAAATCATCCAGCCCTCGAAGAGGGGGACGAAGGAAAAGGCGAACGTCAGGAAACCGGCGACTATGGCCGTGTAGAGGTCTGAGACGCGGAAGACTATGAAGCCGATTGTCATCAGGATTCCCTTGGCCACGTTGAGGAGGAGCCATGCTCTAACGAGGGCAGAGAGGGTTTTGTTCACGCTCCGTAAGATTTCCTCGCCGAGTTCGCGGTTCTTATCCGGCAGGAGAGCGTATATCTGGGCCCGGATTTCCTCCCCGTAGGCGAGGGCGTAGTAGTAGGTGAAAAAGAACACGAAGAGCTGGAGGAGGTAGGAAGGCAGGGAGAACGCCTGCCGTGAGAGGTAATCGGCTATCTTGGGGACGGCCTGGTCCTGAAAGTGCTGGAGGAAGTTGAGGACATCCAGAGGAAGAGGAAGGGTCAGGAGCCAGTTGAAGACGTTCACGATGCCCTCGTAGAATGACATGAGGACCTGAACCGAGACGAGGAGGAGTTCCAGCGTCAGTGCCCCACCGAAGACGAGCATTGAAAGGCTTATCACGAGGGCGGAGCGCTTCTTTCCGAGCTTTACAGAGAGCCTGCGCTGAAGTGGATATGAGGCGTAGGCCAAGACAAAGCCAAAGAATATGGGAGTTACGAGTGGATTGACTACCCTCCAGGTTACGTAGAGGATTATTGCTACGACCGCGCCCCAGACGAGTTCCTCGGCCTTCATCCCAAGGGTTTATTAGCCCCGACTATAAAAACCCGCCGGTGGTCGTATGGAGGAGGCGCTGGTTGAGAGGTTCAGCTCATGCCTTGAGAAAGGCGAGAGACTGATGGACGAGGGCAGGTACGGCGAGGCCTTCGAGGCCCTTCTCGACGCTCTGAAAACGCTCGGCGCGCTGGTGGTTTACAGGGAAACTGGCATGCTCGTTCCGGCCGAGAGGCTCAGCGGTTTCCTCGGAAAATGGCCAGAGCTCGAGGAGGCCCTGAGAAAGTATTCCTCCCTCACGGGAAGCGAAGAAACGGCAAGAGCTTTAAGGGAAGAGCTGAAAGAACTGAAGGGGATGATGAGTTTGCCGAGTTCCGAGCGGTGACGAGACTCAGCCTCTGACCCAGAGCGAGCCAATGCCCCCGCTACACTGGGAGGCAGTGTTCGCGAGGACCTTGGCAAAGCCCCTGCCTGCCCTGAGCCGGACGAGGACATGACCCTTTCTCGTGAGAAAGAGCAGCTCAATCCTTCCGGAGCGGAAGCGAACCTTGGGAGAGCCCCTTAAATAGAGCGCCCCATGATTTTCCCTGCCCCACAGGGAGCTTATCTCTATTGATTTTCCCGAGAAGAAGAGCGAGAGCCTTACATCCTCCGGGGTTACAGGCTCGTCCTCGAGGTAAACCGTCCCCCGGCTCGTGCCCAGGTACAGGGAGTTTGATAAGCTGTCAACGTACTTCCCCAAAGCTTCATAAACTGTCCTATCCATCGGTCTCACCATAGGTATTTGGACCTGAGGGTATATCGGTAATTGGTCGTTAACGGTGGTTGCCATGAGGATTGTTTCAGCCGACACGGGTGGGGCCCTACTAACCGAGGACTACGAGCCGATAGGACTCATTGCAACTGCTGCAGTGCTGGTTGAGAAGCCCTACAGAACCGCGACGCTCAGCAGGGTGAAGTACGCCAACCCCTTCGACTACGACATGAGCGGAAGGCAGGCCATCAGGGACGAGGCGTTCCTCGCGGTTGAGCTTGCAAGGGAGGTCAAACCGGACGTCATTCACCTTGACTCGACAATCGGCGGGATAGAGGTGAGAAAGCTCGACGAGCCGACCATTGACGCCTTAACGATAACCGACCGCGGAAAGGAGGTATGGAAAGACCTCGCGAAGGACCTCCAGCCCTTAGCCAAGAAGTTCTGGGAGGAGACGGGGATAGAGATAATCGCCATCGGCAAGTCGAGCGTCCCGGTCAGAGTAGCGGAAATCTACGCCGGCCTGTACACGGCAAAGTGGGCCATCGAGTACGCGAGGAAGGAGGGGAAAGCCATCGTCGGCCTCCCGCGCTACATGAAAGTCGAAATAAGGCCCGGAAAAATCTACGGTGAGAGCCTCGACCCGCGCGAGGGCGGTCTCTTCGGGGAAATTGAAGCGGAGACAGAGGGAATCGGCTGGGAACTCTACCCGAATCCGCTCGTCAGGCGCTTCATGGTTCTGGAGGTTTGGAGAGAGTAAGGGGGCTAAGCCCCCTTCTCCAGCTCGCTCGGGAACTTTATGGCGTCGAACGGGCACGTCTGGTTGCAGACGCCACAGCCCGTACAGAGCAGGCTGTCTATGCGCACCTTGTTGGTCTCCGGGTCGTAGACGAGCGCCGGACAGCCGGTCAGGAGTATGCACGCCTTGCAGCCGGTGCACTTGTCCTCGACGACGAGCGGTATCTCGCCTATCTCACCGCGCCTTATGACGGGAATGACGCACTCGCGCTTCGCTATTATGACGGCTGGCCCTTCCACCTGCATGGCCTCCTTTATGGCCTCCCTCGTGGCCTTGAGGTCGTAGGGGTCAACGGTTTTGACGTACTTGACGCCAAGCGCCTTAACCAAAGCCTCGATGTCAATCTCGTTGAACTTCCTGCCGGTTTCGCTACCGCCGGTTCCCGGGTGCGGCTGGTGGCCGGTCATCGCCGTCGTCCTGTTGTCGAGTATCATCACCAGAACGTTCAGGTTCTTGTAGACGGCATCTACCAGCGGCTGAATTCCGTTGTGGAAGAACGTCGAGTCACCGATTGTCGCGATTATCTTCTTGTTCATTGCCACGCTCTGGCCGTTGGCAAGGCTTATGCTCGCGCCCATGACGTACTCGGTCCAGATGGCCTCGAGCGGCGGGAGGAGCGATAGGGCGTAACAGCCTATGTCGCCGTGAATGGGGACCGAGTAGCGGCCGAGCTTGAGGTCGCGGAGGGCATCTAAAGCGGCCCTGTAGCTTCCCCTGTGCGGACAGCCGGGGCACATTACCGGCGGTCTCTTCGGGGCGAGGCTTTCGGCGAGCTTTACCTCCTCCGGCTTCTCGTAGGTTTCTTCGCTTTCACCAATTAGCCTGAGGAGGGCGTTTCTGACGAGGCTCGGTGTGAGCTCGCCCTCAAGGGGCAGATGCCCGGTTCTCTTGCCGTAGATTGGAACATTCAAGCCAGCCTCGTAAGCGACTATCTTGACCTCCTCCTCGAGGAACGGCGCGCCGTCCTCGATTACAATCGCGAAATCAACGGTTTTGAGGAAATCAACGACGAGCTTCCTCGGGAGCGGGTGGGGCGTTGAGAGCTTGAGGACCTTGAGGTCCTCCCCAATTTTCGGAAGAACCTCCTTCACGTAGTTGTAGGGCGCGCCCTCGACGATTATTCCAATTCTACCGCTCCCCTCGACCCAGTTGAAGGGCATCGAGTTGAACTCTTCCTCTATCTTCGCCAGGGTCTCGTTGAGCCACCTGTGCCTCTTCCTGTTGCCTTCCATGCTGGCTCTAACATAGCGCTCGATGTCCTTCTTGAAGACGGGCTTCCTGTCGAGTTCGATGAACTCCCCGACCTCCACATCGGCGGTCGTGTGGTTAACCCTGGTTGTTGTCCTGAAGATGACCGGGACCTTGTACTTCTCGCTCAGCTCGTAGGCGTACTTAATCAGGTCGTGGGCCTCCTGCGGGTCGGCAGGCTCAAGGACCGGCAGAAGCGAGAGCTTGCCGTAGTAGCGGTCGTCCTGCTCCGTCTGGCTTGTATGTGGTCCCGGGTCGTCCGCCACGAGGATTACGAGACCGCCTTCGACGCCTGAATAGGCGAGGCTCATAAGCGGGTCCGCTGCCACGTTCAAACCGACGCACTTCATTGTCACGAGAGCCCTCAAGCCCGTGTAGGCCACCCCCGCGGCCTCCTCCAGCGCGACCTTCTCGTTGGGCGCCCACTCGGCGAAGACTTCAGGCTTGAGCCTCGCTATCGTCTCGATGACTTCGGTTGATGGCGTCCCGGGGTAGCCTGTGGCGAAAACGACACCGCTTTCGAGGGCGCCGTAGGCTATCGCCTCGTTTCCCATGAGAAGCTTCTTCTCTCGCCTTTCGCCTTTTACATCGGCCGAATCAGAAGGGTAAGCCTTAACCGCCTCCATGTCACCACCGTAGTGGGTTGGGCCGGGAGGTTAAAACTCTGCCTTCAATCCTCGAGGAAGATAACCGAAAAAATTTCAAAGCTCAGAGGGGTTTTTCGCCCCGTTCGTAAATCTTGCGCCTCTCCTCGGCGTTCACGTCAACGGCCTTTCTGCGACTCATCAGGACGTAGAGCAGGACACCAACCAGAACGATGACCGCGAAGGCCGTTCCGAACTCCGCCACCACTCCGGTAATCAGCGCGAAGACCGATGCGAGAACCACGACGATGACTATCACCGCCACGGCCAGCAGGATTCCGTAGCCGTAGCGCTCCATAAACGTTGCACCGTCCATTTTCGGCACCGTTAAGTGTTTCTCCGAACCCCTTAAATACCCTCGGGTCGAGGATAGACCATGAAGGTCAAGGAACTTCTCGAGCTTTTGGAGGAAACGATAGGCCACCTTAGGATTGCCCTCGTCGTCAACCAGCAGAGGGTTTTTGAGAGCCCGATGACGAGCTACGAGTTCGCCCAGCGGGCGATTGAGATTCAGGAGGATTTGAAGGACCTGGAAAAGCTCAAGGCCGAGCTGGAGAGGCTCGACCCGGAGAGCGACGTCGAGGAGCATTACCCGAGGAAAGAAGTTGAGAGACTCCTGAAGACCCTCGAACTCCTCAGGGAGAGCGAGAGCCACGTTTACTGAAGGCCTCGCGGAGGGCCTTCATCTCTTCCTCGTTCAGACGGTTCTTCACCCACCGCTCCTTCAAACTTAAGTTCTCGTCCTCCAAATCGAGGACGGCCTTTCTGACGCCTCCCCTCGGGTTTCTGCTGTCCCCCTCCCAGCGCGGGATTACGTGGAGGTGCAGGTGCGGGACCGTTTGCCCGGCTTCCTTTCCGAGGTTCATGCCGACGTTGAAGGCGTCTGGCTTCAACGTCTCCCTCAGGACTTCCATCGCCAACTCCATGCCCCGTATCAGGGCGAGCTTCTCTTCTCCCGTCAAATCTTCCCAGCGCTCGACGTGCCTCCTCGGAACGACGAGGAGGTGTCCCCTGCTGGCAGGATAAGCGTCGAACAGGATTCTTATTAGGCTATCCTCGTAGAGGAGTTGTTCCCTCGGCGGTCTGCAGAAGGGGCACTCCATCGGCAACACCAAAGGCTTAAAATCCTCCCACCTAAAAAAGCTCCCGGTGGTGGCATGGAGGAGTCGCTTGAATCGCTCCAGAAACTCCACAAAAAATTCCTCTCTGCCGGGCTACTGTTGCTCCTGCTCGGCTTTGCGTTGCTGATATTCAAGCCCATCGGGACGGCGTCCATCTACGTCGGAGCCCTCGTCTTCGCGCTGGCCTTTATACCGCTCGAGATGGCGAAGAGAACCGCGAGAAAGATGGCGATTATAGCCTTCCGGGGAGGATAGAAAAGCTTAATAGAAAACCCGGCAACTATCGAAAAGGAGTGAGAAACAGGGGTGATGTAGAATGGCGTTTGTACCACCGCAGGCTGGCTACGACCGGGCGATAACCGTTTTCAGCCCGGACGGAAGGCTGTTTCAGGTAAACTACGCGAGGGAAGCTGTAAAAAGAGGCGCAACGGCTGTAGGAGTTAAGTGGAAGGACGGAGTCGTTTTGGCCGTTGAGAAGAGAATCACGAGCAGGCTCATTGAGCCGAGGAGCTACGAGAAGATTTTCCAGATTGACGACCACATAGCGGCCGCTCCGAGCGGTATCATCGCTGACGCAAGGGTTCTCGTTGACAGGGCCAGGCTGGAGGCCCAGATTTACCGCCTCACCTACGGCGAACCCGTTCCGCTCACCGTTCTGGTGAAGAAAATCTGCGACCTCAAACAGGCCCACACCCAGTACGGCGGTGTGAGGCCCTTCGGTGCCGCTTTGCTCATGGCGGGCGTTAACGAAAAACCGGAACTCTACGAGACCGACCCGAGCGGTGCCTACTTCGAGTGGAAGGCCGTCGCTATAGGAAGCGGAAGGAACGTGGCGATGGCCATCTTCGAGGAGCACTACGACGAGAACCTCGACAGGGACGGGGCAATAAAACTCGCCATACTGGCACTCTCAAAGACCCTTGAAGAGCCAACCGCGGACTCGATAGAGGTTGCATACATTACCACCGAGGACAAGCGCTGGAAGAAGCTCCCGAGGGAGGAGCTTGAGAAGTACCTCAACGAGGTCCTTGAGGAGATTAAAGAGGAAGAGGTTGAGGAGAAGGCCGAGGACTATTCGGAACTCGACCAGAACTACTGAGGTGGCGGGCGATGCCGATTAGCGTTGACAAAGCGGTAATCGCCCGTCTGAAGACGCACGGCGAGACCTTCGAGATACTCGTTGACCCCTACCTCGCGAGGGACTTCAAGGAGGGCAAGGAGGTTCCCATAGAAGAAATCCTCGCCACTCCCTACGTTTTCAAGGACGCGCACAAGGGCGACAAGGCCAGCGAGCACGAGATGGAGAAAATCTTCGGAACCAGCGACCCCTACGAAGTCGCTAAAATAATCCTCCAGAAGGGCGAGGTTCAGCTCACCGCGGAGCAGAGGAGGCAGATGCTCGAGGAGAAGAAGCGCTACATAGCGACGATAATCCACAGGCACGCGGTTGACCCGAGGACCGGCTATCCGCACCCGGTAGACAGAATCCTGAAGGCAATGGAAGAGGCAGGGGTTCACGTTGACCTCTTCAAGGACGCGGAGGCACAGGTTCCGAAGGTTATCAAGGCGATTAGACCGTTGCTCCCGATAAAGCTCGAGGTCAAGGTCATAGCGGTGAAGATACCGAGCGACTACGTTGGGAAGGCCTACGGCGAGGTTAGAAAGTTCGGAACGATAAAACGCGAGGAGTGGGCCAGTGACGGCTCGTGGATGTTCCTCATCGAGATTCCCGGAGGAATCGAGGAGGAGTTTTATGAGAAGCTTAACGCCCTGACGAAGGGCACCGCTCTTACTAAACTTGTAGAGAGGAAGGGACTATGAGGCGGATTTTTGTAAAACCAAGGGAACTGGTCGTCCCTGGGACGTTGCTCGCCCAGGGGCCGTTTAAGAACGGAAGGGGAACCTTCAGGGAAGGCAACAGGATTTACTCAACGGTGATAGGACTTGTCGAGATAAGGGGGGACCTCATAAGGGTCATTCCGCTCGAAGGGCCCTACATCCCAGAGGTTGGGGACAACGTCCTCGGAAAGATAGTGGACGTCAAGTTCTCCAACTGGACCGTTGACATAGGGGCACCGTACCAGGCCAATTTACGCGTTCAGGACGCGGTTGAGGAGCGCATAGACCTGCTCAAGACCGACCTGCGGAAGATTTACGACATAGGCGACATAATCTACGCCAAGGTGAAGGCCTTCAACGAGATAAACCAGATTGACCTCACAACGAAGGGTATGCCCTTCAAGGGCGGCCCGCTCAGGGGCGGACAGCTCGTCACGATAACGCCTTCCAAGGTGCCGAGGCTCATAGGCAAGGGCGGTTCGATGATTAACATGATTAAGAAGCTCACCAGAACGAGAATCATAGTGGGCCAGAACGGCTGGGTCTGGGTGAGCGGAAAGAACGATGAGCTCGAGAAGCTCGCGATAGAGGCCATACTCAAGGTCGACCGCGAGAGCCACACGCAGGGACTGACAGACAGGGTCAAGGAGTACCTGCTTTCGAGGCTCAGGGAACTCAAGGAGCAGGGAGTTATTGAGGAAATCCCCCAGCTTGAGGAGAAGGAAGGTGAGAATGATGATGGGCAGGCCTGAGGGTTTAAAGCTCATCGACGAGAACGGTAGAAGGGTTGACGGCAGGAAGAAGTACGAGCTTAGGCCCATTAAAATGGAGGTTGGCGTCCTCAAAAACGCCGACGGCTCGGCCTACGTCGAGTGGGGCAAGAACAAGATAATGGCCGCTGTCTACGGCCCGAGGGAGATTCACCCCAAGCACCTCCAGAGGCCGGACAGGGCAATTCTGCGCGTCCGCTACAACATGGCACCATTCAGCGTCGAGGAAAGGAAAAAGCCCGGACCGGACAGGAGGAGCGTCGAGATAAGCAAGGTCATAAGGGGCGCGCTTGAACCGGCCCTAATCCTTGAAATGTTCCCGAGAACGGCGATAGACGTCTTCATAGAGGTCCTACAGGCAGATGCAGGAACGAGGGTTGCCGGAATAACGGCCGCTTCACTCGCCCTCGCGGACGCCGGAATACCGATGAGGGACCTCGTGGCAGCGTGCGCCGCCGGAAAGATTGACGGCGAAATCGTTCTCGACCTCAACAAGGACGAGGACAACTACGGTGAGGCGGACGTTCCCGTTGCCATAATGCCCCTCAAGAACGACATAACGCTCCTTCAGATGGACGGCTACCTAACGAGGGAGGAGTTCATAGAGGCCGTAAAACTCGCGATAAAGGGAGCCAAGGCGGTTTACCAGAAGCAGAGGGAAGCGCTCAAAGAAAAATACCTCCGCATAGCGCAGGAGGTGGCGGGCAATGAGTGAGATGGAAGTCATGGCTAGCATAATGCGCGACCACATCATAAACCTCCTCAGGGAGGGCAAGAGGATTGACGGAAGGGGCTTCGAGGACTACCGCGACCTCGAGGTCAAGGTCAACGTCATAGAGAAGGCAGAGGGTTCGGCCTGGGTCAGGCTTGGAAACACGCAGGTCCTCGTCGGAATAAAGGTTGACCTCGGCGAGCCGTTCCCGGATTTGCCGGAGAAGGGCGTCATGACAACCAACGTCGAGCTCGTTCCCCTTGCCTCGCCGACCTTCGAGCCCGGTCCGCCGGACGAGAACGCCATCGAGCTCGCCCGTGTTGTGGACAGGGGGATAAGGGAGAGCGGGGCCGTTGAGCTCGAGAAGCTCGTCATCGTTCCCGGCAAGCTCGTCAGGGTTATCTTCATCGACGTCCACGTCCTCGACCACGACGGCAACCTGCTCGACGCGAGCGGAATAGGTGCAATAGCGGCCCTCATGAGCACCAAGATTCCGAAGATTGAGTACGATGAGGAGAGCGGGGAGGTAAAGATACTCGACGAGTACGAGCCCCTGCCTGTTAAGAGCGTCCCGATACCAGTCACCTTCGCGAAAATCGGTAGCACGATGGTAGTAGACCCGAACCTCGACGAGGAGCGCGTCATGGACGGCAGGATTACTATAACCACCGACGAGAACGGCCACATCTCGGCCGCCCAAAAGGGCGAGGGAGGAAGCTTCAAGCTCGAGGAAGTCATGTACGCCGTCGACACGGCCTTCAAGAAGGCCGAGGAACTTAGAAAAATCGTCCTCGAGGCCGTTGAGAAGGCCTGACCCTTTCCATCTTTTCGGTGATAAATATGGACGTGATGAACATCATCGCCGCAATAATATTCGCGGGCTTCGCCGTTAGGACCCTTTACCTTCTCCTACGGGAAGAGAGAAAGAAAGATTTACTCCTTACCACCGCCATGTGGGGACTAGCCCTCTTGGTTTGGGGGCTGTACATAGCCAACAACAAGGGATGGAAGACGTCTAATCTCCTAGTTATTGTGTCCGGGATAGTTGCCTTTGCACTCTCTCTTCTCGGGCTCTTCGAGCTCCGCGGGGAAAACCCCAAGGAGTTTGGGAAAGAGCTATAAAGGAAAAGGCATAAAACTAAACGGCTTTACGATTAACCGGGGGGAACCCTCATGGGATTGTTCGACAGCCTCAAAAAGAAGGAAAGCAAGCCTAAAATGAAGCCTCCCGCGAGCGTTAAGAAGGAAGTCGCTCCCAGGCATGACATCGATGTCGTACCGATTGAGGAGGATGTTCTTGCTAAGGAGCTCGTTAAGCCCCAGGTTCGCTACTTGAAGAAGATAACCGTGACCAGCTACTCCGACCTAGAGAGAATTTCCAACGAGCTCCACGAGGGTAACATCGTTATAGTTGACCTGACACCGCTTGAAAAGAGACCGGATGTCCTAGAAAAGGTCGCGGAGCAGCTCAAGGGTATGGTTGGAGCGCTCGGAGGGCAGGCGGCCAAGATATGCAAGACCGAGGTTAAGCTTATCCTCCTGCCGAACGACATAAAGATTGTCAAGTGAGGCTTTCCTTTTTCAAACCTCGTCTTTATAAACACCACCTCGGTTCTCTTCTCGGTGATGCTCATGAGTAAGGAGGAAAAGAGGAGTGAAAGGGTGAAGGTTGACCCCGAGCTCGGTGAGGTTCAGGTCGTAAGCCTCGGTGACTGTCCCATCTGCGGTGGAAAGGGAACGCTCAAGGCCATTCAGCACATTCACGAGATTCCCTACTTCGGCAAGGTCATGGAGAGCACGATAATCTGCGAGAAGTGTGGTTATAGAAACGCGGACGTCATGATACTCGAGGACAGACCACCGAAGCTCTACACGGTTAAGGTCGAGAACGAGAAGGACCTCTTCACGCGCGTCGTCAGGAGCAAGAGTGGAACCATAGAGCTGGAGGAGATAGGCGTCAAGATTGAACCGGGGCCGGCATCTGAAGGCTTCATCACGAACGTTGAGGGCGTTCTTGAGAGGGTTCGTGAAACCCTGCTAATGGCGAGGGAGTTCAGGAAGCAGGAGGGCGACGAAGAAGCGGTAAAGAAGGCCGACGAGATACTCCAGTACATCGAGGACGTCAAGGAAGGGAAGAAACCTCTGACGGTAAAGATAGCCGACCCCCTCGGCAACAGTGCGCTCATAGGCGAGAAGGTCAGGAGCAGGCTTTTAACAGAGGAGGAAATCCAGAAGCTGAGCCTCGGACCGTACCAGATAGTTAACCCGGAGGAGCTTGAGGGGCAAGAAGAGGCCAAGGAGGGCGGTAAAAACCCAGAAGAAACCAAAAAAGAGGGGAAGGAGCTCAGTGAGAAATGAGGACGAAGACCTTGTCCTCGATTCCATTTACCTCCACGTTTCTTCCGTCGAAGTTGAGTTCAGCTTCCCCGTTCGCGAGTTTCTTATAGTCGTCCATGCTTACCGCGATGACGCTGAAGACGTCGTCGCCGTTCACGTAGTTGGAGTATTCAAGTATAAAAGGCATTCCAAAGGCCATGTCTCCGGCGACGCCCTTGGTGACGTCGCTCACGTCGAGCGAATCACCGTTGTCAACGATTTGAATGAAAACGTAGGGCTTGCCTACCTTCGCGACGTCCTCATCGGCCATGTAAATGTTGCCCGTGAGGATGTCAACGTCATCGCTGTCCGGATTGAAGGTCATGTGCTTACCGTTGGGCTCGGCCACCATGAGGGTGTACTCGCCAAGGTTGCCCGCGCTCTTGGCCATCTCCACTGCATTTTCGATGTCGCCACCCAGGTCAGTGTCGTCAACCGCGCCAAAATAGTCGCGCGATTTGACGACGAGATAGTCATCGTCGGTTTCAAGGTAATAGAACGTCTTGAGGGGTTCATCGTCGCTGTAGGAGTAGTCAATGTTGACGTAGTAGCCGTCTGAGTAGTCTATTTTAACGACGTAGCCGTCGTCGGTTTCGAGAACCTCGTATGAGTCCTCCGGGACGACCACGACCGCGTCGGTGCTCCCGGTTTCGCTCGTTATGACCTCGATGAGGGGCTCGTCAACGTCCGATACAACGACCCTCATCGTGTCGAACTTGAGCGTGACGGGCAGGTCGGCGTTGAGCTTGACGTCTTTGGTTGTCTCGGTCGGAGTTTTCTCGGAACTTTTCTCGGAGAAGGTATCGGTCGCGGACGGAGTCGAACTGCCCGTTCCAGAGCTCATACACCCGCTTCCCGCGAGAACGAGTCCCACGAGAAGGAATGCCAAGGCGTACCTAATCCCAAACTTCATGCAGAACACACCCACACTTTGGTAATCAGAGACTAAGGAGAAAGGGCTTAAAAACGTTTGCAGGGGCGTTAGGGGGGCCTAAAACACTCAGAGGTAGAAGTAGTCCCTCGCGAGCAAATCCTCAATCAGGGCCCTTACCCAGGGCTTCCTCGTCTTCCTTGAGAGGTGAATTATACCCTCGACGTGGATTCCGTAGCGCTCCTTCATCTCCTCCCTGCTCATCGGTTCCTTGAAGAGAAACGGCCTTTCGATTGTGAAAACGTAGCCGTAGTCCTTGATGTAGCTGGCCAGCCAGTTCTTCCCGTTCTCGCCGTGGACAAGGGTTAAACCGCTCGTATCCTTCGCCATCTCCCAGAGGGTCTCGAGGTCGGCCTTTATCACCTCGCCGACCTCGAAGCCTCCAGCGATTGTCCCCCTCTGAGTCAGCGCCTGCTCCTCGTGAAGGTTGAGCCTCCTCAGCGTGTCCCTCAGCTCGTAGGGATTACCGCGCGCTATGTAGAGGAACACCAGGTCACCCTCATCGAAGGCCTTCCTCTTCCTGACCTCGACCGTTTTGAGGCCCCTGAATATCAGCTCGGCGTAAACCTGGTGGAGCGCTATGACGTGCTCCATGCTTTCACCTGGCGAACCCTCGATGGAGGGAATAAAAAGGTTTGGGCAAAGCTTTTAACTTCCCAAGGTTGAATTTTAGTAGGGATTTCGATGGTAACCGTTAAAAAGACCCGGCGAAAGGAGCTCATGGCGTCAGTCCTTGGAGTCGTGGTAGGGCTTGTCCTCTTAGTATTCCTTCTCTTCCTCGAAATTCCCTCCGTTGCTTTCTATGCCCTCATAGGAAGCTTTGTAATAGGACCGCTTATAGGGCAAGCCGTGTGGGGAACACCGGTTTTAAGGATAGAGAAGGACGGAAGGGTCTGTGAGATTTCGGCCCACGATGGCCTGAAGAAGGTCATAATTCTGAAGGATAAGTACACCTCTCGGGAGATTTGGGTGGAAGAACCCGTTGAAACCCCCGTGTGCGGAGTCCCTGTTAAGTTCTACCACAATCCCGCTTGGTTCGGAACCGTCCTGATTGTTGAGGTGGAAGGGAAGAAGTACAGACTGCCCTAAAGGGGAATGGAGTGGAAAACCCACGTCAAAAACGAACGCCTCTGGAAATCACCCTGCCCTGAGTTTCAGCGATGCCTTCACGAGGTCGCTCACGACCCCGCTCGCCGTCTCCTTCAGCCCGGCGCCGGCCCCCTTAACGAGAAGCTCCCCCAGAAGGTCGGTCTCGATTAGGGCAACGTTCTCGTTGCTTGAAACCGCGAGCGGGCCTGAAACATCTTCCGGGGCGACCTTAACGCTCTTCTCCTCGATTGTCGCGACGAGCCTAATCCTCTTTCCCTTTGCGAGGGCCCTCTTAACCTCGTCAACCGTAACCTCCGCGATGC
This sequence comes from Thermococcus henrietii, assembly GCF_900198835.1. Classification (NCBI taxonomy): domain Archaea; kingdom Methanobacteriati; phylum Methanobacteriota; class Thermococci; order Thermococcales; family Thermococcaceae; genus Thermococcus; species Thermococcus henrietii. The sequence goes on along the minus strand of NZ_LT900021.1, from coordinate 643,757 downwards.
CCTTGACGGCAATCTCGTCGAAGGTAATCGGCCCGAAGGCAACGCAGTGGAGTATAGTCGCCTTGTAGCCGGCGTCAATTCCGAGGACGTCTCCGCTCGGGTCCCTCTCAGCTATACCAAGCTCCTGCGCCTGCTTCACTGCCTTCTCGAAGTCAATTCCCTGCTCCATCCTGGAGAGTATGAACGTCGTCGTCGCGTTCAGGACGGCCTTTATTCTCCTTACCGTGTCGCCGAGCAGGTTCTCGCGGAGGAGCCCGATGATTGGCGTCCCCGCCATAACCGTCGCCTCGAAGAGGTACGGCAGGCCTCTCCGCTCAGCTTCTTTGATTAGCTCCGCGTAGTGGAACGCCAGCGGTGGCTTGTTGCTCGTAATGACGGCCTTCCCGTCCCTCAGTGCCTCAAGGTGCCACTCGTGGGCGTTTCCATCGTTGGTCACGTCAATAACCACGTCGGCCTCAATCTCCCTCACCGCCTCGGCCGGCGAGAAGTTGTAGACCTCGTAGTCGTTCGTCCAGTTACTGAGCTTTCCAAAGTTCTCCTTGACGAGAAGGGCCTCGCTCAAATCGATTCCCTCGGGAAGCCACACGGTTCCGCTCGTGTCGGAGATGCTGACGACCCTGAAGGATAAACCGTATCTCTCCTGGAAGAAGCGCTCCTTCTGAACCAGAACCCGCGCAACGGCTCTGCCAACGTTGCCGAAGCCAAAGAGCTGAACCTTCACCGCCATCCCATCACCGGAATAGAAAAGGGGGAAGGGCTTAAATCACTTGTTGAGGATTACCTTGATTATGTCCATGTCCCTAACTATGCCGACGAGCTCTCCTTCCCCTTTGATGACTGGCAACTGTTCTATGTGGTACTCAACCATCTTCTGGGCGACCTCGTAGACGCTCATGTGAGGCGTTGCCACGACGACGTTGGGGTTCATTATATCCTCAACGGGCTTCTTTGGAAGCTGGAGCTCGGCCTTCTCAAAGAGAAGCGTCGGATTGCTCTCAAGAATCCAGTCCTCCTCGCTTGAGGCCGAAAGGGCCGTCTGCTTCATAACCCTGACTACCTCACTGTCCTTGAGCAGGTCGGTCTCATCAACCATTCCTATCAGGTTTCCGTCGTCATCTATAACCGGAATCGCCATCGCGTTGCACAGGAGTAAAGCCTTCAAGGCCGCCTTGAGAGGAGTCCCACGCCACACCGCACTGACGTACTTCTGATAGTATGGCTCAATCGTTATGTCCTTCAGCTTCTCGTTCTTGGCCAGGTAGCGTCTAACGATGTCGCCAACGGTCAGGATTCCTATTGGCTTCTCCTCGTCATCAACGACAACGACGCGCCGGTAGTCGGTCTCGAGCATTCTCCTAACTGCCTTCTTGAGGTCGTCGTTGGCCTTGACAATTGGAACGTCCCGCTTCACGAGCATTGCCAGCTGGTCCTCGTCCGGGTTTATGAGGACGTTCTTAATGCTGATTATCCCGACGAGCTTGCCTTCCCTGTTAACGACCGGAAACGAGCGAACGTTGTATTTCCTGAAGAGCTCGAGGGCGTACTCCCTTGTCGCCGGCAACTGAATTACCACTGGGTCCTTTGTCATCAGGGTCTTTACCCTCATGTTCTACCACCGCTTAACCTAAGACGGTGCCCCCCTATTTAAGGTTTTAGAAAAGAAAATGGACGGAACGTCAGCCGAGGAGCGCGAGGAAAACACCCGCGACAACGGCGGTTCCAATAACACCGGCGACGTTCGGACCCATGGCGTGCATGAGGATGAAGTTGCCCGGGTCCTCCTCACTGGCCAGTCTCTGCACGACGCGCGCGCTCATAGGCACCGCCGAAACTCCCGCGGCGCCTATCATCGGGTTTATCTTGCCGCCTGAGAGCTTGCTCATGAGCTTTCCGAAGAGCACTCCTCCAGCGGTTGCGCTGGCGAAGGCGACGATGCCGAGTCCCAGTATCTCCAGAGTCTGGGGCGTGAGGAAGCTCTGGGCCCTCATGGTTGAGCCGACACCGAGCCCGAGGAATATCGTCACGATGTTCATGAGCTCCTCCTGTGCCGCCTTTGTAAGCCTTGGAACGACGCCGCTCTCGCGGAAGAGGTTGCCCATCATGAGCATTCCTATCAGCGGTGCCGCGCTGGGGACGAGCAGGCCGATGACTATCATTGTGACTATCGGGAAGAGGATTTTCTCGCGCTTTGAAACGGGTCTCAACTGCTCCATCCTTATGCGCCTCTCCTCCGGCGTTGTTAGCGCCTTTATGATGGGCGGCTGAATCAACGGAACGAGGCTCATGTAACTGTAGGCTGCTACCGCGGTCGCGGCGAGTATCTGGGGCGCGAGCTTTGTGGTGAGGTATATCGTTGTCGGTCCGTCCGCACCGCCGATGATTCCTATTGAAGCGGCCTCATGGATGTTGAATCCCAGCGCGAGAGCGGTAAGCATGGCAACGAAGACGCCAACCTGCGCCGCCGCGCCGAGGAGAGCGGTCTTTGGGTCGGCTATGAGCGGCCCGAAGTCAGTCATCGCCCCAAGACCGAAGAATATGAGGAGCGGCACTATCTCCGTCTTGATGAGGTAGTGGTAGATTATGTCAAACAGGCCAGGGTGACTGCAGAGGGGCCCAACGGTCGGACAGTTCGCGATTCCGTTGAGGGGAAGGTTAACGAGAACCGCCGTGATACCTATGGGCAAAAGCAACAGCGGTTCCATCTCGTAGCGTATCGCGAGGTAGACCAGCGTCAGGCCCACTGCAATCATGATGATGTTCCCTACCGTGAGGTGGAGCAGGCCCATTGTGCTCAGGAAGTCCACGAAGCTCGTCATGCTCCATCACCCGAGCTCAACCAGTGGGTCGCCGGTGTTGACGGTGTCGCCTTCCTTCACGTAGAGTTTCTTCACAATACCGTCTTTCGGAGCGGGAATCTCATTCTCCATCTTCATAGCCTCAAGAACAACCAAACCCTGGCCGGTTTTGACTTGCTGACCCTCGCTCACGAGGACCCTCAGGATTTTCCCGGGCATTGGGGCAGTGACTGTGTTGGGCGAAGCACTCGCGGGAGCCGACGAAGGAGCAGGGGCAGGGGCAGGAACTGAATGGGAAGCAGGGGCCGGAGCAGGAACCGGAGCACTGGTAGTTTCAGGGACGCTCGGGAGCGCTATTCCAAGGCCTTCGGCCTTGACCTCGTAGCTCTTGCCCTCGAAGCTGACCTTGAACTTCCCGCCGGCGAGCTCTTCAACCTCAACCTCGTACTCCCTTCCATCGATGATGACCTTAACCTTCATCTTCACCACTTCCTCATCTCGTAGTTGAAGTTCTCAACCTCATTCATACCGCTCTGTAAACCGTAGAGGCGCCACGCGTCGGAAACCTTCCTCTTAAAGGGCAACGGCCTGGCAACCTCGGCCTTCTTCGCGAGGTAGGCGAGGATTGAGGCTGTGATGATTGCCAAATCCCTCGGGGGAATTTCCTCTTCCGGGGTCTCGACCTCCTCCTCCGTCTCCACAACGGCCTTTTCCTCGGCCTTCTTGGCCCTTCCGGTCATACCGCGCTCGAAGGCGCCTATGGCGTAGAGGATAATGGCCAGTATAGTGAGTATGGCAAAGACAACGGTGATTCCTATGATGGTAATCCATCCACCTTCCGTGAGCTGACTCATGCTTTCACCTCACAGCGGTATGTTGCCGTGCTTCTTCGGCGGGAGCTTGACGCGCTTGCTCTCAAGGGCCTCAAGCGCCATAATCACCTTGCCCCTCGTCTCGGCTGGGTCGATGACGTCGTCGATGTAACCCCTCGCGGCCGCGACGTACGGGTTGGCGAACTTCTCGCGGTACTCGGCTATCTTCTGCCCTCTAACTTCCTCCGGGTTCTCGGCCGCTGCGATTTCTTTCCTGAATATAATGTTCGCCGCTCCCTCCGGACCCATGACCGCTATCTCGGCAGTCGGCCAGGCGAAGACGAAGTCCGCTCCGAGGTGCTTGCTTCCCATCGCGAGGTAGGCTCCGCCGTAGGCCTTTCTTAGAATCACCGTAACCATAGGAACCGTCGCCTCGGCGTAGGCGTAGAGAACCTTCGCGCCGTGCCTGATTATTCCCCTGCTCTCCTGGTCAACACCGGGCAGGTAACCGGGGACGTCCACGAGCGTGACTATCGGAATGTTGAAGGCGTCGCAGGTTCTCACAAACCTCGCTATCTTGTCTGAGCTGTCTATGTCAAGGACGCCGGCGAAGTACTTGGGGTTGTTGGCGACTATACCGACGGTCTGGCCGTTCATCCTTCCGAAGCCAACCACGGCGTTCGGGGCGAAGTAGGGGAGGATTTCAAGGAAGTCCGGGTTGCCGTTCTCATCGCGGTCGACTATCTCGTAGATGACCTCCCTGACGTCGTAGGGCTTGTTCGGGTCGTCCGGGACAATCTCGTAGAGCCTCTCGCTCTTCCTGAAGGGCAAATCGCTCGTCTTGACGCGGGGTGGCTTCTCCATGTTGTTGGACGGTAGATAGCTCACGAGACGCCTTATTAAAGCCAGAACCTCCTCGTCGCTCTTGCCTATGAGGTGGGCCTGACCGGCCCTCTGCGCGTGAACCATCGCTCCACCGAGCTGAACCGGTGTGACCTCAACGCCGGTAACGGCCTTGACGACCTGAGGCCCGGTGATGAACATGAAGCTCGCGGGGTTGTCCACCATGAGGATGAAGTCACCGATAGCCGGGCTGTAAACGGCTCCGCCGGCGCATGGTCCCATTATCGCGGTAATCTGAGGAACGACACCGCTGAGAATCGTGTTCATCTTGAAAATCTCACCGTAGCCCTTGAGGGCATCGACACCCTCCTGAATCCTCGCTCCTCCGGAGTCGTTGAGGCCTATAACCGGAGCGCCGGCTTCTAGGGCCAGCTCCATGACACGCTTTATCTTCATCGCGTGCATCTCACCGAGCGAACCGCCCATAACGGTGAAATCCTGCGCGTAGACGAAGACCAGCCTGCCGTCGATGGTTCCGTAGCCGGTGATGACGCCGTCCGCCGGAAGCTCCTTCTTGTCGAGGCCGAACTCAGTTCCCCTGTGCTTGACGAACATTCCGATTTCCACGAAGCTTCCGGGGTCGAGGAGCTTCTCAATCCTCTCGCGGGCGGTGAGTTTGCCCTTGGCGTGCTGTTTCTCGACGGCCTTCTCCCCGCCCATGGCGAGAATCTTTTCCCTCCTCTCGTAAAGCTCGTTGAGCTTCTCCTCCATGCCCATGAGAGTAACCCCCTTGATTTCTTGGGGGTTGTAGTTTGTAAAGTTTAAAAGGGTTTTTGAGGAGCGAAATTCATCCAAGAGTGGATAATTTGTCCAATGGCTGGGAAAAAAGAAGGAAGACCTCAGAGGTGCTGGATTGGCGTTTCGGCACCACAGGCTTCACACTTGAGGAAGTGGAAGCGTCCGCGCTTGATAATCTTGGTATCGGGGCTTCCACAGACCGGACAGATGACGTACTCCTTGAGGTACTTCTTCATCTTGTTGGCTATCAGGTACGGCGTGAAGCGTCCCTGCAGGATTACGCGCCTGCCCTCGAGCGTTCCTGCCGTAGCAACCTCGCGCAGGATGAACTTCAGGAGATGGTTCGGGTCGCGGTTCATCGCTTCCGCTATGTCAACGAAGTTCTCGATTATCGTCCTGTTACCGGCTATTGTGACGACCGCCGGCGGGACCTCGAAACGGGACTTGTGGGACTTCACGTTCTCGGGCAACTCCTCGTAAGCCTTATCGAGGAGCTTCTCGAAGTCGTAAAAGTCAATGCTCTCGCTCATCTTCTCACCCCCTCATAGGTTTCCCCTTCGCTTTATAACCTTTGTTAGAGCACCCTGTAAAAGCCCGCCCTCGGCTCGTAGATTCTGCCGTCTGCCTTGAGCTCCTCGATGAGCTTCTCGACCTCGCGCTTACTGCCGACCCCGGCCTGCTTTGCGGCCTCGATTACCTTCTCTGCCGGCGCTCCATAATCGCCTTCCCCTTCGAGGTTCTTGATTATATCGACCAGCTTCTCTATCTTGTTGAGCTTCTTGGAACTCTTGCCTATCTCAAGGATTGAGACGTCTATGTTGCCCTCTTCATCGACGGCTATCGTCCTCATCATCGCCTCGATGAGCTCTATGGCAGCTCTCGCATCTTCGCGCGTCACCGTCTCGCTCAGCCTCATTCTCGCGTGGGCCTCGCTGAGACGTATGAGGGCCTCAAGCTGTCTCGCGGTTATCGGAATCGGCTGGACGCCTTCCTCGTCGCCCCTCTTCAGGCCCTTCCTCATCTTGACGTAGTAGCGCTTGATTTCCTCCATGGCTTCCCTGCTCAGAACCGGGTGGACGTTCTTCCTCGCGTAGGCTATGTACTTCTTGAGGAGGTCGTAGGGTATCTTTGGCGTAACAACCTCTGCCTCCCCCCTGCGAACCTTGAGGATGTGCTCGGCGATGCTCGCGTCGACCTTCTCGTCCGGTTCGTCGAGCAGGAGGAAGATTAAGTCGAAACGGCTCAGCAGGGTCGGCGGGAGGTCGAGCTGTTCAGGGAGGGACTTGTGCCTGTTAAAGCGACCGAACTTCGGGTTGGCAGCGGCTATAACGGTCGTCCTCGCGTTGAGGGTAGCTGTAATGCCAGCCTTGGAGATGCTTATCGTGTTGTGAAGAACCAGACCATGGGAGACGAAGAGGTGGTACGGCTCAACGGTTACGTCGTAGACCCACTCCCAGCGGTCGTTGGGGATTTCTTCAACCTTCGTGACCCTGAGGAAGTTGATGTTGCCGTTCCAGTAGCTGAGGAAACTCTCAAGTTCGTTTTCGGCTTTCCTGATTGTGCCCTCGGCTAACGTTTTTATAGCTGAAATTGCCCAGCGGTCACCAAGTTCGGCGCGTTTCTTCAATTTATCAGCCGTAACCCCCGTGTAAGAGTATATTTTTGAGCGAGATAGCAAATCCACGGCCTTTGATGGGTCATTTTCGGAGAGAGTTCTTAACTCCTCAATCCTCGACAGAACCCTCTCCAGGTAGGGCCTAATGAAGCTCTCCCTGATTAGCGGAAGGACAAACCTCCGCCTTTCCGCGGGGAGCTGAACAACGCCAAGGGTTCTGCCAGCCTTGGTTAAATGTCTAACTAGTGAGCGGGGAAAAGCCTTCTCTATCTCTTCCACAACGTACCCTCCACGAGTGCGCTTCACCCTCACAACCCTTCCCTGAGAGTAGAGATAGTCCGCTTTGGCCTCTGCGTCTGTGAGTTCTCTAAACTTTTCTCCCTCAACGGGAGGAAGTTCAATTGGATAGCGAGCAACCCCAAGAACGATGTCCCTCGGCTTGACTTTCTCAGCGGGCTTCTCCCTTATTTCGTCGTCCTCCCACACCATAATTGGGTGCTCTGGGGTTACCGTTATCTCCCTGCCGTTCGAGAACCTCAGCCGTATGAACCTGTCAGGTGCTTTGTGCCTGCTCACGCGATCCGCTTTAACCTTCACGATTTCCTTCCGCTCGAGGTCGTACGCGAGGAGCTCTATGTCATCAACGGGCAGTATCTCGGTGTCCCTGCCGAGTATCACCTTATCGCGGTTGGCCTCGATGAGGGAATCCACCAGCTCACCTATCTTCACCTTCCTGCCGTCAGCGAGGAGTATTTCAAAGTCGTGGTGGTAGCTCTGCTGTTCCAGCGCTTCGTGAATCGCGCTCCTGTCCCTGTCGCTCATCTTGTCGAACTCATCTATGCAGTTGTGAACTATGATTCCCTCAGCCAGGAAGTTGTGCTCGCCGGGCACGTAGAGGTCGTAAACGTAGCCCTCGTATGGGATGCGCTCGATGGAGACTATTTCGTCAAGGAGATAATCCCTTGTGGCAAGAACTTCGAGCTTAATCTTGATTTCTGGACTCAGGACATCGCTAAGCCTCTCAATGAGTTTTCTGAGCTGAATCCTGCTGGGCTGATACTTGCCCTTGGCGTAAGAATAAACGGTACTCCAGAGCCCTCTCTCCTGCAGTACTTTGGCAGGAACGCTCTTGATAATAGCTTTTGCGATTCTCCTAACGTGTTCTGCCGGCACTTTGTCGCTCCTCGCCGAGACGAGATGCTTTTTGATGGGTATCTCCTTGACCTTAACGCTGTAATCCTTAACCGCGTTGAGGAGGTTTATGACGTCCTCCCTTCCAGTTACCCTAACCCTGTTCACGCCTTTCCCTGGAATCACACGGGCGTACACGTCAAACCTCCTGAGGAGCAGTGCAAAGGCTTTGTCCCTTTCCAAATCGTTTGAGAGCAGGAACTCTATGTGAACCACGCTTCCCCTCTTGCTCTTCTTGACTGAGACACAGCCGTCCGAATCGAGAGCGCCCGCGATAAACGCTCTCAGCGCCTCATCGTCCAGAGAGAATGCGTTTTTCAGGTTGTCTTCGGTGAGATACTCGTACAGGTACGCGAGCAGTGGCGAGCTAACATGGAACGTTATCGCGTCGCTCTCTATTTCATTGCCAGCAAGCTCGCTCCTCGTGGTTCTCTCGTACTCTCTCAACGGTCCATCGTAGAAGCTCTCAAATGCCCTTCTGATTGCCCTAATCTGGTCTTTGTGAACCTTTGACTGCACGATGCGAACGTGAACCTTAGAGCCGTTCCTCTTTATCCACCCATCGCCGTAGAGGAATCCGAGGAAGTACGCAAGCTCCGGTGTTATGTAGGCCACCTTGAGGCGCTCCCTGCGGTAGTTTGGGCCGTAGGTTAGAGGCCTCTCCCGCCACTTCTCGTAGAGTCCCAGCTCACGCAGTATCTCCCTGAACTTCCCGACGCGGATAGAACCCTTTCCAGAGAGGAAGTCCTTTAAAACGCCGTACTCCCTGTTGAACTCCGCGAGGCTCTTGAATCTCCTGAGGATTTCTCGCTTCAGTTCGTTCTTTTCTTCAGGGGTTAGCTTGACCTTCCAGTCCGAGGGCAAAATATCGAGCAGATACGCCCTTCTCCCCACTGGTGGAAGCTTCAGCGGGGCAACCACCATATCGCCAACCTTAAACCTTTCCGCCTCCTTCCACTCAAGGGTCTGGCCGTCTATGAGGAGGTGGTCAGGAGTTAGGGTTACCTCGTTGCCCGAGCGGAACTTGAGCTTTAACAGCTCTCCCTTCCAGGGCTTCCTGCGGATTATCGTGGCTTTAGAGGTCTTCGTCCTCATGCTTCCGAGGTCGAGGGCTGTAACTTCCATCTCCTTCTCCTGAATGTCCACGATTTGGCCATCGGAGAGCGCCTTGTAGGACTTCTCAAGCTCGAAGAGGTCTTCGATTCTCTGGTATTTTCCATCTACAAGAATCCGTGAATCAGGGTGCAGGCAGGCGAACCCGCCGTCCGCTAACACAAGGACACCAGCTTCCAGAACCCACGAGCCCGTGAACTCGTCCCTGACTGCGGCGGCCGTGAGGCCTGCGGCCGAACTGCTCTTACCGCTCGTATAAATAGCCCTCGGCGCCAAATTAGCCACGTAGCGGAGGAGCTGGCTGTTGTGGACGAAGATATCGTTGGCTATGAAGTTGTGGTGCTCTGGAATCTGGAGGTCGTAGACCCACTCGTGCTCGGGTTTGTACTCTTCAATTTCGACAACCCTGTCCCAGAAGATGTCAGAGTCAGCCAGAGTCGCCAGAAGGCCAACCTCGGGGGATTCAGGCAATTTAGCTTTGAGAACATCAACAATAACCTTGAGCTTCTCCCTGCTTGGAAGACGGTCTTCCCTCTCATAGTGAAGATAAGTTGAGCGTGGTATGCCCATCTGAGCTTGAGTCAATCCAGCCTTGGTGCGGAGGTTCCTCAGTAGTGAACCAATGCCCGGAACGACGTCAACGTTGGTGTTCGTCTTTCCGTTGGAGGTTACACGCTCAAGGATATCCATTTTAGAACGTAGGCCAAACCCAATCGTTTCCCTGAACTTAATGGCATCCTCTCCGGTGATGAAAAGCCGATAGTACGTTCTTGGGGCATTCATTTTGCCGTTGGTCGCGCGGGCCATTGTTTCGTGGAGCTGTGACTTTACCCCAAAGCGAAGGAGGAGGTGCTGAACGCCGTTGAGGAGCTCTTTTGACGCCGAAACAACAGTTATTTTAGCCCTCCCTCTATCTACTGTGGCTTCTGCATCGAAGTATCCCCTCAGAAAGCCCCGGATATCCTCCAAGCGCGCTTCGAAAAGCTGTGGTGGAACTTTCTTGTCCCTTGAGTTTGTCGCGAGACTCAACCACTCAAGCAGGCGGTAGAACTCAACGCTACTCACGTAGACCTCCCGCGCGCTCTTGCCTTTATGGCTCTCGCGAATGGTGGGGTTGAGACCCAGATCTTTGAGATACTCGTAAACAAACCGCACCAGTTGCTCATCGTTGTTAGTGAAATACACAGTTGCACTACCGCCCCGGTTTTGGGCATACCCTTCTCCTGCCAGCAATCCGATTAAATACCAGAATTTTTCGTTGGCAATTTCTGGAAGGCTCAGCCTTGCCTTTGCAGTCTTCGGCTTTTCAATGGGGGCTTTTGAAAGCTCAAGGGGCGTTCCTTCAACTGGAAGGACTCTCGGCACGGCAATAAAGTCCCCAACCCTCAGCTCTTCTGCCTTCCTCGTCCTGAACTGGCCGTTTTCGAAGGTGAAGAACGGGTGGGTTGGGGTAACGCGAATCTCCCTTCCGCTCGCTGTCTTTATTCTGAACATCTTTTCCGGAGCAGTTCTCTTCCAGGCGATGTTCGCCTTAACTCTCCTGACCTTCAGCGTTTTCGCGTCGAGGGCGTAGAGTTCGAGGTCAATCGGCGCGTAGAAGCCATCGTCAACCCTTCCGAGCTTCCCTTCGGCTTTTGCCTTTTCGATGGCCTCATCAACTATCTCACCAATCTCCTTCAGGCTTCCATCGGCTAAGAGAACCTTCGTGTGGTAATCAACGCACTTTGCCACACCCGGGTCACCAACCAGCAGAACGTGGCTTTCTCCCCTTAACTTCGTTCCATCGGGCAAAACCCTCTGCACACCGCCGAAGAGGGCCAAAGCGATTCCCTTCTTGACTATCCTGTGGCCCCAGATGGCCGGAGCTATCGAGTCCACTATCGCGTCAACGATGTCCTTTCTCTTCGCCAGCTCGCGAATCTTCTGCTCGTCTTCCGGCGAAATCTCAAGCTCCTCAATCTCCTTGCTGAGCTGTTCGATGTGGTTGACCTCCAGAACCTTCTTGAAAATCGGCCTCTTGTCCCTCTGCTCGAGGATAACGCGCAGGATTCCGGTCACGAGAACACGGTCACCGGGCAGGGCGGTGTCGACGAGGTCATCGAGAAGTATGGCATCAACGAAGCGGGGCATCTGGCCACCTTTGAGGCTCTCGGGCCTGTCCTGAAGGCGGAAGCTCTGGAAGTTGATGAACCTACTTTTTTCCACGTCGAGCTCGACGTTTCTTGAACCACAGGCGTCGCACTTGGCCGGCTTGACGAGGTTCTCATAGGGCCTCTGGAGGCGAATCATCTCGTTTCCGCAGTCCTTGCAGACGAAAACGGCTCTCTGGACGAAGGGTTTGACCTCGCTGACGCGCGTGATGATTCCCTCGACCTGAATAAGCCTGTTTATGTGCTCGCTCCCCAGTTCCTTGACGAGTATCGTGTGGGGCAGGTTGTAAAAGCGCGCGTGAACCTTCAAATCCCTCTCAACGAGGAGCGGAGGCTCGCGGAGGATAATCTGAATCGCGTCCTCACAGCTCGCTATCGCCTCTTCCGGGTTGTTGAGGAGCTCTTCCGCTAATTCGGGGTCGAAGGAGTTGAGATGCGCCCAGTCTATAGCCAAGGAGCGCTTCGGTGTTACCGTAAGGAGGTCCTTAAGGCGGTTGATGTAGACCTCGTTGCCGTCGTCGTCAACGTACTCGCGGAGGAACTTTGCGAAGCGCGAAATCATCTCCTCCCTGTCCATCAGGCATCACCGAGCCACTCGTTCCTTATCTTGGACATCTGGAGGTAGAGCCGTCTCTCCTCCGGCGAGAGGCGCGAGAGGAGTTCGAGGCTGTTGGGCCTCAGCATGACCGCTTTGAGGATTTTGTTGAAGCGTATCATCTTCAAGTCGCGGAGTTTTTTCTTGAGGTTGGCAAGCTTGGTGAGCTTGACGTTTATGGTCTCGACGCTCTCGCTCGGGTTGAGGCGGACGTAGTTTTCAAGGTAATACAGGTAGAACTCGGCCCTCTCGTAGAGCCCGGCCGGGAGTGCCGTTAACGGCTCGCTCTCGCGCTCCCCGGCTATTGCCTTGTCTATCTCACCGATTACCTTGTCGGTTTCGTCCACTATCTCAACCACTCCCGCTTCCCAGAGTTCCCTCGCCTTCCAGTCCTCGATTAGGACTATGTCGCCCTGATTCCAGTCCGAGAAGGGCTTTAACACCTTCACAGCGATGAGCGCCCTGCCGGTGAACATACCACCACCTTGAACGACCTAAGGTCTTCGGCTAATAAACCTTGTCGGAACAGCTTAGAACGGTGTTGCGCGGAGTTATGCCAGTTCGATTTCCACTCGAATGCATTCATGAGCACAGATGAGCAGGGGAACGCTTTTGGCCTCGATAACCCTTTAAACTTGGACGAGCAGTCCCCTTAAGGTGAGCCGTAATGCTGATTGGAATAATGAGCGATACCCACGATAACCTCCCGGCCATAAGGAAGGCAGTCGAGTTCCTCAACGAGAGGAACGTTGACCTCGTAATCCACGCGGGTGATTACATCGCCCCTTTCGTCGCACGGGAGCTCGGAAAGCTCAAGGCCCCGCTGAGGGGCGTCTTCGGCAACAACGACGGCGAGAGGAGTGGATTGAGGAAGGCGTTAGGGATAGAGGACGAGCTCATCGAGGTCAAGGCGGACGGAATGAAGATAGCGGTCACTCACGGGACGAACGAGGTTCTCGTTAAGGCTTTGGCCTACAGCAAGCTCTACGACGTGGTTATAGTGGGCCACACCCACCGCTACGAGATTAGGGAAGTGGGCAGGACGATACTCGTCAATCCCGGCGAGGTCTGTGGCTATTTAACCGGCGTCAGGAGCGTCGCCCTGCTCGACACGAGGAAGAGGGTTGTGGAGATTTTCAACATCGAGACCGGTGAGCTGTTGGGGGCCATGAGCGTATGAGGTGAGCCGATGGACATATTGACGCCGGCCGAGAGGAGGGACGCGGTGGTCTTCATCGGCGTTGATAGGGCTGGAAACGTCGAGTTCGTGAAGGTCTACGCCGTCAGCGAGGAAAAAGCTAAGGAAACGCTGGAGGAGTTCTTCAACGCCAAGGGACTCTTCCCCACCGATTACAGGCTCGTGAGCCGTGGCTTAGAGGACGTTTCCGGAAAGAAGGCCATAACGACGAGGAGCGAGGAGGAGCTCAGCTCTTCCCTCGCGAGGCTCGGCCTTAAGTTACTCTCCAACGGAATCCTGACCCTCGAGGACATCGAGGAGGTCTACCAGATAACCCTCGTCAGCGAGGTCCTCTACGAAAGGGTCACCTCGGAAAGGCGGGAAAAAGAGGAAAAAACCCTTGACTGGCGGGAAGTTCTCTCGCTCGGCGTCGATACGCTCGTCGAAAACCTGAGGGGGGTTGATTTGTCGGAGCTCGTTCCAGCGAACGCGCTAATCCTCCGGGAGCCGGGCGTTGAGACAGTTGCGGAGCTCCTGAACGGGGAGCGGAACGGGCCGATAATCGTCGAGACGAAGGACGCGGGCAGGTATCGAAACCTCGATTTTTCGGCCTTCGTGAGGATTCCCCCGCTGAGCAGGGAGGAGTTTGCGGTCGAACTCTCGGCGAGGCTCGGCTTCAACGTTCCGGTAAGTTTGATTTCCCTCCCCGAGAACAGGCTGAACCTGCGCAACGTTGAAAAACTCGCGAAGCTCGTCGAGGCGCTCGTGAGGAAAGGGTTTGAGAGGGAAGAAGCGCTGAAAATCGCGGTCGAGCTCAACTCTTCAGGGCCCTGAAGTAGGCCTTAACAGCTTCCCTGAAGGCAGGGTTGAGCTTCCCAAGGACGGCGTTGACCCTCTCGCGCTTCTTCCGCTCGCCGGCGAGGTAGCTGAGGAGGAGGCACTCGTCGACCGAGAGGTTGGAAACTTCCTGGGGCTCTTCTCCCGCCAGAATCTGTTCCAGGAGGGGCCTCAGCCTCTCGCTCCGCCTCTCGAACTCAAGCCAATTCACGTTGAGCCTGCCCCTTATGGAAATCTCGCTGGTTTTCTCAAGGTACGGCCGGATTTTCTCCCCGAGCGGGGAAGATAAAACCCTCGCGATGAACTCCTCCACGTACGCCATGTCGTCGCCGAGCCTCTTCCTGTCAACGAGGTCGAGGCTCTCGAAGAGCGCCCTGGCGGTCAGGTAGCACTTAACCGCGAAGGGGAGCTCGGGGAGGGTTAGATACACCCCGTCAATCTCAACCCTCTCACCGGGTTTCCTCTTCAGCGTTTCGAGGAGGGTTCCGAGGGGGTAACTAAGGCTCTTCACGCAGAACTCAAGCTCGTCCATGCTCTCACCATGCCACCTTATTCGGCCCGCCTAAAAGCCTTTCGTCAGGTTTTTAGGCTTCGCGGGAAATTCCCCCATGGTGGGAGAATGGAGTGGGTCGAGATAGATGGCTCATACGGCGAGGGAGGAGGGCAGATACTCAGAACGGCCGTTGCCCTGTCGGTAATCACCGGAAAACCTGTGAGGATTCACAGGATAAGGGCCAACAGGCCAAACCCCGGATTAAGGCCCCAGCACCTGCACGGTATTCTCGCTTTGAAGGAGCTGAGCAACGCGAGGGTTAGAGGAGCAAAAGTCGGCTCTACGGTTCTTGAGTTCGTCCCAGGGAGGGCAGAGCCTAAGCACATCAAAGTCCCAATAAAGACGGCCGGGAGCATAGCGCTCGTCCTCCAGGAGTTATTGCCAGCGATGGCCTTCGTGGGGGGAAGCTTCGAGGTAACCGGCGGAACAGACGTGCCCTGGAGCCCGCCGGTGGACTACCTGAGGAACGTTACGCTCTTCGCGCTCGAAAAGATGGGCCTGAAAGCGGAGATTGAGCTCAAGAGGAGGGGCCACTACCCGAAGGGTGGAGGGCTCGTCCTCGGAAGGGTCGAGCGGTGGGAGGAGAGAAAGCCCCTCGTTGCCCTCGAGTGGCGTAAGATAGAGCGCTTCGCGGGGATAAGCCACGCGACGAATCTACCCGCCCACGTCGCGGAGAGACAGGCAAAATCGGCGGAGGAGAAGCTGAGAAGCCTCTATAGCGTCCCTGTCGAGATTGAGAGGGAGATCTCGCGCTCCCTCGGGCCGGGAAGTGGAATAGTGGTTTGGGCCGAGACGGACTCGCTTAGGTTAGCTGGAGACGCCCTCGGAAAGCGCGGAAAGCCGGCTGAGGTGGTCGGCAGGGAGGCCGCCGAAGAGCTGATTGAGCAACTGACGCCGAGGAAGGCAGTTGATAAGTTCCTCGGTGACCAGCTGATACCGTTCCTGGCCTTCGCGGGCGGAGAGATAGGCGTTGCAGAAATCACGAACCACCTCGTCACCAACGTCTGGGTCGTGGAGCGGTTTTTGGGCAGAACCTTCGAGGTCGAGGGAGAAATCGGAGAGCCCGGGGTTGTGAGGGTGGTGAAGAGGGCGGAGGTCTGACGAAGGGGTTAAATAGGGCCATGAGTTTTACCTGGAATGGTGGGAGAATGGGAAAGAAAATAGTCGTTGAGCTTCCGGGAATGGTGAAGATACCCGATGACGAGGTTGAGGAGAGGGTCAGGATAGAGCTTGCGCTCAGGCTGTATGAGAAGGGTATACTGTCCTTCGGGCAGGCGAGAAGGCTGGCGGGGCTGAGCAAGTGGGAGTTCATCGAACTCCTCTCAAAAGAAGGTCTGGGAATTCCCTACGATGAGGAAGAGCTTGAGAACGACCTCAGGGTTCTGGAGGAGCTGTCATGAGAGCGGCAATCAACTCGTCTCCCCTCATCTTTCTCGCCAAGCTGGGGTTACTCAACATATTAAACGAACTTTTTGACGAGATTTACGTCACTGACGCCGTCTATCATGAGACGGTCGTTGAGGGAACCGGGCACGAGGAGGCAATTGACATCGAAAACGCGGGTTTTCTGAAAAGGGTTTCAGTTGAAAACCAGAGAGTCGTCAAGTTCCTGCTTGAGCTGATTGACCATGGAGAGGCGGAGACGATAGCGTTCGCCCTTGAAAATGGGATTGATTTGGTCGTTCTCGATGACAAGGACGCGAGAAAAGTCGCTAGAGGCTTTGGGTTGCGGGTAACTGGAACCCTGGGGTTGATTCTCCTCGCCAAAAGAAAGGGACTCATCGAGGAAGTTCTTCCGTACATTGAGGAACTCAAAAAGCACGGCTTTAGAATCTCTGAACGTATCCTTGAGGAGATACTTGAGATGGCCGGAGAAAGAACCCAGAATGGAAAGGGATAGGAGCGGGGGAAAGGTGCTCTACTCCCCCATCTCCACCCCGTAGACCTTCTCCGGGTTCTCGATGTGGATTTTGTAGACGTCCTCCTCCGTAAACAGGCCGTTCTGGAGGAATGCCTTCGTTCTCCTCGGAACGGTCTTCGGGCCGAGAACTGCCCCGGGTCTCCTCTTATCGTCTATGTAGTCCGTCTCCATCATGAAGCGGTTGCCCTGCTTTATTGCCTCCTCTATGTTCTTCCTACTCGCTATTATGCTCGGAAAGACGCCGACCTCTTCAGCAACTTTCACCAGAGGTGGCGAGAAGTGCTTGACTACTTTGTAGGGCTTTATGCCGACTTCCTTCACGTACTCGCCGAGCTCCCTGAACTTGGCCTCGTCGAAGCTCTCGGTGTGGAGCTGAACCGCGCAGTCCGCCTCTTTAGCGAGGCTCATGCCGTACTTCATCAGCTCTATGCTGGCGTTCCAGACTTCCTCGCTCACCTCGTAGTGGGGCCTTCCTATCTCGCCTATCGCAACGGCCTTGCCCTCAAGGCACAGCTTTTGCGCGTACTCCAGGGCCTTCATGACCTCGTTTCTCGCGTATTCAAGGCCCTTTTTCTCGACCAGATAGACGAACTCCGCAGGGTGGACTCCGACGACGGCAAAGGCTTTAACCGGCGTCTCGCGGTTTATCCTCTCGACGAGCTCGATGTGGAAGTCCATGGCCTTTATGAAGTCCTCCGCCTTGAGGCCCGGGAAGCCGTAGTCGTGGGCCGTCTTGTAGACGACCATCAGGTGCGTCCCGCCCGCTCTGTGGAACTGCTTCACCGCCTCGAGGAAGAGGCCCTTGAAGGGGTCAACGTGGAAATGATTGTCGAGGATTATCATTGCTCCCACCTCACGACTGGTAGATTTCGAGGACGTCGCCTTTTTTAGCGTTTGTCCTGCCCTCAAGAATCAGTGCAACCCTGTCGCCGTCAACCGCGAAGTCAACCCTCTTTCGCTCCCTCTGGATTTCCCGGATTAGGGCGATGTTTTTTCCCTTGACCTTGTAGCCGGGGTAGATTATCCCCTCAACGGTTCCAACCAGCGTCTCCCTGCCGAGGACGTTGAGAACCTGCCCCACCCTGAACTTCGCGACCGGTTTCCTCGACGCTATGAACTCTCCAGATTCACCCTTCCGTCTTTTCAGAAAGTCGAAGGGCCCCATGCTCCCACCGGAGAGAGTGGGAAAGAGGGGAGAAAAGCTTATCCCCTGACGAAGTGCACCGAGCAGGAGATGCAGGGGTCGAAGGCCCGGACGGTTTCCTCAAGCCTTCTGAGGAGCTCATCCTCCGGCGCGTTCCCGTAGAGGTCTCTCGCTTCCCACAGGAGGGCGCCCTCCATCACCGCGTGGTTGAAGGCCGTGGGCGTTATTATGTTGGAGTACTCGATTTTTCCGCCGGCTATTCTGTAGTGGTGCACGAGGACTCCCCTCGGGGCCTCCACGTAGCCTATCCCCTCGCCGTCCCCGGCCTCGACCGGAACGTTCTCGGGCTCAAAGCCTTTGTCGAGAAGGGTTTTCGCTATTTCCCCCGCCCTTTCGAGGGCGTAAACCAGCTCTATCGCCTGGGCGAGGTTGTTGTAGCTCACCCATCCGGCTTCAAGCCTCTCCCGGTTCTCCTCGAAGAGTCTCTTGGCTGTAGGGGTCAGCGACTCAGCCTTGAGCAGGAGCCTCGCCAGAGAGCCGACGAGGAAGGGCTTTCCGCTGTAGAGGCTCTGCTTCGCGAAGCTGTAGACGAGGGGGCGCTCCTCGATGCGCTCGAAGTACTGGAAGTTCCGCTCGACGTTCGAGATGAGCGAGTCGCCGGTGAGGTAGCCGTCGGTGGCGACGAAGAATTCGGCCCTTCCGCCGTACTCCCCGATCCCCGAGAAGAGCCTCACCGCGCGCTTCGCCACCGTTAGGAGGGCCTTCGCCTCCCGCTCTATCGCCTCAAGCTCTTCCCGCCCCGGCCACCTTCCGAAGCCGCCGGGTTTAACGTTTATGCCGTGGATTTCCCTCCCGCCGATGAGGTCCCTAATCCTGTTCCCGAAGGCCTTGAGAGCTATGCCCTCCTTGACGAGCTCGCCGTGCTTCGTCGCGAGCCTTATCGCGTCGGGATAGCCGAAGATGTCGGGAGCGACGAGGAGATACAGATGCAGGGCGTGGCTCTCGATGAGTTCCCCTATGAGACCGAGCTCCCTTAGGAGCCTCGTCTTCTCCGGAACCTCGACGCCGAGGGCTCTCTCTATAGCCAGAACGGAAGCGACGCTGTGAGAGAGGTAGCAGATGGCGCATATCCTCGCTTCAAGGTCGGGAACATCCCAGAAGTCCCTTCCGAGGGTGAGAAGCTCAAAGAACCTCGGCCCCTCGACGATTTTGACCCTGACGTCCTTGACCTCGTTCCCCTCGATGACTATCTCGGCCTTCCCGTTCCCCTCGACGCGGGTGAACTCCCTCGTCTCGATTATCATTGCCCCCACCTCGCGAAGGTCTTGAACTTCCTCATGATGTACTCCTCGTCGTAGCCGAGACCCTTGAGGACCTCGAACTCCCCAGCCGGGTTCACCTCACCTGGCAGGGGCCCGCGACAGCCGATACAGCCGAGTCCGGAGCGCGGGCAGGCAGCGTTACAGCCTCCGAGCGTTATCGGGCCGAGGCAGGGGAGGCCCTTCTTGACAAGAACGCACTCGTACTCGTTCAGCTTGCACTCGAGGCAGACTGGATAATCAGGTCTTACAGGCTCGATGCCCTTCGCTATGTCAATAAGCGCCTGGAAGAGCTCGTTCTTGTCGTAGGGACAGCCGGGTATGGCGAGGTCGACGGTAACGTACTCGACGACGGGCTTGGGGTCGAGCGCCCTCATCGGATTCCCCTCGTCGCCGTAAACGGCCTTCAGCTTCTCCTTAAGCGGAAGCTCGACGCTCGCCTGAAGGCAGCCGTGGGTGGCGCAGGTTCCGAGGGCTATGAGGTAGTCGGAGCGGTTCCTCGCTTCCCTGAGGACTTCAAGGTCGCGGTGGCTTGAGACCGTTCCCGTGACGAGGCCGACGTCGAAGTGCCTCCCTTCAAGACTTGTCGCCATGTGGAACTCCTCTATCTCGTAGAACTCAAGAACGTCTAAGAGCATCTCGTAGAGGAACAGGAAGTTGAGGGCGCAACCACCGCAGTCGGTAAGCTCAAACACGCCGAGCTTCATCATATCAACCCCCTCGTCGAGAGGGCGTCCCAGTAGGTGAAAACCGGGCCGTCCTGGCAGATGTACTTCATCGAGACGCTCGTTCCGACGACGCAGTGGCCGCACTTGCCGACTCCACAGCGCATGCGCCTCTCGAGGGTCATGTAGATTCTCCCCGGTGAGAGCTTCCTGTTGAGGAGCTCCCTTATGACGAAGCGGTACATGACCGGCGGGCCGCAGATTAGGGCGTAGGAGTTCTCGACGTCGAAGTTCTCGCCCCTGAAGAGGTCGGTAACCACTCCCCTGCAGACCCTGTCGGAGAAGCCCTGCTCAAGGTAGATGCACGAGGGACTCTCGATTTCGTAGGCGAGCTTGACGGTGCAGTTCATCGCACTCCCGTGCTTGAGGAGGTGGAGAACCTCGTCGCGGAAGAGCACCTCCTCATAGGCCTTCGTGCCGTAGAAGAGCCAGACGTGCTCGTACTTACCGGTGTCGAGGGCGTACCAGAGAACTGAGCGCAGGGGCGCCATTCCAAGACCGCCGGCCACGAGGATTAGGTTCGAGCCCTCCATGTCCTCCATCGGGAAGCCGTTGCCGTACGGCCCGCGGATTCCAACGACCGAGCCTTCCTTCATTCCGTGTATGAACTTCGTCATCCTGCCGGCCTTCCTTATGCAGAGCTGGATTGGACCCCTCGTCGGGGACGAGCAGAGGCTTATCGGGAACTCGCCGAAGCCGGGAACGTCCACTATGACGAACTGTCCCGGCCTGAAGGTGAACTCCTCGTTGAGCTTCTCGTCGAGGAAGCGGAGTGTAAAGAGCTTCTCTCTCGGGGTCAGGTCCTTAACCTCAAGGATTCTCGCCGGATGGCTCTCGTAGGGATTCATTCCAGCGACCCCCTTATCTCGTCGAGAACCTTAACGTGCTCTATACCGGCCGGACAGAACTCGTCGCACCGGCCACAGCCGACGCAATTGAAACCCGCCGAGGGGTCGAAGTAGCTCTTGCAGTAGTAGCGGTGCCTGAAGCGGTCCAAGCGTGTGGGCCTGAAGTTGTGACCGCCCGCGACGAGGCCGTGGCTCTCCATGAAGCAGGAATCGTAGCGCCTCTCGCGAACGGCCCTGTAGGCATCGACCCAGCGGTCGCAGACTTCATAGCAACGGCACGTCGGACAGACGAGGTTGCAGTTCCCGCAGGCGAGGCACTTCTCGGCGTACTCCTTCCAGACCGGGCTGTTGTAGGCCAAATCGAGCGTGTCTGCCAGACCCTCCGAGCGAAGCTCCCTCTTGAAGGCTTCCGCACGCTTTTCCTCGAAGGCCTTGAAGTTGGCTATGTCCTCGTCGCTCACCTCGTCGAAGAGCCTCGCGTTCTCCCAGACCACCTCGTGTCCCCTCACGCTCCCTATCCTGACGAGCCATCCATCGGGAAGCTCGTGGAGGAATAAGTCAAAACCGTCCATCGCGAAGTGCGTTCCGAGGCTCTTGCAGAAGCACAGCTCGTCGGGGAGACAGCTTATGCCGACGATGAAAGCGCTCTTCCTTCTTTCTGCGTAGTAGGGGTCAACCGGCTCGGAGAGGTAAACCCTGTCGAGGATTTTGAGGGCGTGAACGTCGCATGAGTGGACGCCGAAGAGCACGAAGGGCTTTCCGTCCCCTTCCTTCCGCCACCAGCCGTCCTCGAGGCTGAAGAGCCTCTCCCTCGGCCTGACGAAGAACTTCTTGGGCGGGAGCATCGTTCTGGTGTATTTCAGGTCCATCTGACCGGCTTCCTCGACCCTTCGGAAGTGGTGGGTCTTCCCCTCTTTAACCGGCCCGTAGATTTGGCCTATCCCCTTCAGTGAATTGAAGAAGTCCTCAAAGTTCCCGGAGGGTAGCTTTACATATCTCAACTCGACCACGCCCCTATCGGGCTATAATTTTAAGTTTGTAAAGATTCCCTTAAGGATTTTTCAAACCGAAGGTTGGGAACCTTTTGTTACAAACTTGTACTTCAATGCACATTTATAAGCACAGCAAACCAACTATCGCCCATAAGTGGTGGTGCTCATGGAGGCGGAAGTCGATTACCTGACCTCGTATCCCCCCGAGCCGAGCTCGCTAATCCCCCTTCTGCAGAGAACCCAAGAGCGCTTCGGCTACCTTCCAAGGGAAGTCCTTGAGAGAATCGCCGACTACCTCGGAATTCCCTTGAGCAGGGTCTACGGCGTCGCGACCTTCTACGCGCAGTTCAGGTTCGAGCCCCTCGGAAAGTACGTCGTCAAAATCTGCCACGGAACGGCCTGCCACGTGAACGGGGCGGTAACCATTGCCCAGGCGATAACTGAGGAGCTAGGCATAGGGGAGGGCCAGACGACGGAGGACGGGCTGATAACCCTCGAAAGGGTGGCCTGCCTCGGCTGTTGCAGTTTGGCACCGGTGGTCATGATAAACGACAAGGTGTTCGGCAAGCTCACGCCGGACAGGGTTAGGAAGCTCATAAGGAAACTCAAGGAGGGAAAGCTCGATGTCTGAGATAAAGGCCATAGCGGTCGGCATGAACTCCTGCGGGATTGCTGCCGGCGCGAGGGAAACCTACGAGGCAATAAAGGCCGAGCTTGAGAGGAGAAACCTCGACGTGAAGCTCAAGATAGTTGGTTGCGTCGGCATGTGCTACCGCGAACCCCTCGTTGACATAATCACCGAGGACGAGATTATCACCTACGGCCACGTCGACCCGAAGAAGGTCCCGAGGATTATAGAGGAGCACGTGGTAAACGGAAAGCCCATCGAGGAGTGGATAGTCAAGCGCGACTGGTGGGAGAACGGCGAGAGAAAGACGTGGGACATTGACGGCTACTTCGCCAAGCAGGTGAAGATAGTGCTCGAAAATTCCGGCTACATAGACCCGGAGAACATAGACGAGTACATCGCCGTCGGTGGTTATGAAGCCCTTAAGAAGGCCCTCAGGATGGAGCCGGAGGAAATCATAGATATCATTATGAAATCCGGGCTTCGCGGAAGGGGTGGAGCAGGCTTCCCGACCGGCCTGAAGTGGAAGTTCACGAGGGAAGCTAAGGGCGACGAGAAGTACGTAATCTGCAACGCTGACGAGGGCGACCCCGGAGCATTCATGGACAGGAACGTTCTTGAGGGCGACCCCCACCGCGTTATAGAGGGCATGATAATAGGGGCTTACGCGATTGGAGCTACGAAGGGCTTCATCTACGTCCGTGCCGAGTATCCGCTGGCCATAAGGAGGCTGAAGATAGCGCTGAAGCAAGCTAAGGAGAGGGGCTTCCTCGGTGAGAACATCCTTGGAAGCGGTTTCTCCTTCGACATCGAGATTAAGGAAGGTGCAGGAGCGTTCGTCTGCGGTGAGGAAACCGCTTTGATAGCCTCGATAGAGGGCAAACGCGGGATGCCGAGGCCGAGGCCACCGTATCCGGCCCAGAAGGGCCTCTTCGGAAAGCCGACCAACATAAACAACGTCGAAACGTGGGCGAACGTGCCGTGGATAATAAGGCACGGCTGGAAGGCCTTTGCCTCGCTCGGAACCGAGAAGAGCAAAGGCACTAAAGTCTTCGCGCTGTCGGGCAAGATAAAGCACGGCGGAAACGTCGAGGTGCCGATGGGAACGACGCTGAGGGAGATACTCTACGAGATAGGCGGTGGAACGAAGACCGGGAAGAGGATTAAAGCAGTTCAGCTCGGTGGGCCCTCGGGAGGTTGCATTCCGGAGAGCCTCTTCGACACGCCCGTTGACTACGAGAGCGTGAACGCGACCGGCGCGATAATGGGGAGCGGTGGAATGGTCGTCATGGACGAGGACACCTGCATGGTGGACGTCGCCAAGTTCTTCCTCGACTTCACGGTGAAGGAGTCCTGCGGTAAGTGCACCTTCTGCAGGGTTGGGACGAAGAGAATGTTCGAAATCCTCGAGCGGTTCACCGAGGGCAAGGCCACCGAGGAGGACCTTGAGAGGCTCGAGAAGCTCGCCCACCAGGTGAAGGCCGGTTCCCTCTGCGGTCTCGGGCAGACGGCACCGAACCCCGTCCTAACGACGCTCCGCTACTTCAGGGACGAATATTTAGCGCACATCGAGGGGAAGTGCCCGGCCAAAGTCTGCAAGCCCCTCATAAGGTACGTCATAATCCCAGAGAAGTGCACGGGCTGCACCGCCTGCGCAATCTTCTGCCCGGCCAACGCGATAACCGGCGAGAAGCTCAAGTCCCACAAGATAGACCAGGAGAAGTGCATTAAGTGCGGAACCTGCTACGAGGTGTGCCGGTTCAACGCTATAGAAATCGTTACCGGGGGTGAGTGAGATGGTCAGGCTCATCGTTAACGGAAAGGAAGTTGACGCTCCGGCGGATAAGCCCCTCATAGAGTTCCTGCGCGAGATTGGCCACGTTCCCGGCTTCTGCTATACCGAAGAGCTCGAACCCTACGGCTCGTGCAGGCTCTGCCTCGTCGAGACCGAGAGGGGAGTAACCACCGCCTGTACGCTGAAGCCCAGGGAGGGCCTCAAAGTCGAGACCCTGAGCGATAGGGTCATCGAGATGCGCAGAACAGCCCTTGAGCTTCTCCTTTCGAGCCATTATGGAGATTGCATCGGTCCGTGCCAGGACGCCTGTCCCGCCCACGCCGACATACAGGGCTACCTCGCGCTGATAGCGATGGGTAAGTACCACGAGGCCGTCAAGCTGATGAAGGAGAAGTACATCCTTCCAGCAGTGCTCGGAAGGGTCTGCCCGGCCTTCTGTGAGGAGGCCTGCCGGAGGAACCTCGTCGATGAGCCGGTCGGCATAAGGCTCGCGAAGCGCTTCGCTGCCGATTACGACCTCGAAAACGGCCCGTGGATGCCCGAGATACCGCCGTCAACCGGGAAGCGCGTTGCCGTCGTCGGAGGAGGGCCTGCAGGACTGGCGTGCGCCTACTACCTGAGGCTGAAGGGCCACGAGGTTACCATCTTCGAGGCGATGCCCGAACTCGGCGGAATGACCCGCTACGGCATTCCGGGATACAGGCTTCCGAGGGACGTCTTAGACAAGGACATAGCGACCGTGATAAACACGGGCATCGAGGTGAGAACCAACACGGCCCTCGGCAGGGACATTACTCTGGAGGAACTGCGCAAGAAGTACGATGCCGTTTTCCTGGCAGTTGGAGCGTGGAAGAGCAGGAAGATGGGGATTCCGGGGGAGGACCTTGAGGGAGTTATGCATGGAATAGAGTTCCTGAGGAAGGTGAACACGGGCGAGGAAGTGAAGCTTGGCGAGCGCGTTATAGTTGTCGGCGGTGGAAACACAGCGATGGACGTCGCAAGGACCGCCCTGAGGCTCGGCGCGAAGGTCACCGTCGTCTACCGCCGTTCGAAGGCCGAGATGCCCGCCAATGAGCGCGAAGTGGAAGAAGCAATCGAGGAAGGCGTTGAGTTCCTCTTCCTGGCCAACCCGGTGAGGATTATCGGCGACGGCAGGGTCGAGGAGGTGGAGCTCGTCAGGATGCGCCTCGGCGAGCCGGATTCAAGCGGAAGGAGGAAACCTGTGCCCATTGAGGGTTCCGAGTTCAGGGTTAAGGCCGACAACGTGATTCTGGCGATAGGTCAGTACTGCGACGAGGAGTTCCTGAAGGGTCTTGGAATAGAGGCGAGGCGCGGAAGGGCGGTTGTTGACGAGATTACACTTCAGACTAACGTGCCCGGCGTCTTCGCGGGCGGAGACCTCGTTCTCGGGCCGTCAACGGTAATAGAGAGCATAGCAACCGGGAGAAGGGGCGCACTGATGATAGACCTCTACCTCAGGGGCAGGCTTGAGAAGGCCAGAGAAGTCCTCGCAAACCCCGAGAAGCACATCAGGGAGCTGACCGAGGATAGAGAGCTGTACGAACTCCTGCTCGACCTAAGACCATACAACCACTGGAGGGACGTTACGGAGGAGGACTACCGCGAGACGCCGAGGAGGCCGAGGGTCAGGCCGAAGCTCCTCGACCCGAAGGAGAGGGCGAAGGACTTTGAGGAGGTCGAGAAGACGCTGAGCGAAAGTGAGGCAAGGAGCGAAGCTTCACGGTGCATGAGCTGTGGCTGTCTGGCGGTTTTCGACTGCAAGCTGAGGGAGTACGCGACGCTGTATAGCGTGAAGCCCGAACTCGGAAGGGGCGAAAAGCGCTTTGAGATTGACGAGAGCCACCCGAAGATTACGCTCGACCCCAACAAGTGCGTCCTCTGCGGTCTGTGCGTCCGCTTCACCCACGAGATTGCCGGAGAGGGCGTGATAGACTACCTATTCAGGGGCTACGACACGAGGATTGGGCCACCGCTCGGCGACACCATAGCCGACGTTGAGGGGAAGTTCCTTGGAGAGCTGGCCAACGTCTGTCCCGTCGGCGCGATAGTGGAGAGGCCACCGCTCACAAAGCCCGGCCCGTGGAAGACCGAGAAAATCAAAACCGTCTGCAACGGCTGTTCCCTCGCCTGCGAGATGGCCATCGAAACCTACGCCAGGCTTCTCGTGAGGGCTTCGAGCGTCGAGGACTCGTGGAACGGATACCTCTGCGACGTCTGTCGCTTCGAGAGGCCCTGGGAAAAGACCCTCAGCGGACCGCTCCTCAACGGAAAGCCGGTAAGCTGGGAAGAGGCGAAGAAGTTCATCGAGAGCGGAAACTACGCCCTTGTTCTAACGCCCGACCTGACCAACGAGGAGATAGAAGCCCTCAAGGCCTTCGCCGAGCGTAAGGGCGTTCCGATAGGCTCGACCGTGAGCGGAAGCCCATCGACGGCGACCCTCGACGACGTCAAGAAAGCCAAACGCGTCCTGCTCAGGGCAGACCCGGAGAAGTTCCCGCTCCTCAAGATACTGCTGAAGGGCAAGGAAATCGTTGAGGAGAACTACGAACTGGCCGTAACTGAGGACGGCGAAGCCTTGAACGTCCCGACGCTGGTACTCAGGAAGGGAGCGAACGCGGAGGGGCTGGTAAGGGCAGGAGTGACCGGAATACCGAAGGCAGAACGCTACGTGGTCGTTTCGAACGAACCCGTTGAGTTACCCGGCGAGACCCTCGTTATTCCTGCAGGCAGGTGGG
Source organism: Thermococcus henrietii (assembly GCF_900198835.1). Taxonomy (NCBI): domain Archaea; kingdom Methanobacteriati; phylum Methanobacteriota; class Thermococci; order Thermococcales; family Thermococcaceae; genus Thermococcus; species Thermococcus henrietii. Next base: position 617,150 of record NZ_LT900021.1, on the reverse strand, counting down.
CCGAGAAGAGTGGAACGGTCACCAACGCCCTCGGAATGAAGCTGAAAATGGAGAGGGTGATGGAAGGCTACTCGCCGCTAGAGCTTTTTTCCTGACTTTATAACCATGTCGCTATGTCGGCGGGTTGTAGAAGGACCTCATTCCTCCCTTCGAGGAAAGTGAATACGGACTTCCTGAAACGAAGGCGGAGCATGTCACCGTGGTCGTGGATAGCTACGACCGAGGTGGCCACGGTCTCAAGGAGGGGCAATGGGTTCGTTGGGAAGCTCTCGATAACGTTTCCGTCTATTATATGGAATACCATTCTCGACTCGTTGCCGAGGAGCTCGCGCAGGTGATTTGCCACAACATGAACGTCTTTGACGTCCTTTAAGAACCCAAATAGACGTTCAAAACCGACGACCACATGAACGTACCTGTCATCACCCATGGCCCTTGCGATGGCCCTCTCCTTCTTGCCAAGGTAGAGCGCCGGGTCGGCCTCAAACTGCACCTTCTCGACAACATGTCCGTACTCTTCCGCACCCCCTATTTTCACAACGCCAACGACATCGATTGGAAAGTCGATACCCATGAACTCCAAGTGCTTCATATACCCTGGAAATGCGTCAAACACGTCCTCAACGAGAACTGGTAGGCCTTTTCCAAGGGCGTACTTCACGACGAAATACAGGGACAACTCGGCGCCAATCGATGAGTAGTTCTCAATCAGTGTTATGTCCCCGAACCGGACCTTATCCATCGTAACGATGAGGCTCTCAAGCGTTACCTTCCCCAGGTTAGGTCCCTCCACCGAAGACACCCCCAACGTCAATCGTGAACTCCCTGCCAATGAGTTCAAAGGAGGGGCTCTTAACTATCGAGACGAGCACGCCGGTGGAATAGCTCTGCAACACCCAAACGCTCGTGGCAAGGCGCCTCATCTCCGGCATTATGTAAGGGGGCAGTGCTCCAACGAGCCCCCTGTGAACGAGGTAAATGGCTTTCCTCCGCCTATCACCCACGTAGCGCTGAAGGCCGAGAAGGAAGCGGTAGAAGTCTCGAACGTCCCTAACAAAATAGAGGAGATTCTCAACTCCGAGTGTCAGGTTTACTGCAGGCTTTTCAAGAGTTCCGAACTCGTTCGTGAAGACCTTCTCGTAGTTCCTCAGTAGAACCCTCGGGTCCGGATGGAAATCAACCTTCCTAACGGTTCCTCCAACCAACCTCCTTCCCCCGG